>PMZT01000240.1 GCA_003170085.1 Planctomycetia bacterium | reverse complement strand
GGCATCAAACTGTCGTCGTTACGCTGTTGCATGATGAACCAAGTGGCGTTGTAGTATTAGTATGACAGCGCTAGTTTCAAGGATTTGCGCGGCGGGTCTCCGCACCCGCCGCGTCGAAGACCCGCCGTGGCGCACCGCTAATCTCATGGAACCCGTCGGCCGGCAAACGCCCCACGCCGGTGACAACGGGCAATCGCTCTCACTTACAGAATCGGCTATGCCAGGCCCGAAAGTTCACCGGAAGACAGCCGTTGGGGGGATAGCGAACCCGGGGTAGGTGACGGAAGCGAGGCGGACGTAGGCGGCTGCGCCCTGCACCACGCCATCCTCATACGTATACTACATGTGCGGCGACGGGTTCAGGGCCGAGGTAACGGCCCCCCGAGGCCGGCAAGAGAACATGCTATGCGGATATTACAGCCATGCCATGTGGCAGCGCGCGTGGTGCGGCCCCCTGCCACAGGGGCTAAAATGGTTTTGTCCCAGGATACCCTATAACCGCACCATGACAGTGGATGCTCATTAAATGCCTGCCTTCCGGCGAATTGCTGTCCGCAACTCGGTGACCTCGCCAGGGACAGTGTTGTTGGCGACTTGCCACTGGGCTACCGCGCGGGCGACATCCACGTCGAGGTCAGAGGGACTAGCCTTTGCGGGCGGCTCCGTGTAGACCCATCCTCGAACATCGCGAAACAACTCCTTGCCCGAGAACTCGCGTTTCCAGCCGTCGCTTGCCGCTTGTTGTTCAGTGTTTGTATGCGCGAGGGTCAGGCGATTCCGTATTTCTCCTTCAGCAGTAGCACTGTCTGAGTGCCCCTTCAGTTGTTTGAACCACTCTTGGCCCACAATGCAGTCTTCCGCGCTCTTCAAGTCAACGACCTGCGGGCACTTAGGGTGCCTTGGGAACTCGCCGATGAAAGCATCCGCCAAATCGGCGATAACCGACCGACAGGCCATCCACCAAGTCAACTCGTGGGCACGCTTCTCAAATCGTCCGCGTATCTCTCCGCTGGCTCGCCCTCCTGTGTTGATGACGGCACCAGCTAAAGCGGCGTCATCCAACAAGTAGTTCTCCAACTCATGAACCGTGGGAACAAAGCGACGAAAGCCTTTCGCCGGGTTCAACCAATCGGCGCGGTTGCTCGTTCCGAAATCCCGATCGACGAAGCCAACGACGTTCGCGTAACCGCGCGCTTCGGCGTCGTTCAGGATCGCTGCCACGCTCTCGTTACCGCCCGCGGTTAGAAACAGGATGTCGGGATCGTCCTGCCAACACTCCTTCAGGTAGACACGGGAAACCGCATCCTCCACCCAAAGATTCACCTTGCCCCGGTACATCTCTGGAAGTCCTACGTCCTGGAGCATGCTTCAGGATCCTCCTTGCCGATCTCTGCCCACGCACGAGCACGGGGATCATCGTCAGGCACCAGGAAATGTCGTTCATACGACATGACCGAATCATAGACCTCAGGCGAGTGCGTTCCCACGATGAACTGGCAATTAGGGCGCAGTTTCATCATCGCTCGGAGGATCAGGCGATGCCATTGCGGGTCCAAGTGCAGTTCCGGCTCGTCAATGCAGATGATCGATGCGTCCGGCTGATAGGGGATCGCGGATCCCGCCAGAAGGAACAGCTCCAACTGTCCGGAACTGAGGCTATTAAGAGGAATCCGTCCCCCTTCGCTCGTGTTCAGGTACACGTCAAAACCTTCGTCCGGGTCAGTTCCCACGGGTTCGACTGAAAAACTCTCGTGCTTGCCTGGATAGAACATATCCCAAATATCGCGGACTCTCTGAAGCACTTCCTCGTACGGCGATCCTCCTGCCAACGACGAACTGGACGACATAGACTCATGCGCTTTGGCGTTCACCAGTCGCTGCTTGACTGTCCAGAGCCGGTTCTCCTCGGTTAGGCCGGGGCGCTTGCCCCGTTTACCGGCAGTTACGGACACGGCCCCAACGAGCCTGGGAGCACGCCAAGAAGAAAAATAGTCGCAAGAGACTTCCACGGGCACGGAGGCAGACCTCGCGCCGCACTCCACACTGCGGCTGGTCTGCCCATCTTGGAACGTCGCTTGAATACGATAGCTGGCGGCCCCGGACCGCACTGCGCCAGGCCCATGCTCCCCTCTCAACAGGTTGGCCCGGCCACAGGCCAAGAGGCACGCTTCCAGCACCGTGGTCTTGCCGCAACCGTTTGGGCCCGCAAGAACAGCGATCCGCGAGGGCTTCTTATCGGGTCCCAAGAATGACAACCGCAACTTGGATATGCCCCGAAAGTTCTCGATTTCGATGTCTTGCAGCATTTCCGAGGTCGTCATTTCACCCATGATCCTGCTCCATGGTTACGTGGGTTTTCATTCTATCGGCTTTCCTCGCAAAATGACGTGTCTTGTCCACACCGGCACGCTCAGGCTGCATCAACAAGTCACTTCTCTCCACGTGCAACCCCCGGACCGGCACTTCTTGCTTCTCTCCGAGTGGTCAAATACCATGTCGCAATCCCGAGACCGCACTGGTTTTAGGGCTTTTTCACTATACAGGGCGGAGTCCATCGTGGCCAGATTCTTCCACCCCCGATTGTGAAGCGAATCACAGGTGCGGCGCCGGCCGGTGCGCACAGTGCATCCGGGCGCATGGGTGCCCTGCTCTCGCTGTCGAAGACCCGCCGTGGCGGGCGAGAGCATGCTTTCGCAAAGGCGCCAAAACATGGCGTCCACGACTCGGGATAACGCCACGCCGGCCCCTACCCGTGCGGCACGTGCTTGGCGGCCGTTTCGGGGGCGGCGGCCTTGTCCTGATCGGCCCGGACCCAGTAGGAGGGCGAGAGGCCGAGTTGCTCGTCGGTGGGCTCGGGGCGGCCATCGATGACGGCGGCGGCAATGGCGTGCATCGCCCGCATCATGCGGATCATCTCGTTGCGTTCGCCCAGGAGGTGCGCCAGGTCGTTGATGCGCTCCCACCGCCGCGCCAGGAGGAAGCGCTTCTCTTCGCCGGTGCTGTGCGAGTCGGGAATGGTGGCCAGCATCATGGCCCCCGCCTTGGCCAGCATGACCTTGGCGTCGGTCATGAGGTCTTCCGGCTCGGGATAGTCGTGGATTTTCAGCGCCAGTAATCGTAGCCGCTCGCTCATCCCATGGCCCTTCCGAGGTGTAATGGTATTATGCCACACGTTCTTTCCGCGTGCAAATGAAAGTTCAAGAAAGCAGGGGCGCCCCTCGGGCAAACCGACGGAAGTGCCCCCGCCCCCCCTTCCCTCAATCGTACAACTCCGTGGTTCGTGCCTCGCGGCATACGGTATAATGAGGCGGAAACCGTTTGGCGCGGAGGGCGCCCGATGCCCGATCAACCCACCTACGCCGAGCTCGAGGCCCGTATCGCCGAGCTCGAGGCCGCGCTTCATCGCCCGGCCGGCGACGCTGCGCGCCCCTTCGAGGAACGGTATCGCCAGATCGTCGAGAACACCCATGACGGAATCTGGATGGTTGACCCCGAAGGCATGACCACGCTCGTCAACCGCCAGATGGCCGAGATGCTCGGCTACACGCCCGAGGAGATGCTTGGCCGCTCGATCTACGATTTCGTGTTTCCCGAGGACCTCGCCAGGACGCGGGAAAATTACGCCAAGTGCCTTGCCAATCCGGCAGGCACGCACCTCGAGTGCCGCTGCCGCCGCAAGGACGGGTCGCCCCTGTGGCTGCGGGTCGGTGCCAGCGGCCTCATGGACGGCGCCGGCCGGTCGCACGGCTTGCTGGGCCTCTTCACCGACATCACCGAGCACATGCTGGCCGAGGAGGCGCTGCGGCGCAGTGAAGAGCGGTATCGCCAGGCCACGAACGCCGCCAACGAACTCATCTGGGAATGGACGATCAAGGACGGGGTCCCTGTCCGGACCTCCACCTGCGTGACCGCGTTCGGTTCCCCGGCGGAGGGCGGAGACACCACCCAGTGGTGGCTCGATCACGTGCATCCGGACGACCGCGAGCGCGTGGAAGCCGACCTGGCCGGCGTCATCCAGGGCGGCGAGGACACTTGCGTTCTCGAGTACCGGTTCCGGCGGCCGGACGGCTCCTACGCCGACATCTATGACCGGGCCATCGTCTCGCGCGGCTCGGACGGCCGGGCCGTCCGCATGGTCGGCGCGATGCTCGACGTCACGGTCCAGCGGCTGGCCGAAAAGGCCCTGCGCGAAAGCGAGTCGAAGTTCCGGGCCGTCTTCAACTCGGCGCCGAACGCGATCGTCCTGGCCGACGATGACGGCCGGTACGTCGAGGCCAACCCGGCCGCCGGCCGGCTCTTCGGCCTGCCGCCGAGCGAACTCATCGGCCGCTGCGCCTCGGAGTTCATGCCGCCGGGGATGGAATTCCAGCCGATCTGGCAGCGGTTCCTCTGCCAGGGCCGCTTCGGGGCCGGCCACCAGCTCGTGCGGCCCGACGGCAGCGTCCGCGACGTGGAATCCTACGGCGTCGCCAACATCCTGCCCGGGCGGCACATCTCGATCATGCGTGACGTGACCGACGCCAAGCGGGCCGAGGCGGAGATCCGCACGCTGAACGCCGAACTCGAGGCCCGCGTAGTCGATCGCACCCGCCAGCTCCGGGCGCTGGCCCTGGAACTCACGAAGACCGAGCAGCGCGAACGCAAACGCCTCGCCACGCTCCTCCACGACCACCTCCAGCAACTCCTCGTGGGGGCGAAGTTCACGGTCGGGGCGATGCGCGGCCGCATCAAGGACCCCGATCTGCGGCAGACGAACGAGAGCGTGGGGGACCTTCTGACGGAGGCGATCGCGGCGTCGCGGTCGCTCACGTTCGAACTCTCGCCCCCCGTGCTGCATGAGGCGGGCCTGGCACCGGCCCTCGAGTGGCTGGGCCGCCAGATGGGCGAGAAACACGGCCTCCTCGTCAAGGTCGAGGCCGACGAGGCGGCCAGTCCGCAGGCCGAGGAGGTCCGGGCCTTCCTCTTCGACGCGGCCCGCGAACTCCTCTTCAACATCGTCAAGCACGCGGGCGTGCACCGGGCCAAGGTCGCGCTCAGCCGCACCGAGGCCGGCGAGGTCCGGCTTACCGTGGAGGACCACGGGGCGGGGTTCGACCCGGAACAACTGGAGGCGGGGACGTCGACCCGCGGCGGGTTCGGCCTTTTCAGCATCCGCGAGCGCCTGACCCTCCTGGGCGGCCGCATGGAGATCACGAGTACCCCCGGACGCGGAAGCCGCTTCACGCTCACCGCGCCGCTGGGGCAGATGGAGGAACCCGTCCGGGCCGAGATCGCCCCGGCGCCGTCAGGGCTGCCGGAAGGGATTGTGCCGCGCGCGCCGTCGGGCGAGAAGGCGCTGGCGGGCCAGCGGATTCGCGTGGTCCTGGCCGACGATCACAAGGTCATGCGCGAGGGCCTCGCGCGGCTGCTGGGCGAGATCCCGGACATCGAGGTCGTGGGGCAGGCCTCCGACGGCTGGATGGCCGTGGAGGTCGCCCGCCAGACGCGGCCCGACGTGGTCATCATGGACGTGACGATGCCGCGCCTCGGCGGCTTCGAGGCCACGCGGTTCATCCGGGCGGAACTGCCGCACACGCGCATCATCGGCCTCTCGATGCACGATGAGGCCGACATGGCCGCCGCCATGCTCGAGGCCGGGGCCGAGGCGTACCTGAACAAGGCCGGCCCGGCCGAGGACCTGATCGAGGCCATCCGCGGCCCACTTCCGGAAGGCCAGGCCGCGCCCAAGCCGAAGCCCACGCCGAAGCCAAAACCGAAACGGAAGAAGAGACCCGCCACGCGTAAAACGCCGCGAAAGTCGTAGGATTCCCGGGTGTCCCGACGCTTCCGCGTCGGGCTCGAAAGCCTCCATCAGTACGACAGCGCAGCTTCTCAGGTTTTGCGCGGCGGGTCTCCCGACCCGCCGCGCCGGTTGCCGATACGCGCCTCGATCATGCGGCATTTTCGCGCGGTGGGTCGGGAGACCCACCGCGCAAAGTCGCAAGTTGCACTGTCGTATTAGCTCCGCCCAGCCGCCGTAACCTGCTCCGCTGCGCCCTTAGCCGACCCCACTTCCCGGAGAGAAAAGTTCCTTCTCCTTGCGTGGTTTGATGAGCAGCACGAGCACGACGGAAAGAAGCGCGAAGCCCGCGAAGGCACCGAAGATGAGGCTGACCGGCACCTGCCGGTCGCGAAGGTCGCCGAACCCCCAGTCGGCGAAACCGCCGCAACTGATGCTGACGAGATTCATAATGCCATAGCCGGTGGCGCGCAGCTCGGGGCGCACGATCTGGGATAGGATCGGCATATTATTGCAATCGAAGAAGCCCCAACCCACGCCGTAGAGAACGAGGAAAGCGACCGCCCATTCGAGCCGGCCCGATAGGCCGAAGCCGAGCAGTGCCGGCAGGAAAAGACACATGCCGAGGGCACTGACCGAGATCCGCCCGCGTATCGTGCGCCTCATCCAGGCGTCCGCAAGCCATCCGCCGATACCGACGCCGATCAACGCCGCGATTTGTACGGGCAAAGAGGCATACATCCCGGCCGGTCCCTGCTCGAGGCCGAATCTCTCCTTGAGGATGGCCGGCATCCAGTCCCTCACAATCCAGCCGGCCAACGCCGGCAGGGTGAAGCACAGGACCAGCAGAATGAACGAGCGGTTGGTCAGCAACTCCTTCGCCGCCGCGACCGGGGAAGGCTTCGACACGGCGGGGGTCAGGCTTGTAACGGGCGTTCTCGGCACGTCGCGCAGGAAGAACAGCAACGGCACCGCGTACAGGATACCCACCAGGCCGGTGACGTCGAACGCGAATCGCCAGCCCAGTTGCGGCGCGTCGGCCACGTAGCCGCTAAACCCGCCGACCAGGACGCCGCAGTAGATGGCCGTCTGGTGGAGGCCCACCGCCCGCGAACGGGTGCTGCCCACGTGGTAATCCGCGATGAGCGCCAGCGCCGCGGGGATGTATAATGCCTCGCTGATGCCCATCAGCGTGCGCGTCCACAGCAAGCCGTCATAGGTCGTGACCTGGCCCGTGGCCCAGGTCACCGCCGACCAGACGATCAGGCTCGCGCCAATGGTGTAGCGCCGGCTGAAGCGGTCCGCAAGGTAGCCGCCGACCGGACTCAGGAAGGCATAGACCCACTTGAACTGGCCGAGCATATAGCCCCAGTTGGCCTCCAGGCCGATGCTCGGAATATCCCCCATCACCGAGGACTTCATGGCGGCAAGCATCTGCCGGTCAAGGTAGTTGAGCAGGGCCACCGGCCAGAGCAACGCCACGACAAGCCACGCGGTGCGCGCGAGGCTGGGCAAGGGGGCGGACATCGGCTCGGGACGATTCATCGGCACGCTTTCCAACGTCACTTCGCGGGGGTCGCCACGATGAGCGCCGCCAGCCTGGCCCGCGCCGCCTCGTACGCCGCGGGGTTTTTCTCCCACTCGAAGAACGACCCGGCCAGCGGCTCGACGATTCTTTGGGCCTCCGCGGCAAGGCCGGCCTTCTCAAGGATCATCATGTATTCATAATCGTTGATCGAATCCCGCAGGGCCTTCAGGCGCAGGCTGGCCACGATGCCGTCGTAGCCCGCCGCACGGGCGGGATACACGAGCGTCCCCTCGCCGTTGTAGAGCGGCCCCTTGCCGTTCTTCAGGTGCGCGTGGCCGTAGGTGCGGCCATCGAGCCACGGGTCCTCCACCTCTTTCCAGAACGTCATGCCGCCCCAGTAGAGGAGCCCGCGCATGCGGTATCGCCACGCGGTCCAGGCGGGCACGCGGTAGTTCAGGAGCGGCCAGTCGATGTGCCACCACGGCGTGGGCTGCCCCTGGCAGAGGGCCGTGTAGGTCCAGACGAGTTCGCCGAGCGCCTGCCGCGTGGCCGCGTTCTCCTGCTTGTGGAGCGAGAAGAGCGGGCACCAGATATCGACCGCCCCATAAAGGTCGCCCCACTTCGGGTCCTGCGTCCACGTCTGCTCGACGACGAGCACCTTGACGACCGATTTGGCGTCGCGGATGGCCTTGCCCCATTGCTGCACGAACCGGTAGGCCTCTTCGTCGTTCGGCTCATCCTTGAGATACGTGAAGAGGAGGACGCCCGGCCGGTCGAGTTCCGCCGCGGCCTTGTCGTACGCCTTGAGCCACGCGCGAAGCTTCTCGCGGCCTTTCTCGGGATCCTTGAAGAGGCTCGACGGATTGGGAACGCAGAACGCGTTCACCTGGTAGCGATCGACGAACGCCCGCATCGCGGCCACCTGGTCGGCCGGCACGGCGTAGGAGCCGTCGCCCTGCTCGCGCGGCAAAAACGTGCCCGACGGCGGTGTGGCGTTGATGCGGTGGCGCGTGACGAGCTCGGCGCACTGGGCCTCGACCGCCGGCCAGTCGGACCAGTCGGGCTCCGTGCCCGCCTTGGCCCGTTCCTTGTAGTAACCGCGAATCCGCCCCGCCGGCGAGCCGAACTCCGTTTGCATCGACGCCACGCGCGGCAGGGCGAAGTTCCAGACCGTGAGGGTGACCGGGACCTCGGCCGCCTGCCCGCCGGCGCCCGCCAGGCGGAACGTGCCGCGGTACTGGCCGGGCTTCGCATCGGCCGGCACGTTCACGTCAATCCAGAAGCCGTGCGTTTCGCCCGCCGGAAGGTCGAACGGCATGGCCAGCAGCCGCGCCTTCTCGATCGGCCGGCCGGTCATCGGGTTCTTCGCCGGGATGAGCGGGTCGGGGTAGCCGTCGGGCTTGAACTTGTCATTGCGATATGTTCCGACGACCAGGTCGATCAGGTGCTCGCGGAAGAGTTCGCACGCCCCGGCCGGGATGACGGCGCCGTCGGGGCCGCGCAGGTCGCCCGCCGCCAGCCGCACGCCCGCCACCGGCGCGTCGGATCGCGTGAAGACCTGGAAGCTCCGCGTCTCGTTCCGCGCCGCAGCCATCGCCACGGCCTTCGCCGCCGGCACGGGGTCGCTACGGAGGACCCGCACGGTGTCGGCCGTTGCGCCGACCTGCCACTCGGCCCGCGCCTGGCAGGCAAGGAGAGTGAAGCCAAGGAGACAGAGCACGCCAATCCGAAACGCCTTCGCCCGGCAGGTCATGGTCGTCCTCCCCAAAGAGATGGTGTAAATAGTTTTGACAACAATAGATTTCCATTTGCGCGGCGGNNTCCGCACCCGCCGCGTAAGGCCCGGAAAGCAGCGCCACGAGATAGTTGTACCGCGGGGGGCGGAGAGAACACAACCGGAAAACGCCGCGCCTACGACGCGTAACTATGCATGCCGCTGCCGAAGATGCGGGCCAGGTTCACCCAGAACAGCGTCAGCACGATGGCGATGAGGCCCAGCACGATGAGCAGCGACTGAACGCGGGGCCACTTCCTGCCGGTCACGGCGCGAAAGTGGAAGTACGCCAGGTACACGAGCCACGAAACGAGCGACCAGAGTTCCTTGGGGTCCCAGTTCCAGTAATCGCCCCAGGCCAGCTTGCCCCACACCGCGCCCAGCACCAGGCCGAGCGTCAGAAGCGGGAACCCCAGGCTGACCATCCGGTGCGCCGCCTCGTCGTACGGCACGGCTGCGGGGTCGTCGGAGGGCCGCACCACGAACAGCCGCAGCACGGCGGGCACGGTCGCCTTCGCCATGATCACGTATGAGAGCATGTACGCTGCCACGTGTGGGATGAAGAGGAAGCTCTGGAGGGCCGGCGGCAGGCGCAGCACCTCGGCCTTGAAGACGAACGCCGCCGGAAAGAGGACGATGACGCCCAGGATGGCATCGAATGCCTCGCCGCGCACGCCCAGGAACCGGCGGCAGAAGAGCGTGATCGGGAACATGAGCATGCCCAGCGTGAGGACCACCTCGAACATGTTCTGCAGCGGCACGTGTTCCACCTGCCACCACCGCAGTCCGAAGGCAAAGACGAGCACGCCGAAGCCCGTGGCGAAGAAGGCCGTGCCGAGCCGCCGCGCACGGGCCACCAGCGCCGCCGCCGCGAGCACGTACGCGATCATGGCGACGATGAGGAGCAGCCCCAGGAGGTTCCATTTAACGGCCATGGGCGCCCCGCCTTCTCACGCCCGCCCACGCCGGCGCGATCCAGAACCGCCCGAACGCCCCGGCCACGAGCAGGATGAACCCCAGCCACACCGCCGCCAGACCCGAATCGCTGACTGCCTCGATCACCGTGTACGACTCGTTGTTGTGATCGTATGACGACTGGTACAAATGGTATCCGCCGTAGCGCAGCGGATGGTTCACCTGGACGACCGCCGCCGCCACCTGCTTGCCACCCTCGGTCGCCACCACGTCGCTGTTGTACGCCTTGACGGGTCCGAGCGGTTGCAGCAGGTACAGGATCGGCCCCTCGACGAAACCTTCGCTTGGCGAGCGGTTCCGGAGGAACGGCCCGAGCGGAAGCTCCACGTACCGGTCGCCCGGGCGCGGAATGAGCCACTGGCGCTGCTCGCGGTCGGCGGCCGTCAGTTGAATCTCCATCGCCGGCAGGCCCGTCGACGCGTCGGCCTCGGCCCCGGTGGGCTGCGGCACGGCGTACTCGACCACGAGCCCGTCAGCGCCCTCGATGACCGAAGGCGCGAGCGCCGGCAAGTAGCCCTGGAAGGCGTCCCCGCCGTCGGGCCGCGTCACGCGGATCTCGAGGGCCGGGTTTTCGCCGCCGGGGGCGTCGATGACCTCGTGCCCGGCCGCCCCGCCGCCCACGACCTTGAGGTTCTTGAAGACCCGCAGCACCTCGACCTTGACCTCGGGTTTCTTGAGCGTCGCCGCCTTCCCGGCCTCGGCCGCAATCTCGGTCTGCTCGCTGCCGGGCGGCCCGATCTTCAGGACCGCTTTCGCGCCGGGCGGGTACACCGGCCGCGCGCTCTCGATGTACTGAAGGACCTTCAGATGGGCGCTCGTCATGGGAATCGCGATATCCCCGCCCACCTCCCACGCAAGTTGGCGCTGCCGGGCCGGGCCGGAGTCATCGGGCGGAGGCGTGACAACCATCAGGCCCCACCGCTTCTCCGGGCTGGGCCAATAGTCGAGCCAGAAATCCTTGAGGGTGAGCATGAACGGCAGTTCGCCGACGGGGGTGCGCATGTCGGAGGCGAGCAGGCGATTGTCGGTTTCGCCGAGCCCGAGGACCAGGTAGCCCGACTGGACCTTGTCGCTGCCGAAGAGGGCGTGTCGCCACTCGTGTCCCTTGGCCGAGCCCCACATCGCCCCCGCCAGGATGAGGAGCGACCCCAGGTGCATCGCCAGGCCCGCCGGGGCCGTCAGCAGCCGCCGGAAGAAAATGAAACCCGCCAGCAGCGCCGCCAGCAGAAGGAACCAGAACACGATGAGCGGCCGGGAATTGAAGAGTTCGCGGGCATCGAGAAGGCCGATCATTTCCTCGAACTTCTGGAGTCCGACCAGCCACGCTTGATAAAGCGGCTGGGCCGTTTCAAGGTCGCGCGGCTCCACGGGGTGCAGGAAGGCCCCGACGATCGAAAGGATCGCCATGAGGCCGATGGTCCCCAGCACTCCCCAGAGGATGACCCGTCGCAACGCTTTCATTTCCTAATCGTAGCAACCCCGCCGCTCGGTGACAACCCCGTGAAATGGGCCACGTGGAAGGAAAACGCCCTGCGCCGCGGACGGCCCGGTGTGCGCCGCCCTTTCCGTAGCAGCAGGGCAGCCACAACGAAGTCCCGCCGTGGCG
>PMZT01000157.1 GCA_003170085.1 Planctomycetia bacterium | reverse complement strand
CGGCAAAGACGGCCAGTCCGTCGGCCTCCCCCGCCCCCCGCCCGGCCCACTCCCACGCCAGATCGTTCGTCGAGGCGGTCGAGTCCATGCATCGAACCTGCCGCCCGACCCGCCGGACCGAAAGCTCGCAGGCGATTTCCTCGGCAAGAAGCTGCGGCGGCGCAGCCACGAGCAGGAGGCCGAGCATCGGGTGCGACTCGATGACGAATCCCAGCCGCGCGAGATCGTCAACGGCCTCGGCAAGGCGTTTGGGCGTGAGCTTCAGACGGGCCGCCAGGGAGTCCACGGAAACAGGGCCGGCCCGGCCGCCGCGCAAGGGCCGCCGCGCGCGCCGCAGCGCCAGCGAGACCCGCGCATCCATAGCCGATCCTTTCGCAACGCCCCCCGACGCTTGTATGACAGCGCTACTTTCCAGGTTCTGCGCGGCGGGTCTCCGTACCCGCCGCGCGAGACTCAATTTCGAATCTGAAATCTCAGATCTCAAATTTCAAATCTCAAATTTCAGATTTCAATACCCGCTGCCGGGTCTTCCGGCCCGCCGCGCAAATGACAACCTGGCGCTGTCATACTAATCGCGGCTGACCTCAAGCGAGATGTCGAGAATCGGGGCGCTGTGCGTGAGTGCCCCCACGCTGATCCGGTCGACGCCGGTTGCCGCCACCTCGCGGACGTTGTCGAGGTGGATGCCGCCCGAGGCCTCAAGGGCCGGCCCCTTGTCGCCGAAGAGGCGGTTGCGCCGCTCAACGGCCTCGCGAATCATCGGGGCCGCCATGTTGTCCAGAAGGACCACGTCGGGGCCTGAAGCGAGAACCTCCTCGAGGTAGTCGACGCTCTCGACCTCCACCTGGATCGGGATTTCGGGCGAAATCCGCATGCGGGCCTCGCGCACCAGGCCCGCAATGGTCTCGCCCATGTGGTTGGGGGCGCGAACGGCCAGGTGGTTGTCCTTGATCAGAACGCCGTCGTGCAGGCCCGTCCGATGGTTCGTGCCGCCGCCCATGCGTACGGCATACTTCTCAAGATACCTCCAGCCGGGCGTGGTTTTGCGGGTGTCAAGGATGACGGCATCGGTGCCGGCGACGGCCTCGACATAGTGCGAGGTGAGCGTGGCGACGCCCGACAGCGCCTGCGTGAAATTCAGGAGCGTCCGCTCGACCGTCAGCATCGGCCGCACGGGGCCCGAGATGCGCCCGAGGACGGTGCCGCGGCGGATGTGCGCCCCGTCCTCCACGGCCGGCGCGAACTGGAGGCGCCCGTCGACACGCTGGAGAATCGGCGTGACGAAGAGCAGCCCCGCCACCACGCCGTCGGCCTTCGCCAGGACGTCGCCGTGGGCCGCCGCCTCGGTGTCAATGAGGACGCTGCTGGTGAGGTCGCCCGGACCGATGTCCTCGTCAAGGGCCAGCGTGAGCAGCGGCTGGAGGCTTTCCATCGCCCGGACGCGAAGCCGTTCCATTGGAATCGTCGTGGGAGGTCGTTTGGGTGCCATGGAGTAGTTCCTGAATACGGTCCCTCAGTTCGGCGGCCCGCTCGAACTCCAGCCGTTCTGCCGCCTTATGCATTTCGGACTCCAGCTCGCGCAGGAGCTCGGTCCGCGCAAAATCCTTCTCCGACAGGTGCACGGCCAGCCGCGCGCCGCGGCGGCCCTTGACCTCGGCCTCGATGCCCGCCCGGATCGCCTTGCGGATCGTCTCAGGCTTGATTCCGTGCTCGCGATTATACGCTTCCTGCCTCTCGCGTCGACGGCGCGTTTCTTCCATCGCGCGGGCCATGCTCTCGGTTATCTTATCGCCAAAGAGGATGACCTCGGCGCTGGCGTGCCGCGCGCATCGGCCGATGGTTTGCAGGAGGCTCGTTTCGCTCCGCAAGAACCCCTCGCGATCGGCGTCGAGGATGGCCACAAGGCTGACCTCGGGCAGGTCAAGCCCCTCGCGCAGGAGGTTCACGCCGATGATCACGTCGTGTGTGCCCTCGCGCAGCTCCTTGAGGATTTCGCTGCGGTCGAAGACCTCGACCTCGCTGTGCAGATAGGTGCACTTGATGCCCTCGCGGCGGAAGTACTCCGAGAGGTCCTCGGCCAGGCGTTTCGTAAGCGTGGTCACGAGCGTCCGCTCGCTGCGCGCGATCCGCTTCCGGACCTCCTCGAGGAGCCGCTGCACCTGGTCGCGGGCGGGCTCGACGCGAATGAGGGGGTCCAGCAGGCCGGTCGGGCGGATGACCATCTCAACGACCTCGCCGCCGGACTTCTCGACCTCCCAGTCGGCGGGCGTGGCGCTCACGAAAACGCCCCGCCGCACCATCGTTTCCCATTCCTCGAACTTCAGCGGCCGGTTATCGAGGGCCGACGGCAACCGGAATCCGTGCTCCACCAGGACTTCCTTGCGGCTGCGGTCACCGGCGTACATGGCCCGGATTTGCGGGATCGTCACGTGGCTCTCGTCGACGAACACGAGGTAATCCTTGGGGAAATAATCGAGCAGGCAGTACGGTCGCTCGCCCGGGGCGCGCCCGGAAAGGTGGCGGCTGTAGTTCTCGATGCCCGAGCAGTAGCCCACTTCGCGGAGCATTTCGAGGTCGTATTTCGTGCGGGCCTCCAGGCGCTGGGCCTCCAGGAGCTTTCCCTGGCGCCGCAACTCCTCCAGGCGCTGCACCAACTCCGCCTCGATCGACGCGCACCCCCGCTCGACGCGGTTTTCGGGCATCACGTAGTGCTTGGCGGGATAGATGAACGTCTGCTGCTCGGCGCCAAGGATCTCGCCCGACGTGGGGTTGAACATCGAGATCCGGTCGATCTGGTCGCCGAAGAACTCGATCCGGTGGCCAAACTCCTCGTACGCCGGCACGAGGTCCACGCAGTCGCCCCGCACGCGGAACTTGCCGCGCCCAAAATCGAGATCATTCCGCTCGTACTGGAGGTCCACGAGCCGCCGCAGGAGGTCGTTGCGTTCGATTCGCTGGCCGACTTGCAGGCCGATCACCATCCCCTGGTAATCCTCGGGGCTGCCCAGGCCGTAGATGCACGAAACGCTGGCCACGATGATCACGTCGCGGCGGCTCATGAGGGCGCTGGTGGCCTGAAGCCGCAGGCGGTCGATGTCATCGTTGATCGATGCATCTTTCTCGATGTAAATGTCGCGGGCCGGAATGTACGCCTCCGGCTGGTAGTAGTCGTAGTACGACACGAAGTACGCCACCGCGTTGTGCGGGAAGAACTCCTTGAACTCGCCGTAAAGCTGGGCCGCCAGGGTCTTGTTGTGGCTGATGACGAGCGTCGGGACCTGGAGCCGCTGGATCACGTTGGCCATGGCAAACGTTTTGCCGCTGCCCGTGACGCCCATGAAGGTCTGAAACCGCTTGCCGGCCTCCAGGCCCTTGGTGAGGGCCTCGATGGCCCGCGGCTGATCGCCCTTCGGCTCGAATTCCGAAACCAGTTCGAAACGGTCCATGACGCCTTTCCCGCCTATTACGCAAAGGGTGAATTCTACCGCTCTTCGTATTACAACGCAACTTCGCGCGGCGGGGGCTTTGCGGGGCGGGGCAATCGTGGACCTCGAAAGGATGCTGGCGGCCACACGCTGCGCCTTACGGCCGTGGCGGCGGCTCGCGCAGCGGGGCACCGTCCAGGAGTTGCACGGGCTCCTCGTCGCCCGTGGCATCACTCAGGAAGAGGTACGGTCGGAGCTTCGCGAGGGTCTTATCGGCGATGCCGCGGACCTCTTTCAGATCCTCGAGCGACCGGAATCGCTTCTCCGGCCGCGTGTCGCGGACCTCGACGATCCGCCGGGCGAGCGTCTCGCCCACACCGGGGACCATGGAGAGCGTGACCCAGTCGGACGTGTTGACGTTGATACGATACGACGGCCCGCCGGCCGGCGGCCGGACCTCGAGCGGCTCGGCGCCCACGCGGAGGTACGTAATCGCCTGGTACGCGATTCCGGCCACAAGCGCGAGGGCCAGGACGACGAGTACCCACTGCTCGCCCCGCGCAATGAGCGCCTGGCGCGGCGTCGGCGGCGTAACCTGGGGCGTGTCCATGGCGGCATTATGATGTGGGCGCAACCGGGGGGCAAGAGGACAGCCGAAAATGCGGTGCACGGGAGGGCGCTGTCACAATGCGCTTGCGACAAGGAATGATCGCGGGTACGCTCGGGGGCATCGGCACGTCAACTCTCGAACAAGAGGCGGGGGACTCGGGCAATGGCCACGCGACGCGATTTCCTGCGAGGTCTCGGATCAGGGGCGATCGGACTGGGAGGGGCGATTATGGTCTCCGGTTTCACGCGAAGCCTTCTTGCGGCAGCCACGGGGGCCGACGCGGCGCCGCCGGCCACCGCGCAACCCAAGTACAACTTCGTCTTCATCCTCATCGACGACATGGGCTGGACCGACGTCGCGTGTTTCGGCAGCAAGTTCTACGAGACGCCGAACATCGACCGCCTGGCGGCGCAGGGCATGCGATTCACGAACGCCTACGCGGCCTGCCCGGTGTGTTCTCCCACGCGAGCGAGCATCATGACCGGCCGCTACCCCGCGCGGCTGCACGTGACGGACTGGATCCCCGGCCACGAGCGGCCTTTCGCCAAGCTGCGGATTCCCGACTGGACAAAGCACCTGCCGCTTGCGGAAGAGACGATCGCCGAGGCCCTGAAGCCCGCCGGCTACGCCACGGCGAGCATCGGCAAGTGGCACCTGGGGAAGCCGGAATACTGGCCCGAGCACCAGGGCTTCGACGTGAACTTCGCCGGGACGGACCAGGGCCAGCCGCCAAGCTACTTCGCCCCCTACAAGATCCAGACGATCCCGTCGGCGCCCAACGGCGAGTACCTGACCGACCGCCTCGCCGACGAGGCCGTCAAGTTCATCGACGCCCACAAGGACCGCCCGTTCTTCCTCTACCTGCCGCACTACGCCGTGCATATGCCGCTGATGGCCAAGAAAGACATGATCGCCAAGTACCAGGCGAAGGCGAAGCCCGAGAACCCGCAGCACAACGCCACGTACGCGGCGATGATCGAGAGCGTTGACCAATGCGTGGGCCGCGTGTGCGAGACGCTCGATAAGCTGGGCCTTGCCGACCACACGATCGTTTTCTTCATGTCCGACAACGGCGGCGTCTTGAACGTGACGTCGAACGCGCCGCTCAGGGCCGGCAAGGGAACGATGTACGAGGGCGGCATCCGCGAACCGATGATCGTGCGGTGGCCGGGGGTCGTCAGGCCCGGCACGACCTGCGACACGGTGGTGACGAGCGTCGACTTCTTCCCCACGATCCTCGACATCGCGGCGGAGCGGGCGGCCATGGAGGCGGATCACCCGCGGCTCCTCGACGGCGTAAGCCTCAAGCCGCTGCTGAGGCAGTCTGGCACGCTCGACCGCGAGGCCGTGTACTGGCACTATCCGCATTACCACAACACGACGCCGGCGGGGGCGATACGGGCGGGCGATTTCAAGCTCATCGAGTACTTCGAGGATAACCACGTCGAACTCTACAACCTGAAGGACGACCTCAGCGAGACGAAAGACCTGGCCGCCGCGATGCCCGAGAAGGCCGAGGAACTCCGCAAGAAGCTGGCGGCGTGGCGCCAGAAGGTGGGCGCCCAGATGCCCACGCCGAACCCCGATTACGATCCCGAAAAGGATCGCCGGCCACCGGCCAAAGCGGGCAAGGCTGCCAAGGCGAAGGCCGCGGCCAAGGGAGATACGCGGGCGGCGCTCGAACAGACCGGCGAGGGACCGACGGAGCCCGGCACGTAACGGCCCTGTTGCCCTTGTTGATTAGAGCATTTCACGCGCGGCTGTAGCTGACGCTGCGCGGTGGGTCTCCCGACCCACCGCGTTTCAGTCGCGCGACGCAGCCGCCGGGAACGCGGCAGGTGCGCCAGACCCGCCGCGCAAAATCCTGAAAGTAGCGCTGCCCTGTTACCGCTCCGGCCAGAGCACGTTCGACGGCCCCTGGCCGCCGCCGGCCTGCGGCCAGATTTCCTGGCGGAGGCCCGCCAGGCGGTGGTAAGCGATCTTCGGGTGCAGGTCCTTCCGCAACAGGCCCCCGTGCGGGAAGTAGTGCGGCTGGTGGTCCGAGAAGTCGCGCCACGAGATCGCCGTGACAAAGGGCTTGCCGATGGCGATGCGGTAGAACTCGTCGACCCAGTCGGACTGAACCGATTCATCCCACAGCTTGTGCCACACGCCGCCCGCGCCGGCCTTGTGGTTGACGCCGCCGATAGCGGCTTCGGGGTCGGGCGTCATGGCCGACGGCACGCCCACGGCGGTCACGTGCACGGGCTTGCCGAGGGAGCCAAAGTGGTCGAGCATGTCGGAGAGGTCGAGCATGTCGCGGCAATCATACCCCTGCCCGGCGGTGCCGGCGAAGACCTGGAGGCCCACGACGTCGAACACCACGCCCGCGTTGATGCACATCTCCGCATAATGATACGGCCATATCGACCGCTGGTTCACGGCGTAGTACTCGCCCCACGGGTACAGAAGGTCCAGAACGACCTTGGCGGCGGGGTCGGTGCGCTTGACGGCGTGGCAGCACACGCGCGTGATCTCAATGATCCGGTCGAGCGAGAAGTTCATGCAGTTCTCGACGTGCAGGCCCGTCACGGCGTCCCAGTAATCGACGCGGCCGCGATACCGCCGCACGCACTGCTCGATGTGATCGAAGACCGAGTCGCGGATCGTCTCGAAATCGTTTTCCCAGATCCAGACCCAGTCGGGCAGTTGCGGCTCGGAGAACCGGACGAGCGACCCGCCCTTGATGACGATGCCCTTGGCCTCGTGCCACTGGACCCAATCATCGTACCATTTCCATGCGTACTCGTGCTCGCGCGGCTCGATGGCCCGCCAGATGAACGGGATCGTGGCGGAATTGAAGGTGTCGCCGAAGCGGTCGCGCACGCGCGGGCTGCCGTCGGCCAGGTCCCAGTGGCAGCCGAAGTCGACGTGGGCCAGATCGCCCCGCCGCCGCCGCGCCGCCAGGCCGTTCTTCGCGTCGGCCAGGGCCATCTCCTCGCCCAGGGACACCGCGCGGGCCAGGGCCTCTTCGGCCAGATCGCTCGCCACGATCGGCGCGTCCTGCACGGTCTCGGCCTGGGCGAGCAACACCTTGACGGCCCGCAACTCTTTCTCGACCAACTCCGTGGGCCCGCCGTACACGTAACCCCAGTCGTCGCGCTTGCGCCAGAGGTCGGCCAGGTGGCCGCGCGCCATCTCCAACGTCAGCAGGTACGGTTCCTCACGATCCGGCACGAGGGAGGTCCGCATGATGAGGCGCCCGCCGCCGCGGATACCCCACGGCAGGTTGAGCGCCGCAAGGCCCTGCCCCCGCCGCTCGCAGAAGAGGAGGCCCGTCTCGGCGGCGTACTGGAAGCGCGCACGGACCGGCTGGCCCTCCTGACTCGTCAGGTACATCTTGTCGACTTCGAGTTCGGGGGGCGCCTTGCCGTCCACAAGTATCTGGAACGTCATCACGGCTGCTGCGCTCGCTTCCTTCAATGGCGGCCGGCTCGGTTGCCGGCAGGCCCTGCTTAGCTCAAGTCTAGCGATTATAAGCGCCCGCGGCCGCCTCTCAACTGAAAACCTGATAAGGTCGTAACCGCCCGGGTGGCATGCCCACAGCCTGCCCGCCGTGGCGGNNCGCCGTTCGCGTGGGCATGAGCCCGCAACTGGTGAAACATGCCCAGGCGTACAGCGGCTGGGCATGCCACCCAACTAAGAGAACGCAAGCACCGATAGCTGAGACGTTTCGCCCTCCGCCAGTTTTTTGTGGCGGGTACCGCGTGCGGG
>PMZT01000293.1 GCA_003170085.1 Planctomycetia bacterium | reverse complement strand
CCCGAGGAGGTCCTGGCCGAGGCCGGGCGCCGGCCCGCGGGCACAGTCGTCACGGCGGGCGAGCGCAACGGCGTTCGCATCGAGGGGCTCGACCTGAACAACAGCCCGTCGGTCATGACGCCCGACCGGATAGGCGGCCGCACGCTCCTCCTGACCACCACGAACGGCACCGTGGCCATCCACGACGCCTTGCCCGCCCACACGGTCCTGATCGC
Source organism: Planctomycetia bacterium (assembly GCA_003170085.1). Classification (GTDB taxonomy): domain Bacteria; phylum Planctomycetota; class Phycisphaerae; order FEN-1346; family FEN-1346; genus FEN-1346. The sequence goes on along the minus strand of PMZT01000293.1, from coordinate 17,696 downwards.
CGCCATGCCGAACCGGCGGGCGATCGCCGAGCGGATTCTTGCGCTCGGGCGGCGGGTCGTGTTCGTCTCGGCCGGCACCGTGGGCACCGTTTCGTGCGAGGACACGCTCGTTGCCGGGGCCGTCATCGCCGCCATGACCGACATGCCGGCGGGGTCGGAGTGGCACCTCGAGGACTCGGCCCGTGTGGCCCTGGCCGCGTGGCGGGGCAGCGCCGACCGCGTGGGCCAGACGTTCCGCGAGACGCGGGGCGGCCGCGCCACCGCCCGACTGGACCTCGACGCCGACCTGGCCGTGTGCTCGCAGGTGGACACGATGGACGTGGTGCCCGTGGTGCGTCGAAGACCCGCTCCGCCACNNCGGGTACGGAGACCCGCCGCGCAGATCGCGATCTTGCGCTATCACACTTTTCTGCCCATTTTTCCGCCACATTTGTTTGCTCTACGACTATTCCGGAGTTATAGTACCCGCATCACCATTTCGTGTGTTCTGAATCGTAGCGGATCGGCGCACGAGTGGGGGGACCACGTCTTAGCGTCGCTTGCGAGAGCCATGTCGGCGCTTCTTCCCCCGCGCTCCGCGCTGAACGGGTGCCGCACCCATGGCCCCACACGATTTAGCGCCTGAGAATATGCCGGTTAGCGCGCCCCCCGCGCCGGGTGGCCCCGCGCTTCAGGCTCCTGCTGCGCGCCCGGCGGGCGGCGGTTGCGGGCCGTGCCGCCTCACGGGCCGGCGGCGGTGGGGCCTGCGGTTCGTGCTCCTCGTCCTGGCGCCCGTCGTGATGCTCTCGCTCGTCGAGGGCGGCCTGCGCCTGGCGGGCTATGGGTACCCGACCGACTTCCTCGTCACGACCGACGACGGCCGCACGTGGTCGCCCAACAAGAAGTTCGCGTGGCGTTTCTGCCCGCGGGCCGCCGCGTCGGAACCGGACTCGTTCCTGCTGGCCTGCCCCAAGCCCGAGGGCACGGTGCGGGTGTTCATCTTGGGCGAGTCGGCGGCCATGGGAACGCCCGACCCCGCCTACAGCTTCGGCCGCGTCCTGGAGGTGATGCTCCGCGCGAGGCATCCGGGCGTGAAGTTCCAGGTCCTCAACGCCGCCCTGGCGGACCTCGGCTCGCACGCCATCCGAGACGTTGCGGCCGACTGCGCGCAGCATGGTGCAGACATCATGGTTGTCTACATGGGCAACAACGAGGTCGTCGGCCCCTGGAGCCCGTTCACGTCGCCGCTGCCGGGCGGCAACAGCCTGGCGCTTACGCGGGCGGCCCTGTGGGCGCGGTCGCTCAGGCTGGGGCAGGGGGCCTGCGCGGTCCTCGAGCGGCTGGGCGCCACCCGCGACCTCGCGGGCCGGCAGAGCATCGAGACGTTCCTGGCGTGTGCCGTCCGGCCCGACGACCCGCGCCTGCGCGGGGTCGAGCAGAATCTGCGGGCCAACCTCGGCGACATCTGCCGCACGGCCACCCGCGCGGGCGCCAGGGTCGTCGTCGCCACCGTGGCGACGAACCTGAAGGACTGCGCGCCGCTGGCGTCGCTGCACCGCGCGGGTCTGGCGCCGGCTGAGCGGAGCGAGTGGGAAACGGCCGTCCTCCGCGGCGAGGGCGAAGAGACCGTCGGGCGGCTCACCTCGGCCGTCGATCACTACCGGCGGGCGATGGCCATCGACGACCGTTTCGCCGATCTCCATTTCCGGCTGGCGCGGTGCTTGCTCGCGCTCGGCCGCGCCGAGGAGGCCCGCGAGCATTACGTCGCGGCCCGCGACCTCGACGCGCTGCCGTTCCGGACCACGTCGGCGCTGAACCGCGTGATCCGCGAGACGGCCGGCGGACGCCTGGCGGAGGGCATCGCCCTGGTCGACGCCGCACGGGCCCTCGAGCGGTGCCCCGAGTCGCCGCAGGGGATCCCCGGCGAATCGCTCTTTTGCGAGCACGCCTGTCTGACCTTCGAGGGCAACTACCGGCTGGCCGAGGCCGTGCTGCCGGCAGTCGAGGGGGCGCTGCCCGAGCCGCACTGCCGCACGGCCGCCGCGCCCGTGCCGTCGATTGATCGCTGTGCCGAGCAACTGGTCCTGACGCGGACCGAGCGGCTGCGCATGGCCCTGGCCACGGCCGCCGCGATGGCCAAGCCGCCGTTCACCGCTCAATCGAACCACCCGCTGCGCCAGGCCCGGTTGCAGCACCTCATCGACGAACTGAGCATGCCCGAGTCGGCCTCGGAGCAGGAGCACGAGGACCACATGTACCTGGCCGCGATCGGAAACGACCCGGATGACGCCTGGCGTTTGCACCTGAAATGCGGGCTGAAGAACTTCGAGCGCGGCGAGTATGCGAAGGCCGCGTCGCACTGGCGACGGGTGCTCGAGACGTTCCCGGACCACGTGGAGGCCCGCGTTCGTCTGGGCGAGACCCTCGAGCGCCTGGGCGGGCGGTCCGAGGCGATGGCCGAGTATCGCAAGGCCCTTTCCTATGAGCCGCGGTGCGAGCGGGCCTGCCGGAACCTCACGGCGGCCCTGGTGGCCGAGGGCCGCGTCGATGAGGCCATCGCCTGCGTGGAGCAGCTCGTCAAGGAACAGCCCGACCCCGGCATCTGGCGCGTCCTGGGCAACCTGTACGCCCGGCGAGGCAAGCTGGACCGGGCCATCGCCCACTGGACTGAGGGGCTTGCGCGTTTTCGCGATGATGCCGGACTGCACGAGGCGCTGGCGTCGGCGCTGATGCAGCAGGAGCGCTACGCCGAGGCCGTGCCGCACTTCGAGGCGGCCCTGCGGCAGGAGCCCGAGCACGTCATGGCGCGGTGCGGTCTGGCGCTGGCCCTCGAGCACCTCGGCCGGCACGAGGAGGCCGAGGTCCAGTTCCGCCTTGCCCGCACGGTCAACCCCACGATCACCCCGGCCCTCCAGACGGCTGCGCCGGGGCAATGACGCCGGCGGTTGTCGGCGAAGTTTCCGCGGCCGAAACTAATACGACAGCGCACCTTTCCAGATTTTGCGCGGCGGGTCTCCGTACCCGCCGCGCAAAACAGGCCCAAGTGGCGTTGCAGTACTCGGGGGTTACGCGGCCCCGCCGAAGGCCCGCCGGGGAGGGATGTTTTCCGTGGCAGACCTTCGCGGCGGCGCGTATGATTTCATGCCATGGGCATGATCCGCGAGGTCGAACCCGTCAAGCTGTTCACCGGCATGTTGTCGGCCTATCCTGGGGCGTTTGCCGAGGCCGAGTCGGCCCTGGTGCAGATCCTGGGTCCGGTGGACCTGCGGAGCGACCTTTTTGCCCACGAGTTCACGGAGTATTATCGCGACGAGATGGGCCACCCGCTCGTGCGGCTGTTCGTGTCGTTCGAGCGGCTGATCTCGCCGGCCGAGATCGCCCGCATCAAGCGGCTGACGAACGAGGTCGAGGCCCGCATGGCCGCCGACGGCGCTTGGCCCGTCGTGCGCCCGATGAATCTCGACCCTGGCTACATCGGCCCGGCGAAGCTCATCCTGGCGAGCACGAAGAATTACTCGCATCGCATCCATATTCATGAGGGCATCTACGGCGAAGTCACGCTCCTCTATGCGCGCGGCCGCTGGAAGGAGCTCGAGTGGACCTACCCTGACTATCGCACGGCCGCCTATCATGACTTCTTCTCGAAGGTCCGCGACCGGCTGGTCGAGCAACACCGGGAGGCCCGGCATGCTTGAGTTTGCCGCGGGCGCGTTCGTGCCGGCCTTCCTGCTGGCGGCCCTCCTGACGCCCCTGGCGCGGCGGATCGCGCTGCGGGCCGGGCTGGTGGCGCCGGTGCGGCCGGACCGCCTGCACCGCGAGGTTCGCCCGTACGGCGGCGGCCTGGCCCTCATGGCGGTCCTCGTGGTTTTCGGCGTTGCGGCGCTGCTGGCGCACCCGCTCGGGTTCTACCCGGGCTGGCCGCGCTCGCCACTGCTCCTGCCCCTGCGGTGGGTGGCGGTGCCGATCGGCGCCTATGCGCTGGAGTCCGCCTACTGGCACCTGGCGCCGCTGGCCGTGGGCGCGGTCCTCTTCTTCATCGTGGGGCTGCTGGACGACCGCTACGCCTTCTCGGCCGGGCCGAAGCTGGCGCTGCAGGTCGCCGCGGCGGCGATCGTGGTTTTCGGCTTCGGCCTCCGGGCGCCGGTGGCGGCGGACACCGCCTGGGTCTCGCAGGCGGTGGCCGTCCTCTGGATCGTGGCGGTCGTCAACGCCTACAACCTGCTTGACCACGCCGACGGTCTGGCGGCCGCCGTGGGCGTGGTGGCCTTCGTGTTCATCGCGATGGCGGGGTTCGTGCTGGACCAGCGCGTGTTCCTGACCGACCGCTGGCTGGCGCCCGGCGTGGCCCTGCCCGCGGCCGGGGCGCTGGCCGGGTTTCTTATCTACAATCGTCCGCCGGCCCGGCTGTTCATGGGCGATGCCGGGAGCGCCGTCGTCGGCTTCCTCCTGGCCGCGGTCCCCCTGGTCGAGGTCTACACCCGGCGCTACGAGATGAGCCGGTACGCCGTCTTCGCGCCGCTGGCCGTGCTGGCCGTGCCGCTCTTCGACATGCTCTGCGTGATCGTATCGCGTATGCGGCGCGGCGAGAGCCCCTTTCGCGGCGATGCCACGAGCCACCTGGCCCACCGGATGCTGGCGCGCCGCTGGAGCCCGCGCGGCATCATCCTCGTGGCCGCGGGCGCGACGGCCGCGACCGGCGCGGCCTCTCTCACGATGTTCTTCTGCGAGACCAGGGAGATCGTGGGGGCGTGGCTTATCGTTAGTGGCCCGTTGCTGCTGCTCCTTTACCTGCGGCGGCCCGTGAAAAGAAGGGGAGTGCCGCATGCCTGAGAAGACTCCGCGCATGGCGCCCGCCCCGCTGGCTTCGCCCCGCGACGTGGCGCGGATCCTGCGGCGGGCCGTCCTCGTGATCGGCGCCGCCGGCATCCTCGTGCTGCCGCAGTTCATGACCAACGCCTCGTTTGCCGGCGTCGCGGGGATGCCCGGGCCGGTCGCGGCCCTGTTGCTGGGCCTCGCGTTCTGGCTGATGCCCATCCTGCTCGTGGCCGCGTGGGTGGCCGAGAGCCGGGCGTGGCTGCCGCACCCGTGGCTGACGGTGCCGGTCGGGCTGTTCATCGTGGGGGCGGCGGTATCGACGGCCGTGGCGGCCGACAAGGCCTCGGCCCTCGTTCGCGCCGCCGAGATGACGGGCCTCTGGGTCGGCTTCTGGGCCTTGGCGCAGGCGCTGCGGACCGACGGCGAGCGGCGCCTGCTGGCCGCGGCGCTCGTGGCGGCGGCGCTCATCGTGGCGCTCGTGGCCATCCATCAGCGGTTCATCGGCCTCCCGGACGCGTACGAGTACTACCAGGAGCACCGCGCCGAAGTGCTGGCGCAGCAGGGCATCGAGGCCGGCGGCTGGATGGAGAACCGCCTGCTCGAGCGTTTCACCACGGGCGTACAGGCGTCGCTCGGCCACCCGAACGTCCTGGCGGCATTCCTCGTCCTGGGCGTGCTCGTGGCGGCGGGGCTGGCGCGCGAGAAGTGGTCGGCGGCGCCCTCGTGGGAAGGCCGCGGCCTGGCGATCGTCGTTGCCGTCGTCGCCCTGATGTGCACGGTCGGGGTCTTCCTGACGCACGGGCGGGCGGGCGCTGCGGCGCTCGTGCTCGGCCTCTACTGGCTGGCCGTGACCTGGTGGGTCAAGCGGCCGAGCCTGCGCTGGAAGCTCATCGTGGCGCCGCTGGTCGTGGGTGTGCTCGTGCTGGTGGTGATGGCGTTCATTCCGCAGGCGGCGGTCGTCAAGGCGATGACGTCGCTCAGGTATCGGCTCGATTATTGGGTCGCCACGGCGGCGATCCTTCGGCAGCACGGCCTGGCGGGCGTGGGCCTCGAGAACTTCGGGCTGTACTACCCCGAGTTCAAGCTGCCGACAGCGCCCGAGGAGATCCGCAACCCGCACAACCTGGTGCTCTCGATGTGGAGTTCGCTCGGCCTGGCGGGCCTGGCGTCGCTCGTCTCGCTGGCTATCCTGGCCGTGCGTGCCTGGCGCCGCGCGGGGCCTGCGGCGCCCCTTGAGCCCGCCCCGGTCGAGCCTGCGGCAGCCGAGTCCGCGGCGGTCGAGCCCGCGACGGAAGTCGCGGGTCTTCCCCTTCCGCAGCCGCTGGCCGGCCTTCTTGTCGCGACGGCCCTGGTTGCGGCGCCGGGCGTTATCGCCTTCTTCCTCCTGGGCTGGCCGCTGGGCGCGGGTGCCATCGCGATCGCCATGATTGTCATGGCCCTGTGCGTGGTGGATGGGACCCACCAGTTGGAGATTTCCGAGCGTCGGCTGGGGCCCGCCCGGACGGCGTGCATCGTGGCGCTCGTGGCCTTTGTGCTGATGGAGCAGGTGGGCACGGCGATTTTCGAGCCGCCGACCGCCTGGGCGATGCTCGTCGTGCTGGCGCTGACGCTGCCCGCCGCCCGCGGGCGCCGCCCGCGCGAGTCCGCCGCTACAGCTACCGCTACTGACGCCGCTACCGGGGCCGCCACCGGCGCAACTACCGACTCCGCCACCGCCGCGGCCCCCGTGCCCGCCGCGGCGGGCGAGCCGGGCGTCCGGCTGGGCCTCCTCGCCAAGTCGCTGCTGATCCTGCTCGCGATGGCCGTTGGCTATGCGTACACCCAGAAACTGCTTATTCCCTTCGGCCAGGAGTGGGAGCTTTTTACCGTGGCGGGCACTAGCACGGACCCCACGGAGGCGGATGAGGCGCTGCAGGATGCCGCCAAGGTCAACCCGTTGGCGTGGGAGCCCGCCCTGGCCCGCGCCCACCTGTGGCAGTCGGCGGCGCAGCAAGCCACCGGCATCGACCAGTCGACTCACATCGAGCGGGCCGTCGAGGCCTACCAGGAAGTCCTTGCGCGCCAGCCGCGCATGAGGCAGGCTTACGTGGCCCTGGCCGATTGCCTGCTTCTTTCGCCGGGGGCGATGGAGTCCAGCCGCGAGGCGTGGCAGGGGGCGCTCCGGTATCTCGAAGAATCGCGGCGGCTGTACCCGACGGACTTGCGGACGCAGTCGCGCATCGCGTCGCTCACGGACCACCTGGGCGATGCCCGCCGCGCACTGGCCGAGTACCAGCGGGCGCTGGACCTCGACGACCAGATGCCCGAGCAGGACCGGCGTATTCCCGAGGATGTCCGCCGGGAAATCAAGCGGCGCATGGCCGCACTCGAAGAATCACTGGCGAAACCGGCGGCAAAGCCGTAAGACACGGCGGGCGGCCACATGGGGCCGCCCCTACGTGGCGCGATCGTCCGCCGCGCGCAATCGTAGGGGCNNGTGGCTGCCCTGGAGCGGCCACAAACGCTGCGATAGTACGACAGCGCAAGTTTGCTCATTGCGCGGCGGGTGCGGAGACCCGCCGCGCACGTTCCGAGAAGACCCGCCGCGCAAAACCGTAAGGAGTGACCATGCCGAAGCGCATGCAGATTTCGATTGCGATGAAGAACGAGGTCGGGGCGCTGTGCCGGCTGTGCGGCATGTTGGCCCGTGCCCAGGTGAACGTCATGGGCCTGTCGATCGAGGATTGCTCGGACGAGGGCTTCGTGCGGCTGATCATTGACGAGCCGAAGAAGGCGATCAAGACGCTCGATGCCGCCAAGATCGCCCACCAGGAGCAGGAGATCCTGCTGCTGGAACTCGAAAACGAGCCGGGGGCGCTCCAGCGGGTCTCGGCCAAGCTGGCCGGGGCCGGCATCAGCATCCACTACTGCTATGGCACGGCCGACCTGCACGGCCGGGGCGGGGCGCTGGTGCTCAGGGTGTCGGATATGCCGAAAGCCCTCAAGGTGCTCGAGGCGGAGGAGAAGTCCCTGAATTAGGGCTTGACAGCCCGCCGTCGCGGGCTATGCTACCGTACACATTGGGGGCCTGTTCGTCAGGGTCCGGAGTGGGTCTGCCCGCGGAAAAGGAGGCGTGAGCATGTTCTCTGCATTCCACTGGTATCATGCGGTTCTGGTTGTCGTACTGATCGTCCTGGTCGCGGTCTTCTTCTACCTGCGGAAGAAACAGCAAGGGTAGTCGCGGGTCGCTACGGTTCGGATGCATAGGGGCTGCGGCCCGAGGGAATGCGGACCGGAAGGCGTCGCCAGGGGCGACTCCGTCCGGTCCGTATCGTCTGGCGGTGCGCCGTTTTTGCTTGCAAGAAGCACGCCTACATCGTAACGTATGGAATTCGCGGATGAAATTGGAGAGCTCTATGCACGAGATACGCATTGCAACGCCCAAGGTGGAGATGCTGGCCACGCTCAACGACTCGGTCACGGCCGAGCGGATCTGGGACGCCCTTCCCATCGAGAGCACGGTGAACATGTGGGGCCAGGAAGTCTACTTCAGCATCCCGGTCCAGTGCGACCTGGGCCTCGATGCCCGTGACCGCATGGAGGTCGGCGAGCTTGGCTACTGGCCCACGGGCAGCGCGTTCTGCATCTTCTTCGGCAAAACGCCCGCTTCCAAGGGCGATGAGCCGCGCGCCGCCAGCCCCGTCAACCCCATCGGCCGGTGTGAAGGCGACATCAAGGTCTTCCGGCAGGTGAAGGAGGCCGACACGATCCGTATCGAGCGTGTCGAGCCCTGACGCCGCCGGCGACCGTGACAGGCCGCCCCGCGCCGTAAGGTCTTCTGCCGCAACTGTTTAGGGCTTGTGAAGGCCCTCGCGCGGCCGGGAAATGTGTTGACCTTGGGCGCCCGGACGGATAGATTTATCAGATGCGTCCCCGGCCGTTGAGGGGACGCATGGCGTCTCTTGGAGCCGTTATGGCCGACGTGAGGCTCGAAAACGTGACGAAGGTGTTCCCCGGCGGCACCACGGCCGTCGATGGGTTCACCCTCGACATCGCCAACCAGGAGTTCATTGTCCTGGTGGGGCCTTCGGGCTGCGGCAAGTCGACCACGTTGCGGATGGTGGCGGGCCTGGAAGAGATCTCGAGCGGCACGATCCGGATCGGCAATCGCGTTGTCAACGACGTGCCGCCGAAGGACCGCGACATCGCGATGGTCTTCCAGAACTACGCCCTGTATCCGCACATGACCGTGTACAAGAACATGGCGTTTGGGCTGAAGCTGCGGCGGTTCCCGAAGGACGAGATCGACCGGCGCGTCCGCGAGGCGGCCAAGATCCTGGGCATCGAGAACCTGCTGGAGCGCAAGCCCAAGGCCCTTTCGGGCGGTCAGAGGCAGCGCGTGGCGGTCGGGCGGGCGATTGTCCGCCAGCCGCAGGCGTTCCTCTTTGACGAGCCCCTCTCGAACCTCGACGCCAAGCTCCGTGTCGAGATGCGGGCTGAACTGAAGCGGTTGCACCATCGCCTTCAGACCACGGTCATCTACGTGACGCACGACCAGGCCGAGGCGATGACGCTGGGCGACCGCGTGGTCGTCATGAACGAGGGCAAGATTCAGCAGGTGGCGCCGCCGCTGGAGATCTACGACTACCCGGTGAACCGGTTCGTCGCGGGTTTCCTGGGGACGCCGGCCATGAACTTCGTGGCGGGCAGGCTGGCCGCGTCGAACGGGTCGGTGCTGTTCGAGGTGGGATCGTCACAGATTCGCCTGCCGCAGGCCGTGGCCAAGCGGGTTCAGGCGTACGTGGGCAAGCCTATGACGTTGGGCGTTCGTCCGGAGGACATTGGGTACTCGGCGGCCGGCAAGTTCGCCGGTCCCGACAACGTCCTGCCGGCGACGGTCCGCGTGGTGGAGCCGCTGGGCGACGAGCAGATCGTCCACCTGGCGGGCCCGACCGACGCCGCGATGATCTGCAAGCTGGACGCCCACGTGAAGGTGGGCGTCGATCAGCGGATGGACGCGCACCTGGATCTCGACCGGATCCACCTGTTTGACGACCCGACGGGCTGCAACATCAGTTTGGAGCCTGAGCATGTAGCACACGCCAGTTAACGGCGGCCGGGTGCGGGACGCTGCCCCTTTCCGGGGCGGCGGTTGGAGTGGGGTCTGGCCGTGGTCCCACTTTTTTCTTTTGGGGAAGGACGGCCGGGGCGAACCGAACACCAGGCATAGCAGATCGCCGGGGCGACTCGCCCGTAGTCAGGCGACCGGGAGTGGTGACGGATATGAACGGTGAACTGCTGCGAATCGTCGATACGATCCGCCGAGAGAAAAATATCGACGCCGAGATTGTGTTCCAGGGCATCGAGGCGGCCCTCGTATCGGCCGCCAAGAAGCACCTCGGTGCCGCCGAAGACATCCTCATCACCGTCGACCGCCAGTCGGGCGCCATTACGGCATCGCTCAACGGCGTTCCGATGGAAGCGCCCACGCTCGGCCGCATCGCCGCCCAGACCGCCAAGCAGGTCATCATCCAGAAGATCCGCGAAGCCGAGCGGGCCAGCCTTATGGAAGACTATGCCGACCAGGTCGGCACGATCATTTCGGGCCAGGTCACGCGCATCGAGCACGGCAACGCCATTGTCAGCCTCGGCCGCGGCGAGGGGTTCCTGCCGCGCAGCGAACAGATCCCCGGCGAGACGATGCACGTGGGCGACCGCCTCCGCGCCCTCATCATCGAGGTCCGCGAATCCGGCTCGAACATCAAGATCGTGCTGTCGCGCATCCACCCGGACCTGATCGTCCGCCTGTTCGAGCTCGAGGTGCCCGAGGTGGCCGATCAAGTCATCGAGATCGAGGCCGTCTCGCGCGAGCCGGGCCACCGCACGAAGGTGGCCGTGACGAGCACCGACAGCCGCGTCGACGCCGTCGGCGCCTGCGTGGGCATCCGCGGCAGCCGCATCAAGAACATCGTGGCCGAGGTCGCGAACGAGAAGATCGACATCGTCCGCTACAACGAGTCGCCCCAGGTCTTCATCGGCAACGCCCTGAAACCGGCCGAGGTCAAGGAGATCCTCCTGAACCGCGACATCAACCGCGCCACCGTTCTCGTGGCCGACGACCAGCTCAGCCTGGCCATCGGCAAGAAGGGGCAGAATGTGCGGCTGGCGGCGCGGCTGACCGGATGGAATATCGATATCCTTACACCTAACGAGTACGAGCAGCAGCGGTCCAAGGCGATCGAGCAACTCACGAGCCTTGCGTCCGTCGGGGCCGATCTGGCCAATGACCTCGTCGCCGCCGGCTACATCAGCCTGGCCGACGTCAGCGAGGTCACGCCCGAGACCCTCGCCCGCATCACCGGGGCGTCGCTCGAGGAGTCCGCGGAAATTGTGACGCAGGCCCGCGCCCTCGTGGCCGACCTGGAAGCCCGCGCCGCCGAGATTCGCACCGCCGAGGCCTCCGCAACGCCCGATGGCAAGGTCTCGACGAATGTCGACGGGGTCGACGAGCCCGAGGTCCCGCCCGCCGCAGAGGCCGGGGTCCCGCCCGCCGCAGAGGCCGAGGTTCCGCCCGCCGCAGAGGCCGGGGTCCCGCCCGCCGCAGAGGCCGGGGTCCCGCCCGCCGCAGAGGCCGGGGTTCCGCCCGGCGCAGAGGCCGGGATCCCGCCCGCCGCAGGGGCCGAGGCCGTGCCGGAAGTGTCGCCGGAGTCGAATGAACCCAAGAATGAACCCAAAGAGCAAGGAGAGCCACCCGCACCCCAGGCGTGAACGTTGTCACCCCGCGCCGAACGGTTGACGAAGCGCGGTAGTCTGGTTAATCGCCCCGCTTGCAGGAGAATTGCGGGCCAGGGGCGCGTGGTTCTCGAAGTGGTTGTCGCTAGAGTCGAAGTTGTGACGTTTAGGGAGAATAACCTTGCCGGTGCGGATTTACGAACTCGCGCATGAGTTCGACGTGATGACCAAGGAAGTGCTCGATGCCTGCCACAAGGAAGGCCTCGAGGTCCGGTCGCACTCCAGCACGATCGAAGATTACGAGGCGGACCTGGTCCGCCGGCGGTTACGCGGGCTTATCAACGACGAGGATGAGGAGCCAGCCCCGACGGCCGTGGCGCCCGCGGCGCCCCCCAAGCCGGCCGCGCCTCCGCCGCCGCCGCAGATCAACCCCGACGAGCAACTCGCCAAAGCGCGCAGCACGCATGTCGTGCTGCCGACGCGCGGGCGGATGAAGCCGCCGCCGGCCGGGCCGAAGCTCGTCGCGCCGCCTGCTCCGCCGGCGCCCCCTGCGCCGCCTGCGGCTGAAGCCCCGGCCGAAGCGGCAGCGCCCACCGCCGCGGCCCCCGTGGCTGCCGTGGCTGCCGCTCCGGTGACGGAAGTGCCTGCTGCGGTTGCGCCGCCGGCCCCGACGGCAGCGGTTTCCGCCGCCGAGGCGCCCGCAGCCCAGACCCCTGTGGCCCAGGCGCCGCCTGCGCCACCGGTCGCGGCCGCTCTGGCGCCCGTGGCGCCGGCCGTTCCAGCCGGTGCTGCGCCGCCCGCGACGGAAGCCAAGCCCGCGGCGCCGGTCGAAGAGCCCCGCCGTCCGCCGCGCGTGATCCGCCGGCCCGGCCCGAAACTGGCCCCGAAGCCCAAGGTGCCGGGGCAGCGTCTGGCGACCAAGCCCAAGGCGCACCCGCAGGCCATCAAGGAGCCCGAAGCGCCGCCCGCGCCGCATCCGCAGGCGCTCGGCGTGGGCGTCCCGAAGAAGAAGGAAGTCGCCAAGCGGCCCGAGAAGCCGAAGGCCAAGGTCGGCCTCAAGCCCGCACCGGAGATCCCGCCGGAGAGCGCCGAAGCCGCCGAGAAGCACAGCAAGCGCCGTGGCGTCAAGAAGGCCACGGAGACGGAGGAGGAGGCAGGTCGTCGTCGGGCCATCGCCTTCCGCCGCCGCGAACGCCAGCGCACGCGCGAAGACATCGACGATGCCGTACCGGGTGGCGCGGGAAGCACGCCGATTATCGCGAGCGAACGCGTCCGCATCAGCCGCACCGGGCGCCAGATCCTGACCCGTCCTTCGCGTCCGAAGGCGCCGGCAGCGCCCACCGAGGGGCCGAAGAAGGCCGTCGTCGAGCCGCCGCTGACCGTCAAGAACCTGTCGTTCGCCCTTGGCATCAAGGCGAGCGAGATCATCATGGGGCTCATGGGCAAGGGCGTGATGGCGACGATCAACGACACGCTCACCGAGGAGCAGGCGCTCGAAATCGCCCTCGGCCGCAACATGGAACTCGAGATTCACCGCGAACGCACCCCGGCCGACCTCCTGCGCGAGATCGAGTCACGGGTCGATGCGCCCGAGGCCCTCCATCCGCGCCCGCCCGTTGTCGTCTTCATGGGTCACGTCGACCATGGCAAGACGACCCTCATGGACTTCATCCGCCAGACGCACGTGGCGGCCGGCGAGGCCGGCGGCATCACGCAGCACATCGGTGCGTACCGCGTGTATTTGCAGAACAAGTGGATCACGTTCCTCGATACGCCCGGCCACGCGGCCTTTACGGCCATGCGGGCCCGCGGGGCGCGCGTGACCGACGTGGCGGTCCTCGTTGTGGCGGCCGATGACGGCGTCATGCCGCAGACCGAGGAAGCCATCAACCACGCCAAGGCCGCCGGGGTGCCCATCGTTGTTGCGATCAACAAGTGCGACCTCCCGCAGGCCAACCCGCTGCGCGTCAAGCAGCAGCTCGCCAACTACGGCCTCCAGACCGAGGAGTGGGGCGGCAAGACCATTTGCGTCGAGGTCAGCGCCACAACCGGCTCAAATGTCGATAAGTTGCTCGAGTCGCTGCTCCTGGAAGCCGAGATGCGCGAGCTCCGGGCCAACCCGGAGCGGCCGGCGCTGGGCACCGTCATCGAGGCCCAGCTCACCGAAGGTTTCGGCCCGATGGCCACGCTGCTCGTGCAGAACGGAACGCTCCGCCCCGGCGACGTCGTCCTGGCCGGGACGGCCTACGGCAAGGTCCGCGCCCTGACGGATGAGCACGGGCGGCGCCTGGCCGAGGCCGGGCCCACGGTGCCCGCCCGCGTGGTGGGCCTGTCGGAAGTGCCCGAGGCGGGCGATCGCTTCTACGTCCTCGACGACGTCTCGGCGGCGGCCCAACTGGCCGAGGAACGCCAGCACCACCTGCGCGAGACGGCCCTGGCCGAGGCCCGCAAGCCGCGGACCCTCGAGGCGGTCTTCGAGCAGATGACGGCCGCCGAGGTCAAGGAACTGCCGCTCATTATCAAGGCCGACATGCAGGGCTCCGTCGAGGCCCTCCGCGAGAACCTCGAAAAGATCGCGCACGCTGAGGTCCGCGTGCGCGTCATCCATGCGGCCGTCGGCGGGATCACCGAGAGCGACGTCCTCCTGGCCGACGCGTCGAACGCCATCATCATCGGCTTCAACGCGGTGCCCGACCTGGAGGCCCGCGTCCTGGCCGAGAAGCGCGGCGTGAGCATCCGCCCCTACCGCATCATCTACGACGTGACCGACGACGTTCGCAAGGCCCTCGAGGGGCTGCTGTCGCCGCAACTGACCGAGCGCCGCCTGGGCGAGGCCAACGTCGTCGAGACGTTCAAGATCAGCCACGTGGGCGTCGTGGCCGGCTGCATGGTCACCGACGGCGTCATCAACCGCAACGCCCGCGTCCGCCTCATTCGCGACGGCGTCGTTATCCACACCGGCGGCCTCCAGTCGCTGAAGCGCGTGAAGGACGACGTCCGCGAGGTCCGGGCCGGGCAGGATTGCGGTATCCACCTGGCGGGGTACAACGACGTTAAGGTCGGCGACCGCATCGAGGCGTTTGAGACGATCTCGACGGCTCGGACGTTGTAGCGCGCCATCTGGAGGATCATCGGTCGAAAATCGAAAAGGTAGAGTTGGTGTGTGAGGCGGGGGCGGACAAGAACCGCGGTGGAGCAGGGTCATGGTGGTCGGCGTGCTGCAAATCCGCCTCCTCATCCGCGATGCGCAGAGCCTGAAGGACAAGCGCCGCATCGTCAAGAGCCTCCGCGACCGCATCCGCAACGAGTTCAACGTTTCGGCCAGCGAGGTGGACGCCCTGGACCTGCACCAGACGGCCGTCCTCGGCGTCGCGCTGGCCACGAACGACCGCGTCTTCGCCGACCAGGTGCTGGCGAAGGTCGTGGACTATGTGCGGCGGTCGCCGGGCGCCGAGCTGGTCGATTACGAAACCGAGCTACTGTAGGAATCATCCTGATGCGTAAATACTCGTCAACCAAGGGGCGCCGGGTCCAGCGCGTGGCCAGCGTCATCCAGCAGGTCGTCAGCACCGAGATCGTGACGCGCATGAACGATCCCCGCCTGGCCTTCGTCACGGTGACCGGCGTTGAGATCTCCCCCGACCTCCGGTGTGCCGACGTCCGCGTCTCCATCCTCGGCGACCCGAAGGTCCAGAAGGACTGCATGCGGGCCATCCGGCACGCGCACGGCCATATCCAGGAGAAAGTGGCCGCGGCGCTCGTGACCCGGACGTGTCCCATCTGCCGCTTCCACCTGGACGAGTCGATCAAACGCAGCGTCTCCATCAGCGCCATCATTGCGAAGGCCCGCGCCGAGGACGAGGCCAACCGCGCCGACCGCATCCGGCGCGGCGTCGAACCGGAGGGCGAACTGCCGCCCGTCGAGGAACAGTCTCCTGTGATTGAAAAGGAAAAGGATAAAGCCATGTCGATTCACGATGAGGAGTTTGACGAAGAGGATCTCAACGAAGACGAAGAGCCGGACGAAGAAGAGGAGGAGGACGAAAAGGAAGACGACGACGAAGATGAAGACGACGAGGAAGACAAAGAGAAGGACGTGGCCGACGACGAAGACGACGAGGAGGACGACGACGAAGACGAGCCCAAGGAGCGCGAACGCGGCTCACGCAGAAAACCGTAGGCGTCCAACCGATGAGTGGAGAATGTGCGATGCACAGCTTTGCAGATAAGGCCCGGCGCGTCGAACGGATCCGGCAGATCCTGCGGCACCGCTACGGCGCGGCCCCGGCCGTTACCGTGACCCATCCGGTGGAGCACGCGCTGCGGGCGATTCTGGCCGAGGAGGCCGCGGCGAAGGAGGCCGACGAGGGGCTCGAGCGCCTCCGCCGCCACTTCGTCGACCTGAACGACCTGCGCGTCAGCCGCCCGCGCGAAATCCGCGATGTGCTCGGCCAGAACTTCCCGCGCAGCGCCCACAAGGCCCGCGTCATGCCGCGCATGCTCGACCAGGTCTTCAAACGCCACAACACCATGATCTGGGACTTCCTCGAGGACATGGGCAAGGTCCAGGCCCGCGCGTACTTCGAAAAGCTGGAAGACGTGCGGCCGTTCGTCGCCGCGACCCTCGTACGCGACTGTCTCGGCGCCCACGCCTTCCCGGTCGACACCGACATCATCCGCGTCCTGGGACGCCTGGGCATCGTCGACCCCGCCAAGGAGTCCGAGCCCAAGGTCCAGGCCTTCCTCGAACGGGCCGTCAAGGCCGACCGCGCGTATGAGATGCACTGGCTCCTGAAACGCCTGGCCGAGGACGTCTGCATCGTCGGGACGCCGCTGTGCCCGAAGTGCTCGCTCAATAAGATGTGTTCGTCGGCGGTCTTCCCGTCGGAGGGCAAGGGCCGCAAGGGCAAGGCCGGCGTCAAGGCCGCGGCCAAGGCCGTGGTCAAGGCCGTGGTCAAGAAGGAAGCGAAACCCAAGGCATCCGCACCTAAGAAGTCCGCACCGAAGGTGCCCGCCCCGAAGGCGTCCGCACCGAAACCGGCTGCGCCGAAGAAGAAAAAGGCCAAGGCCCACGCACGCAAGAAAGGGCGTTAGGCGCCCCGCCGGGCCGGCGCGGGGCAGAAGGGATTTCTCATGAGTGAGCCGCAAAAGCTGAGACTGGGCCTGCCCAAGGGCAGCCTCGAAAAGGCCACGCTGGACCTGATGGCCCGCGCCGGGTTCGAAGTCCTGGGGGCCGAGCGGTCCTACCTGCCGCGCACCGACGACCCGGAGATCGAGGTCGCCATGCTCCGCGCCCAGGAGATGAGCCGCTACGTCGAACTGGGCGCCCTGGACGCCGGCCTGACGGGGCAGGACTGGATCGCCGAGAACGGGTCCGACATCCACGTCGTTACCGACCTCGTGTACGCCAAGGCCAGCATGGCCCGCGTCCGGTGGGTCCTGGCGGTGCCCGAGGAAAGCCCGGTCCAGAGCGTCAAGGACCTCAAGGGCGGCCGGATCGCCACCGAGTTGGTGACGGTCACCGAGCGGTTCTTCAAGGAGCGCGGCGTCAAGGTTCAGGTGGAGTTCTCGTGGGGCGCCACCGAGATTAAGCCGGCCCTGGAACGGGCGATGGGCGAGTTGCTATCGGCCTCGGGGGCTTCCGCCGCGGACGGCGCGGGGGATGAACTGCTCGACGCCGAGGCGATCAAGGTCCGCGGCATCGACGCCATCGTTGACGTGACCGAGACGGGCTCCAGCCTCCGGGCCAACCGCCTGCGGGTTGTCGAGACCGTCATGACGTCCAACACGCAGTTCATCGCCAACAAAAGCGCCTGGAAGAACCCGTGGAAGCGCGCCAAGATCGAGAACCTGNNGAAATGGTCGGCCTCAAGATGAATCTGCCGGCCAAAATCGAGGCCCAGGTCCGGGCCATGCTCCCGGCCGAGCGCAGCCCCACTGTTACCCACCTGGCCGAGGAAGGCTGGCTGGCCATGGAAGTCATCCTGCCCACCGCCAGGGAACGCGAGCTTGTGCCTCAGTTGAAACGGGCCGGGGCGACAGGTATCATAGTGTATCCGCTGAACAAGGTCATTCACTGACCCGGACGAAACGTCTATGCGTGGTATCGTGCTTGGGATGGTGGCGGTGGTGATTGCGACGGCCTGGGCCGGTGCGCTTGTGGCCGCCGAAGGTCCGACGCCGTCCGCTCC
>PMZT01000274.1 GCA_003170085.1 Planctomycetia bacterium | reverse complement strand
CATGCCCACGCGAACAGCGGCGTGGGCATGCCACCCGTCGCAAGTAACCGACCCCGCCCCGCCGATAACCCCTTGCACCCCCGCGCGGCGCCTGTACAATCATGTTGATTTTTCCCCGCAGTTCGCGCTCGGGCAACCTGGGAAGGATGGCGCATGGACGTCGGCGAGGCGTTCGGCAAATACCTGGAAAAACGGGCCGAGGAACTCGGCCTGCCCACCGATCCGAAGGCCTACCAAGACGGCGGGCTGGCGGAGGCGACTGCCGCCTCCAACATCGGAGAGGCCGATTTGCTTGTCGCCCTCTTCAGGAGCAATGGCATTCCGGCGTGGGTCAATTCTCCGCTTGCAACCCTCGCGGCCGCGGAGCCCGTCATGACCTATTCCGTTCTCGTTCCTCTCGGCCGCCTGGGCGACGCCCGCAGCCTGCTGGCGGAGCACGCTGCTAAGGGGCCGGTTGAAGACGAAAGCGAATCGCCGGCGCGCCCCACAAGGTCGCGCGTCCGGACGATAGCAGGCATCATCATTCTGGGCTTTGGCGTGTCAGAACTTTTCATCGCACTGACCATAGCGATGCCAAATTTCAGCAGGCATGGCCTTACCAGCGGCGAGATCGTCTTCATGTTCGTCGCCGGCGTAATCGGACTGGCCGCATGCGTGATCGGTATCCGGGCGCTTCGGCGCCCGCGTCAAGGCGCGTAAGGCCGCAGCGGTTACTTCTTCCCGCCCGCCTGCCTCGCCTTCTCCAGCGCCTCGGCCACGGCCGCGGAATCCTTCAGGGCACCGTCGGGCAGCGGATGATCGGCCGTGAACACCTTCAGCGTCTCCGGGGCGACGGTCGCATCCGACTCGTCCACGCAGCCGCACTCCCGCTGCACGGCCTTCAGGTTCAGGCCGAGGTACCGCGCCATGAACTTGTACATGGCAGCACGCTTCGTCGGGCCGTAGTCGTGCTTCTCGTCGGCGAAGTGGGCGTTCTCAACCTTGTCCTGCGCCCCGAACGCCCGGTACACGCTCCACAGGTACGGGAACTCGACCCCCGGCTCGTTCTTCGTCCAGTCGGCGCCGTCCGAAACCACCAGCATCGGCCGCGGCGCCGCCATCGCGGCGATCTCCACGTTGTTCGTGTCGTGGCGGTCGCTCTTATGCACCGGCAGGCCGCTCTCGCACTGGCACCCGCCAAAAAAGTGGGCCGAGACCTGCACCACCGGCACGCTCACCGTCACGCGGTCATCGAGGGCCGCGAGGAAGAACGTTTGCGTGCCGCCGCCCGATTCGCCCGTGCAGCCGACCCGTTTCGGGTCCACGCCCTCGAGCGATAGCACGAAATCGAGCGCACGCATGCTGTCCCATATCTGCAGCGTTTGCACGTTCGCGTCGGTGTGCGCAAGCTGCTTCGATTCGCCGTAGCCGACCATGTCCCACGCGAACACGATCGCGCCCATGCGGGCCAGCGTGGCGCACCGCGTTTGCGTGTACGCCGCAAGCCGCCCGTCCTTGGCGTGCCCGTGTGGGCACAGGACGGCCGCAAACGGCGCCGTGCCCGACGCCGGCCGGTACAGGTTGCCGGTGACGAAGAAGCCCGGCAGCGCCTCGATGGCCACGTTCTCGATCGTGTAGCCCTTGCGCTCCTGGCGGCCGCGCACGATGGGCTTGAGGTCGCAGCGGGCGGGCAGCGGCGCAAGATGGGCCTCGCGCAGGATGCACTCGCGGATGTTCCTGGCGCGGGCCTCCCACTCCTCGCGGCTGTGCCAGGTCCGGGCGAACGCCGCCAACTGCTCGCGGCCCTGGTCCTCGGTCTGCCGCGGCTCCTTGAAGAGGGCCTTCGCGACAGCGACCGGCGCAGCCGCCGGCCCCTCAGCGGCCCGCGCCGCCGTGGCCACGATCGCTCCTGCAACGAGAAGAAGGGCGGAGAGTTCCAGGAATCGCATCGGGCAATCCTTTCATGGCAAAGCCGGTTGAGCGACATGCCGCTACGCCGTCGTTTGCGTGGGCGTATGTTGCGCTACAACGGCACTTGGTCCATTGGCAGTCAGCCCCGCAGGGGCGTCTTTCTTAGCCCAGGGTGAAGGGCGAAGCCCGAACCCTGGGTACGCATACGAAGAACGGCTATCAAGCCCCGTCGGGGCGCCTTGAGCCGATGCATCCGGTTGGCTATCGTTCAACAAGACGCCCCTAACGGGGCTTGCCCAGCCCGGGGCCTCTCTTACCCAGGGCTCGACTCCGTCTTCGCCCTGGGCTAAGAAAGACGCCCCTGCGGGGCTTGTCGGTTCAGATCCTTTACGTTCATTGCAGTTAAAAGAAGCCGCGTTTTACGACCAGCTTCGTTCCCCAGATTTCGTCTTTCTTTGCGATCTTTGCGACCTTTGCGGTTAAATGAAGCCGTCCTAAACGACCAGCCTCCGCCCCAGTTCCGCGGCCTCGTCCATAACCTTCTTGTTGGCCCGGACGTCGCCGGGGGCGCTGGCACTGGCGTAGACCATGCCCACGATATCGGCGCCGACGAACCGGAAGGCGTCCTGGAACGCCCGGATGGCGTTCGTGCAGCCGCTATCGAACGGGTCCTCGCCGCCGTAGGCGAACGCCAGGCCGATCTTCTTTCCCGCCAGCCTGTACCCCTTCTCGCCCACGAGGGCGTACGAGCGGTCCATCGCCAGCTTGAGCTGGGCCGACACGTTGAACCAGTAGATCGGGCAGGCGTAGACGACGGCGTCGGCCGCGAGGAGCGCGGGGTAGATCTGCTGCATGTCGTCGGCCTGGACGCAGCCCTTGGCGCCGGGCCGGTGACAGGCCTCGCACGCCGAGCACGGGGCGATTTTCATCCCGTGGAGATAAAACGATTTGACCTCGGCCCCGCCGGCCTGCGCCCCGGCGGCAATCTCGCCCGCCAGGATCGTGCTGTTGCCCTCCTTGCGCGGACTGCCCAGGAGGATCACGACCTTCTTCGCCCGACCGTCCTTCTTCGCCTTCGCCATGCGTTTTCCTCCGATTGAGGGGCCAAGAAACTATCTCAGAACCGCCTTTGTATGTGGCAGTCGCCGCGGNNTGTGCTTTTCGGCTCATTCGCACAGCCGAGGGCGGCTGTGCCACATTGCCAAGCGAATCATAACCCCGCCGCGTGCGCCCCCGCCAGGTGCCCGCTCGAGAACGCCCACTGAAGGTTGAACCCGCCGCTGGGGCCGTCGAGGTCCAGGATTTCGCCGGCGAAGGCGAGGCCCGGAAGAAGGCGGCTGGCGAGCGTCCGCGGATCGACCTCCCGCAGCGTCACGCCGCCGCGCGTGACCATGGAGGCCGCCCAGCCCTCGGTGGCCGTGCCCGTCAGCGGCAGGGCCGTGAGCAGCTCGGCCAGCGCCTGCCGCGCGGGCCGCGCCACCTGCGACGGCCGGATCGCCGGCGTGATGCCCGCCAGCCCGCACAGCACCGTGGCCAGCGACCTCGGCAGGTAATGGTCGAGCAGCGTGACGAACGTCGTGGCCCCGCCGCGCACTTGCCAGTGGTCGAAACGCGACACCCACTCCTCCTCGCTCGTGCCGGGCACAAGGTCGATGCGCAGCGGCACCTCGCCGCCGACGAGGAGCACCGAGACGTCACCCGAGAGGTCGAGCACCGCCGGCCCCGAAATGCCGCGATGCGTAAAGAGGATGTCGCCGGTGACGCCGGCCCGCGGCTGGCGCGGCAGGTCGATCCAGGCCCGCGCGGGCGAGAGCGAGACGCCGGCGCACCGCGCGGGCCACGCCTCGCGGGTCTCGAGCGACACGAGCGCGGGCACCAGGTCCGTGACCGTGTGCCCGGCCTGCCGCGCAAGTTCGTAGCCGGTGCCGGTGGCGCCAAGGTCGGGGTAACTCCGGCCGCCGCTGGCAAGGATCACGCGCGGGGCCGCGAGGGGTCCGCCGGACGTTTCAACGCCGCGAAGAACGAAATCGGGGGTTTTGTATGTGGCAGTCGCCGCGGCGACCCCTCGGCTGTGCTTTTCGTCATTCGCACGCCCGAGGGCGGGCGTGCCACATTTCTGTGATAGTATCTCGGAACTCGCCTTTCCGCGCTTTTTCGAAGAGGCAGCGGCGCCCTTCTTCGGCTTCTCGGAAACGGAGCCTGCCTCCCTTTCCTCCAGCCAGAGGCCCGTTACGCACAGGCCGAGGCGCACGGCCACGCCCAGAGTCAGCGCCCTCCCCACGAGGGCCTGCTGCACGGTACGGGCCGAGTCCGATACGGGGTAGACGTGGAAGCCGTCGGGCGCGTGGGTGGGCACGCCCAGGGCATCGAGAAACGTGCGCAGGCCGCCGGAGTCCATCGCCCCGAGCGCCGGATGCATGAATCGGCCCTGTCGCCCGCAGCGGGCCATGAAGTCGTCGGCGGGCAACGTGTTCGTGAGATTGCATCGGCCGCCGCCGGTGGCGAGAAGCTTGACGCCGGGGCGGCTGAGTTGCTCGGCCAGGATGACCCGCGCGCCGGCCTCCGCGGCGGCAATCGCCGCCATCAGGCCCGCCGGCCCGCCGCCGATGACGGCCACATCGGCGCTTTCCACGGGGGGTATCTCGTGCTTCATGAGGGCATGGTAGCCGATGGGGCCGACGGTTGCAACGGCGCGGGCGATGTGTGTTTCTCTTGGAGCCCCGGAAGGGGCGCCTTATTTAGCCCAGGGCGAAGACAAAGTCGAGCCCTGGGTAAGCGTATCCCCTGACAGGGTCAAGCCCCGGCAGGGGCGTCTTGCTGAACAATTGGCAAATCGACGCATCTACCCAAGGCGCCCCGATGGGGCTTAGCAACCGAGTTTCTCTTGCGTACCCAGGGTTCGGGCTTCGCCCTTCACCCTGGGCTAAGAAAGACGCCCCTGCCGGGGCTGACTGCCAATCTGTCAAGTAGCGTAGTAGTTCTGAAACGCGGGACGCGTTACTCGGCGGTCACGACGTCCTGGCCGGCGGCGCGGAGTTGGTGTACGCGGGCCACGAGGTCCTTCATCGGGAAGCAGCGGCCGGGGCACCGCGTGTCGCCCACCTGGCCGTGGCCAATGATGTGGGCCTCGTCGATGTGGTAGCGGTCGGCAAGGTACTCGACCAGCCGCGCGAGCGACGCCATCTGGCGCTCGCTGGGCCGGCACTTATCGAAGTTGCCCACCAGACAGATGCCGATGCCGAAATAGTTATACTCCTCGCAGTCGCCGACGCGGCAATGGGCGCCCCACTTCTGCTTGGGCCACCGGGGGCCGACCTCGACCAGGCCGTCGCCCGTGCCGCCGCCGTTGCCGATGACGAAGTGGTAGCCCAGCTCATCCCAGTGCCGGCCGTTGCGGTGCCACGCATCGAAGGCGGCCGCCGAGCCGGTGTCGGAGGCGCTGTGGTGGATGACGATCCA
>PMZT01000234.1 GCA_003170085.1 Planctomycetia bacterium | reverse complement strand
ATGTTGGGTGGCCGTGCGCCTCTGGGCGTAAGCACGGCCACGCAAAAGCGCGAGGCCGTGCCACCCGCGGCGAAGTTTCTGCACGCGTAACTGAGGGATTACACGGCCGGTAAGAACTTGCTTGGCAGCGTCCGGAGAAACGGTACAATCTCCGCGAATTGGCCCGCGGCGGTCGTGGGTCCAAGGCCGTTTCGGGCCAAGTGGAGATTCCCCGGATCGGGGTTTCACTTCGCGCCTCCGTCTTTCCGATGCCGAAAGGGTACACATGCGCCTCGTCCTTGGCCTGGCCGTGTCCACCTGATGGTCCTTCTGGCGTCTTCCACTCCGGCCTTCGCCGCAGACGCAGTCGCTCCGACGGCCGCCCCGCCACGGAGGGTCTTCGACGCGGCGGCTGCCACCCGCGCTGGAGATTCCGCACCCGTAACCGAGACATTACGTCCCGAACTCCAACCGCCCTTCATGCCTCCGCCGGGCACAGGATCGCCTGACGAAGCCGCGTCGCCAGCACGCCCACGTAGGGCGCCAGGATCTCCGGCGGCACAGGCCGCCCCAGCCGCGCAGCCACCAGCGGCAGCGCCGCGGCGACGTCGCGTACCAGCGTTTCGCGGTCCAGGCGGCCCTCGGTCAACGTCTCGACGAGCCGCTCGAGCCACACCCCGCGCGGCCGCGGCCGGTCGGCCATGACCTCGAGCGGGCTGACCCCCGCCAGCGCCCCCAGGATAACCATGGTGGTCACGTTGCTGCGCTCGCCAACCACCTTCTCCCACAGCGCCCTTGCCCGGCCGACGCACGCCCGCTGCGCCGCCGCGGCCTCCACGCGATCGTGGACCGCCAGGCACGCCGCCTCCGCCCTGCCCGCGACGCCGCCCGGCCGGTGCCTCTCGGCCGACCCATACGCCGCCGGCTGCTCGAGCACCTGCCGCGCAACAAGCCGCCGCACCCGCTCCATCGCCAGCCGACCGCCGCACTGCGGGCACCGCCCGGCGTCGGCATCGGCCCGGACGCCGCACACGCCGCAGCGCCAGCGCGGCAGGCTGACCACGGCCGCAAGGCCCGTCTCGCGGACCAGCCGCGCGAGCGGACTCGACAAGAGTGCGTGCGACTGAAATCGCCCCGGCACCTGCCCGGCGATGAGGAACCGGACGGCCGCCCCGAGCGAATCGATGCCGGGCGCCCACCCGAACGGCGGCCCGTCGGGCCGGTCAGCGGCACCCACGCCCACGAGCCGCAGGTCCCGCCGCCCTGCCGCCAGGCTCGCCAGCAGCGCGAGCGCCAGCGGCGCCGCCACCTCGTGCCGCAACTCCGCCCGCCGCGGGCCGCGGGCCTCCACGCCCAGCTTTTCGAGGATCGGCCGCACCACCTGCCAGACGATGTCGACTGCGTCGGGCCAGCACGTCCCGATCGCGCCGCCGGGCCTGAGCAGCCTGGCGACCCACAGCCGCGCGAGGCACGCCGGCCCCGCCGCCACGCCGAGCACGGGCACCCGCTGCGCGATCTCGCGCGACCACGCGATCGCCGCCGGCGTACTCACCACGGCCAGCGCGGTGCCGGCCAGCGAGCCGCGCGAAAGCGGCCGCTGAGCGGCGGCGCAGATTTCGTCGCGTAGGGCCGGAGGCACGAACGCCACCAGCCGCAGCGCCGCCCAGCCGCGCCGCTCGGGCGAGAACTGTTCTCTCGGAGGTTCGTCAAGATGTTCGATCATGGATCCCCCACTTGTGGTGCGTCAATATGGTTCGTGTGGGTGCCATGCTTTCGCGCCTTTGCGAAAGCATGACCTCACCCGCCGCGGCGCGGGCGGCCCCACCACGCAGTCACGCGCGGCCTCGCCACGCCGTCACGCGCGGCCTGTCAGAGATATCCGGCCGGGCGCGCACGGCGACCGCTGGAGCACGAGCCTTCGCCTACGGAAGTGACCGCCCGCCGCCCTCCCCACGTCCTGACGCTGGCGGCGCGGCCGGGTCAGAGTATAGGGACAAGGCTTGGGGAGCGCATTCTTCAAACGCCGCTGCTGTGACAGCATATTGTCGCAGGTGTGCCAGAGAAGGCGGTCAAACGGCGGGTTTGGGGGCTTGGGGGGATGTGCAATTACTTCCTGGCAAACCGTGTTCCGGTGGATGGCATGCCCACAACCTGCCCGCCGTGGCGGGCCGCCGTTCGCACGGGCGTATTCTGCGCCAATCACAACGCGAGAAGGACCTCGCTCGGCTGGGGAATCATGGCCCTATAATCTTGGTTTCAGGCAATGCCAATCGGAGCTCCTTCCAGCCGGCCTGAGTGACATTGGTATGGCGGAGATCGAGCACCTTGAGGTTCTTGAACTCTTTGAGGTCTTTGACACCCGCATCGGTCACCTTGACTCCGTAAAGGCATAGGACCTGCAATTCCTTGAGTTCTTTCAGTTCCTTCAAGCCCTCGTCGGTTATCTTCGTGCCCCACAGATTGAGTTCCTGCAAACCACGAAGCTCCTTGAGGTCCTTGAGACTGCGGTCGGTGATTTTCGTATCGCCGAGGTTCAGAACGCGCAGACTCCCAATCTCCTTGAGAGCCCTTATACCCGCATCGCCAATCTTGTCTTCTTCCCAAAGGCTCAGTCTTTCCAGCTCCTTACAAGCCCCTAGCGCCTTCAGGCCCGCGTCTGTGATACGGGTCATCGTCAGGTCGAGGTTCCTCAGGTTCTTGATTCTTGTGAGATGCACCAGGCCGGCATCCGTAACCGCGGTAAAACTAAGATCGAGGGTTTGCAGACTCGGCATGTCCCCGAGTTCCGCAAGGCTGGCATCCGTAATTTGAGCGCCGAAGAGTTTGAGTTCCTTCAAATTCGGAAGCCCGGTGATTTGCTTCAGGCCATCGCCTGTGATGTCAAGATGGGAGATATTCAGTATCACGATGTTCTTGAGGTCCTTAATCTCCTTGAGGCCCGCGTCCGTAATGTCGAAGTTGCCGTCAAGGTTAATCTCGCGAAGATTTATAAGCCCCTTCAACTCCTTCAGGCCGGCGTCCTGGGTACTGGTACTCTCGAGATTGAGCACCCGCAACCCTTTCAGGTCCTTAAGCTCTTTCGCCATCAGATCCCCCCAATAAAGGGATCTGTTGCCCCCGATGTCGAGTTCCTTCAGACGTTGCAGCCCCTTAAGGAGCTTCACACCCTCTTCCGTAATCAGTGCCTGCCGGACGTTCAGCTTCTCAATGCCCGCAAACACCTGGAGATCGCCCATGCCTGCGTCCCCGATATGCCAAGTGAAACTGATGTCCAGCACCCGCAGATTCGTCAGCCCCTTGAGTTCACTTAGGCCCATCCGCGTCACCTCGGTCTCGTGCAGGTCGAGTTCTTCCAGCCCGGTGAGTTGGCCTATTTCCTTCATGCCCGCATCTGTGACTTCAGTACGGCCCAGTTTCAGAACCTTCAGGCCCTTGAGGCCGGCGAGTTCCTTGAGGCCGGCATCGGTGATCGAGTTGAGACGCAGGTTAAGCGCCTCAAGTTGCCGGAGATACCTGAGCGACTTGAGACCCGCATCTGTGATACGGTTGTGTTCGACGTCCAGCGTCCGGATGTTCGGGAGTGCCGTTAGAAAGGCCAGGTCGGCGTCTACAACCTTGCTGTCTGAAAGGTCGACGCCGACCACCGGCCGGCCGGGGGCAGCGCTGTCCCGGGTTACGCTCCCGCCGCAATCATAGATTACCTTGATCGCCTCTTGCTCGGAGTCCGCTGGCTGCTGGCCGAACGCCGGGAGGCACAAGGCCACGCATAGAAGCGCGCCCAGGGCCTGCAGCACATTATCCCGCCGGAAGGCACTCACGATTATCGCCGAGGTTTGTTTCCTCATGACAGGACACCCTCCGCGTTGGCTGGGTAAGGAACCACGCTGCGCAGCGTGACGGGCTACACCCGGCACGACGATTCGTGCGATTCGTGGCATGTTGAAATCATAGACTCAAGGGGGAGCGGTCTCAAGCAAAAAGAACGCGGCGGGTGCGGAGACCCGCCGCGCACATGGCAAACTTCCGATGTCGTCTCACGCCTTCTTCGCCTCTCCCGGCAGCGGCGGCAGGAGCTGCTCGAGGTCCTTGCGATAGAGGCGGTTCTTTTCGAGGAGGGCCTTCGAGACGGCGTCGAGGTGCGGGCGGTTGGCCTCGAGGAGTTTCAGCGTGCGGGCCATCTCGTTCTTGAGGAGCCGGGCGGCGGCGGTGCTCACCTCTTGGTACAGCGGGCTGCCCATCGCCTCGGCATACTTAAATAGCTCAGGCGTCGAGAGGATGCCGAACGCCTCGTCCATCCCGTAGCGGCTGATCATCGTGCGGGCCACGTGCGAGGCGTGTTCGAGGTCGCCCGAGGCGCCGGTCGTCAGGCCGCGGTCGGGGCCGTAGTACAGAAGCTCCGCGGCCCGGCCGCCGCGTCGAAGACCCGCCGTGGCGGGGCGGCTGCCACCCGCGCTAAAGTTTCTGCACCCGTAACTGCGCGGGAATGGCGGTGCCTCCGCCGTGGGGTGGGCCGCAGGCCCGCCGCGCGTTACTCGGCCGGTTCCGCCTCGGTCTCCACGATGAGTTCCTCGTGGTCGACGTACGGAACCCCGCGGCGACCGAAGACGGCCAGCACCTTGCCGGCGATGAATCCGGTCACCACGGCGATGGCCACGGTGACGACGATGCCGGCGGCCTGGGCACCGGGGGTTGCGATGAACAAGAGCGCCGCCAACCCGCCCAGAAGCCCCGGCAGTCCGTGGAGGTAGAGGACGCCGCAGGTGTCGGTCTTGCGGAGCACAGCCTGGAGGCGGGACTGGAGGACGGCGAAGCCGAGGGCGGAGAGGGCGCCGGCCGCCAGGCCGATGACGAACGAACCCGCGAAGAAGTCCGGCCGGGCACACAAAGCCCCGATGGCCACACCGCCGGCCAGCGTGGCGTTGGCGATGTCGGCGGGCGAGATCTTGCGGCGGAGGGCCATGCACGCGAAATACGTGGCCAGCGTGGCGCCGCAGAGGGCCAGGATCACGTTGATGGCCGTGTGCGGCACGTCCTGGGCCGGCACCAGGGCCGAGCAGAAGCTGGGCCAGAACACCCACAAAACCATACTGCCGAGGAGCGAGAACCGGTCGGAGACGGCGTCGGATTCGATCGGGGCGTCGAACTCCGTCCGCGTGGTCATCGTCAGGATCGCGCCCAGACCAAAGAAGGCACCGAAGGCATGAATGATGATCGAGCCGCCGGTATCGAGGAAGGTGTCGCGCGGCAGGATGCCGCAGCCGCCCTGAGTGACAATCCACTCGTTCGCCATGTAGCACGGGATGAAGAGGACGGTGAGGATCAGGTATTGCCCCATCTTGAGCCGGCCCAGCACGGCCCCCGCACAGATGAGGAGGCTGGCGGCGGCAAACTCGGCACAAAGGAGGCGGTCGGTGATGGGCCGCGGCGGCTGGCCGAAGAGGCCGACGGAATCGAAGAGGAAGTACAGCGGCAGGCCGGCGGCCGTCAGCAGGTAGGTGGCCGTGAGGGCCGAGCGGCCGTAACGCTTGACGAAGACCATCAGGAACCCGAAGCCCACCAGGAGCATCGCCATGACGTGGATGGCCCGCTCGTAGCGCTGGACCTGCTCCAGGGCGTTGGCCGTCGGGGCGACTGCGTCGTAGCGCATGATCACCTGCAGGGGATGCACCTGCTCCAGGGCGGCGGCCGTCGGGGCGACTGCGTCTTGGGCCGAGACCGGCGTGGAGAACGCGAGGAGCACCATCAGCATCACGCTGAATACGGCCAGACTGAGGAGGAGGCGCATGCGTACCCTTTCATCGCCGGAAGGACGGAGGCCCGAAGCGAAACCCCGACCGGGGAATTTTCACTCGGCCCGAACAGCCTTGGACCCACGACCGCCGCGGGCCAATTCGCGGAGATTGTACCGGTTCTTCGGACGCTGCCAAGCAAGTTCTTACCGGCCGGGTAAGGGGTCAGTTACGTGCGCCGGGTGGCACGGCCTCCCGATNNTCGGGAGGCCGTGCCACCCACGGAGAAGATTCTGCGCCCGTAACAAGGCATTACGGCGCGTGCCTGCCGCGGTGAAGCGGGGACGTGGAGGAGCCGCGGGCTTACGGGGCCGGCCGATCTCGCGTGGTGGCCAGCAAGACGATGTTCGTGGCGATGGCGGCGGCATCCGGCGGCCGATAGCCCCTGAGCATGCACGCCTCGTATGGATTGATCGAGAACATCACGTCCAGCGGCGAGAGAACGCCGATCAGCTTATCGCCGGCGTACACGCCCACCAGATCGGCGTAGTTGCGCAGGCTCCGCACGATCCTGAGCGACCGGCGGAACTCGACTTCACGGCTCACATCGTAGCCTGCGGCGGGGTCCATGCGGCCGGTCATCAGGCCGTCGTCCTTCGGCAGTCGCTGGAGTTTCCACCCGGCCTGCTCGGCGACCTGCTTCAGCGAGTCTTCGAACTCGATCGAGCCGCCGGTGCCCTCGAACCAGAGCAGCCCGCCACGGCCGACGAACGACCGCAGGGCCGCCGACTCCTCGGCGGTCAGAGACAAGGCGCGGCTGGAAGTGACGTACACCACGTCGAAGCCCGCGAGCTCCGACGGCCCCACGCCGGCGTCCGCGGTCTCGAGGGTCACGCCGGCCCTGGTCTTGACAAGCTCCGCCAGACGGGCAAAGCCGCCGTAGTTGGCGCCGACGGCCCAGTCGCCGCCGTGTCGCAGCCGCGCGACGCGCACCGTTTTCTTTGGGCCGGCGACGAGGTCGCGCGCGTATCGCGGATCGGCGGGCGGGGCGGTGGGCTCGAGTTTCGCCCGCAGCGGCGCACTGTCGGTGGCGTAGTTCACGAGGTTGATGCCCCATTGGAAAAGGTAGGTCTTCTTTGCCAGCGCCTTCGTGTGCCACTGGCAGGAGATGTCGTCCGGCGCATAAAACACCGACGTGCGCAGGCCGTCGTGCACGCCCCACAGCTCGGGCCGCGTGGCCAGCTTGTAAGGCTCCTCGAACACGGGATGATCGGGGGCCAGTTTTTGCAAGGGCCACTCCGGCCAGGTCTGCTTGATGAAATCCAGAATCCACTTGCGGGCCGCCGGATTGCCACACGAGGCCTCCATAAGGAGGGTGCCGCCGGTGTCGGTGAACCGGCGGAGTTTCTGCGCGTCCTCCGCGGTCATCTTGGGGGCGTTCTCGGTAACGAGGTAGAGAACCGGCGCTTCGTGCAGTTCATCGCCGGGCCGGTGGAGGTTCACGATCTGCCAGTGGCAGGGCTGTTCCTTGGTCCGCGAGAAGTACTGCGTGAGGTTGGCGATATCGCGGCGATGGTTGTTCCACTGGCCGTCGAACTGGAGCTTGTTGAAAAGAACCGGGCCGCGGCCCTTGTACAGAAAGAGCGTGGAGAGGCACGTGGTGATTGGCTTGCCGTAGCCGCTGTCCCAGGAGCCGTCGGCCAACTGCGTCTTCAGGAGCGTCGCCGCGGCCTCGCGGAACCAATCGTGTTCGCCAAAGTACTTGTAGCCCGTGGTGCTGCCCACGCGCTCGAAGCTGTAGTACCAGAAATGGTAGAAGCCGGTGGGAACCTGCTCCCGGCCGGGGTTGAGATCGACGCGGAAGTTCTTTTCGAGCCATGCGAGGGCCGAATCCATGCGGCGGTCGACGTCCACGCGGGGGCGGCCCGACACCGCGCCGCGGCACGGGCAGGCGCCGATTGCCTCCAGGTACTCGGCGGTGATAAAGACCGACGCCAGCCCGGCCGCCGTCATCGACCCGTAACCGGGCAGTGCGGCGGCGCCGCCGGGGGTGTCGGTCCGGTTATAGTTCCAGGAGCCGTCGGGCTTCTGAGCCCGGACGTAATAGTCCTGGGCGCGCTGCCAGGTTTCCTTGGGGATTTCGGCGCCCGCCTGGGCCGCCTCGCGCAGCGCCAGGATGGCCATCTGCGTGTTGGAGTTGTCCTGATAGACATCGCTCGAATTCCGGCCGCCCGAGCCGGAGTAGCCCCAGCCGCCGGTGGGCGACTGCGTGCGGACCAGCCACTGCGCGTCGCGGTTCATGGCCCGGCGCATGGCCTCGCGATTCTCGGCGGCCAGCTTGCCCTGGACGGACGCCAGCAGCATCAGGCGGGCACAAACGGTGTAGGTGGCGTTGACGTCGCGTTTGAGGATGCTATCGAGCCCCTTGGAAACGACCTCCTGGTTGGGATGGACGCCGGTATAAACGAGCGTCAGCATGCAGAACTCGCTGATGCCGAAGTTCTGCGGCCCGGGGTTGGCCAGCCGCTCGAGCCATGTGCCGTCGGGGAGTTGCGACCGGGTGAGGAACTCCGTGCCCTTCTGGATGGCCCGACAGACGGCTTCGTCGGTCACGCGGGCCGCGGCGGCATTCGGCACCACGACGGGAGCTTCGGCCGCCAGGGCAGGGCGTATCCAAAGCACTGCCACGAGGGGGACGAGTATCAGACGCCTGCCCAGCCGAAGCGGGATCATGGAACCCCCTCGCGTGCCGCGGTGAGTATACAAAAGCCTGCCCGACATGACAAGGCGTGGCCGCTCGGGAGTTGCGGCCGGGCGGGCGCCCGCGGCGCAAAAGAAGCCCCCGGCTATTCACCGGGGGCTGAGTTACAGAGGCAGAACTCTTGTGATTACTATGACAGCACTAGATTGAGATTTGCGCGGCGGGTACGGAGACCCGCCGCGCAAAACACGAAAGTAGCGCTGTCACACTACACCTGGTCCGGCACCACGAACGGCTCGCGGTACTTGCCGTCGCGCGGGCCCTTGAGGTACTTGTTGGCCTGGTCGGCGAAGGTGCCGGTGAACTTCTCGGCCTCGGGGTCGAACGTGAGCCACGGCCCGACGGTCGCCTTCCACTTCGCGGCATCGCTCTCGTTGATCGAAACGTGTTTCTGGAACCGCTCCCAGCACTCCTGGCCCACCTTGTCGGTCTTGAACATGTCGGTCACGTCGGCCTGGCTCATCTCCTTGCCCACGCGGTACGAGAGGTTGCCGGCGTGGAAGCATAGGGCCGAGCGGTGGCCCTCGATGGGCGGGGCCATGTTGTCCTCGGCCTTGCGGCTGCGCAACGCCTTGATGAAGTTGGCGCGGTGCTTGCCTCCGCCGTCGCGCAGGAACTGCTTCACCTTCTCGCCCTTGGCGTCGTACACCCAGCCGCCGTCGTAATAGCCGCCTTCGCACTCGATGATCTCGCCAATGCGGATGCCCTTGTAGGCGTCCATCGGCGGGGCCTTCTCGGTCTCGCTGGCCTTGTGCATCGGCAGGCCGCGGACCTCGAAGATGATCGGCACGGTGTCGGTCTCGATGAACGCGATCTCGGTGTTGGGCGTCTCGGCGTCATCGTCGTACCCGAAGCGGCCGCCCATACCCATCGCCCGTTTCACCTGCGTGGCCCGGATGCCCCAGCGGCACTTGTCCATCTCGTGGATGCCCTGGTTGCCGATGTCGCCGTTGCCCGTGGCCCAGAACCAGTGCCAGTCATAGTGGAGCTTCTTGCGGCGCAGCGGGTCCTTGGGCGCCGGGCCGCACCAGAGGTCGTAATCCACGCCGGCCGGAATGGGCTGCTCGCCCGAGGTCTTGCCGATCGTCGGGCGGGGCTTGTAGCAGAAGGCGCGGCCCCGCACGATCTTGCCGATGTTGCCGGCCCATATCCACTCGTAGGCGGCGCGGCGGCCCTCGTCGGAGCGGTTCTGCGTGCCCACGTAAACGATCTTCTTGTACTTGGCGGCGGCCTCGACGACCTTGCGGCCCTCGTTCATGTCGTGAGACAGCGGCTTCTCGACGTAAATGTCCTTGCCGTTCTGGACCGCCCAGATCGACATGAGCGAGTGCCAGTGATTCGGCGTGGCCGTGACGATCGCGTCAACGTCCTTCATCTCGAGGATCTTGCGCGGGTCCTGGACGCCCACGGCCTTGAAGCCCTGCTGCCCGGCCGCGGCCACGGCCTTGTCCACGTGGTCCTTGTCAGCGTCGCAGACCGCGACCAGCCGGACGTTCAATGCCTTGATATCAAAGTTCTTGTCTTTGCCAATGTACGATCCCAGGTGGCTGCTGCCCTGGCCGCCCACGCCCACGATGGCCACGCGGATCTCGTCGTTGGCCCCGAGCACGTGGCGCGCCGACGTGCTGATCGCGAGCGACCCGGCGGCAATCGCCGTCCCGGCCAGGAACTGCCTGCGTGTGATCCGCATACCCAATCTCTCCTTTGACAGAAGGCTCCGGCACACCCCGTTCCGTTTCCCGCCCGCATGGGGCGGGGGACATTCGTTGAAGAAGTGAACCCTCATTACGCGCCGAAGGGCCGCAAAAAGCAACGGTTTTCGCAGGTCGTGCTAACCGCGCCGTTACGTGGGCCGTGCCACCCGGGCACTCGCCTACTTCGCGGCCTTTTCCTTGCGCGCGACGACGATGAGGTCGTGGCTGGCGGCCGCATCGAACGGCTTCGGCTCGTATCCGCCGTAGAACTGGAGGCGAGAGAACCCCGCCCCCGTGATCATCCCCTCGAGTTCCGTTCGCTCAACGGCCCACGCCCGCGCGTGCACCTCGAGCTTCTTCCATTCGCCGGCCTGCTTCTCGAGAACCACGATGTCAATGTCGCACAGGCGCCGCGTCTTCCGGAAAACCTTGAGAAACAGGATCTCGCGATCCTCGATCAGCCGCACCCGCGGGCCCTTGTACAGGTTGCTGCCCTCGGCGATGAGCGCGTAGTTGAGTGCGTGCAGCACGACGAGTCCGTTGGGTGCCAGCACGTCGTACATGCTCTTGATCGCCTGCCGCATCCCTTCCGGCGACCCGGCCAGCGGCAGGCTGTTGCCCGTGCAGATCACGGCGTGGAACGGCTCGGGGAAGTGCCTCGGCAGTTCGCGGAAATCCACCGCCTGGAACCCGGCGGCGTTGACGCCCTCGGTCCTCGAGTCGCGGCGGGCCTGCTCGACCATCGATGGCGAGAGGTCCGTGCCGACCACGTCCATCCCCCACCGCGCGAACATCCGTGCATGGTGGCCCGTGCCGCAGGCGCAGTCGAGCACCCGCCGGGCCGAGGCGTTCGAGAACACGCGCTGGAAGAACGGCCCCTCAAGGGCCAGCCGCTGCTCCCAGTTGACCATGAGGTCGTAGTAGGGCTGGAAGGCGTCGAACGCGGACTCCGAGTCGGGCATCGTGGCCCTCCCTGCAAGGCGAAGAGGAATGATGCGGCCATTCTAGGCTGCGTGCGGGCGCCATGCAAGACTTTACGCCGCAGCGCGCACCACGCGCCTACTTTGCCTGCGGCGGGCTGAGCAAGATGGCATACGCGTCGCGGTCGCTCGTCTGTTGGATTCCGGATCGTCTTGAAATGTTATACCAACCACGACTCAGGCAGATGGAATACGCGTCGCGGTCGCTCGTCCACGGAATCGTGACCTCGACCGCACCGTCCTTGACCTCCACGGTCTGGTCGCTCACGATCGGCAGGTCCTGCACGAACTGGCCCTTGTTCTCGGGGATCATCTCAACGAGCACCCGCACCCGGCCGTCGCCCACGAGATACGGCGCCTGGGCGAGGCCCGTGAAGCGGACCTTGAGGTCGCCATCGAACTTGCCCACGTTGCCCAGGAGGACGCGCGCGGTCCGGGTCTTCTCGTCCTTGCCGGCCACGAGGTCGATCTTGTCGCTCGGCACCGTCTCGACGAGTCGGCCGGTGATCCTTGCGTACCGCTCGTAGGCCCACCACTGGCCCTTGGGGGTGCCGGCCTTCGCATCGAAAAGGACGCCGTCGAGGCTGCCCTTGCCCTCGTCGCCCCAGATGGCGTGGCAACTCTCATCCACGCCCGCCCGCTCGATCTGGGCGATCAGCCACGCCGTGCGGCCGGCGTATTGCTGCTCCTTCAGGGTGTATTCATTGATGGCAATGCCCTTGAGGGTCAGGCCTTCGCGGGCCACGAGCGCGCGGGCCTCGCGCACTTCCGCCACCATGTCCTTCGGGAAGTGCCAGCACAGGTAGTCGGGCACGACCTTGTTGGCCTTGGCGTAGAGGACGAAGCCGGTGAATCGCGGATGGCCGGGGCGGATGGCGGACCAGCTTGGACCTACGATGACCGCGTCGGGCGCGACCTCGCGGATCTTGCGATATCCCCGCTTCCACGTCTCGAGGAACTGCTCGGGCGTGCGCTGCCAGAAGAACTTGTGGTCAGGCTCGTTCCAGATGTCCCATTGCGGGTCCAGGCCGCGCGTCTTGGCCTCGGTCACCATCCTGGCGACGAACGTTTCCCACTTCTCCCAGTTGCCGTTGTCGCCGGGGTGCTCCTTGCCGTAGCCCCAGCCGTCGGAGATGACGACCTGCTGCACGACGCCCAGCCCCTTCAGCCGCGCCGCCTGCTTCCACGTGGCGTTGGGGCGTGAGCGGTGCAGGCGCATCTTGACGCCGGTCACCGCGGCGTCGGGCGGCACGAGGCCGTCATCGGTGAAGCCGTGCAGGAACCCGCTAGCGCGGTAGAGCGGCTCGCCAAGGTCGGTGCCCAGGGTGACAGTAACGCCGCCGGCCTGCGGCTGGCCCTCCGCCCTCGCCATGGCGCAGGGGATGAGCGTGAGAAGGGCGAGAAATACGGCTATTGTTACGCCTCTGGACATCGTGTGCCTCCTTGTGGGTAATGAACTCGCGTTCCCTTATACCGCAGCGGCGTACGGCCGGATAGCGACATTCGCTTGACAGTCGCGGATTCTTGCCTTATTCTCTTATTCGGGTGCGCGGGTGGTGGAACTGGCAGACACGCCAGCTTGAGGTGCTGGTGGCTATAAAAAGGCCTTGCAGGTTCAAATCCTGTCCCGCGCACCACTTTCTTGAATCGCCCCAGCATCCCCGATACACTGTCCCCCTGACGTTACCCGATTGAACCCGCGGAAAGGGCCTTCGCATGAACCTCGGCGTCCAGTACTACCGTCCCCCGTTTCCCGAGCCGAAGTACTGGGTCGATGACTTCAAGCGAATCAAGGATTGCGGCCTGAACACGGTCCAGCTCTGGGTCCTGTGGAGCTGGGTCGAGGCGGTGCCGGGGCGGTTCGAATTCGCCGATTACGACCGGCTGGTGGAACTGGCCCAGAAGCACGGCCTCGGCGTCATCCTGAGCACGATTGCCGAGGTCCAGCCGCTCTGGATTCACCGCGAGGTGCCCGGCAGCGAGATGGTCGATCATCGCGGCCACAAGATCGTCAGCGTCAGCCGCAACGAGTGCCACTTCGGCGTCACCCCCGGCGGATGCTGGGACCATCCCGGCGTGTGGCAGCGGATGGCGGAGTTCCTCTCGCAGGTCGTGACGCGGTACCGCTCGGCCCCGAACCTGCGCGGCTGGGACGCCTGGAACGAGCTGCGCTGGAACGTCCACGCCGAGGCGCCGGTGTGTTACTGCGACTGGTCGCTCATCGCGTTCCGCAAGTGGCTCGATGCGAAGTATGGCGGCCTCGACGGCCTGAACAAGGCGTGGCTGCGCCGCTACGGCCAGTGGGACGAGGTCCAGCCCGGACGCCAGACGTGGCGCCCGTTTACCGAGATGCTCGCGTTCGAGCACTTCATTACCGCCAAGTGCGACCGTCATGCCGCCGGCCGCTACAAGGTCATCAAAGGCATCGACCCCGATCACCCGGTGACGGTCCACGCGGGCACGCCCAGCCCGCTCCACTCCGGCGGCGGATACGACCACGCGATCAACCGCGGCAACGACTGGTTCTTCGCCGATGCCCTCGATGGCGTCGGCTGCTCGAGTTTCCCGCTGTGGGAAGGGATCGACGATGCCGATTTCGGCATGCGCATCGAGTGCGTCAAGTCGGCGTCGCGCGGCAAGCTCGTGTGGCTGAGCGAGATTCAGGGCGGCCGCGCTGCCCAGGGGTTCCAGGTGCATAAGCCCGTCGATGCCCTTTCGCAGCAGCGGTGGGTGTGGAACGGCCTGGCCTGCGGGGCCGACACGTTCATCTTCTGGTGCTGGCGCGACGAGGTCTTCTGCGGCGAGGCCGGCGGCTTCGGCCTCATCGGCGATGACGGCCTGGCCGACGAGCGGCTGAGCGCGATGAAGGTCTCGGCCGAACTTCTGGAAAAGCACAAGCGGCTGTGGCAGGGCTACCAGCCGTCCGAGGCCGACGTGGGCGTCCTCTTCAGCCCGCAATCGTACTATCTCGACTGGGCGATCATGGGCAACGCCGACCGCGCCCGCAAATCGCTCCAGGGCTACGCGCGGGCGCTCGTCCGCAACTCCATTCCGTACACGATCGTGGAGGAGTGCCACCTGGACGTGCTCGACGGGCTGAAAATACTCTTCCTCCCGCGTACGCTCGTGACCGATGAGCCGCTCGAGCGGGCGCTCGAGGCGTTCGTGCGTCGCGGCGGCACGCTCGTGACGGAGTCGGAGTGCGGTGCGTTCGGCGCGAACGGCCTCTACCGGTATCCGGCCGACCGGTTCACGGCCCGCCTGGCGGGAATTCGCGAGGTCGGGCGGCGGACGCTCCCCGGCGACATGATCCACGCGGTGGTCGATGGCCGTTCACTCGCCCTTGGCGCCGCCCAGTGGCTGACCCCGTGGACGAAGGGCAAGGGCCGCGCGCTGGCCGAGACGCCCGACGGCCCCGCAATCGTCGAGGTGCCCGTCGGCAAGGGCAAGCTGGTCCTCTGCGGCGCGTACCTGGGCGAGGCCTACCGCGACCGCTGGACCGACGATTTCGAGACCTTCGTTGGCGGGCTTGTCCGCGGCGCGGGCTGGAAACCCGACATCGAGGTCATCGCCCCGCGGCCCGACAGGGACGGTTTCGTGTATACCAAGAGCGGCCGCTCCGGCGGCAAGCGCGTGGTCTTCGTCTTCATGCCGGCGGGGTGCGACGAGGCGGGCCTGGAGTTCCGCCCCGGCTTCTTCGCGCGCGATAAGGTCCGCGACATCATCTCCGGCCACAAGGTGACCTTCACGAGTGATTCCGCCGGCATGCGCTGCACGCTGCCCGCCGGCCCGCGTCGGCTCGCGGTTCTCGTTGAGGGCTGAGAGCGGAGCCGTGGCGTGGAGTGACCGGGTTGCCTTGTATTTGCGCGACGGGTCGTCTTGTGTTTGCGCGGCGGGTCGCCGCACCCGCCGCGCGCAATCGTAGGGGCACCCCCGCGTGGGTGCCCCGGCGCACGCCCGCTCTACCTCGCCCCCACCCACTCCAGAAACTTCCGCCTCAGGTCGCGCAGCGGCGCACCGATGAGCCGGTGGAGGTTCAGGAACCACGGCCGCTCCTTGCTCCTCGCGCGTTCCTCGGGCGTCATGAGGTCCGGCCGGTAAAGCCGCTTCAGCTTGCGGACGTGGTACAGGTCGGCCTCCTGAAACATCGCCAGCAGCCGCCGCTTCAGCCGCCCGACGGGTCCCCACGATGCCGCCGGCGCCCAGGAAATCTGAAAATCGATGAGCACCGGCCGGCCGTCGGAGCCCACGAGCACGTTGTCGGGCTTGTTCATGTCCACGTAGGCCATGCCGTGGGCGTGCACGACCCGGATGAGGGCCTCCAGGCGGTCAAAGAAGTCGTCGGGCAGCCGGTCTTTCTGGTCCAGCAGGTCGTTGCCATCGACCCACGAGTGGGCGAAGGCGCTCTTGCCCACGCGGCCCAGCAGGCGCGGCACGTTCTCGAGGTCCTGAAGCAGCCGATAGTGGCGGACCTCGCGGTCGGCCATCAGCCGGCCCGCCCACTCCAGCGGCCACCCCAGCCACGGCTCGGTGTGATAGTGCTTCAGGCACACCGCCCGACCGCCGGGGCCACGGTACCGGCACGTGACGGCGAAGAAGTCGAATTTCAGGATCGTTTCGAGCCGGTACGTGTGCCCGCCCAGCGTGAACTCCCCGCGCGGCGGCTTGCCGCGGAGAATCCGCTTCGGAATCCGGCCCTGTTCCTTGCGTGCCATCGTTTGCCCCACCCGCTGCGTAAGTGCCGCATGGTAGGCATACCCGCCCAGCGCGTCAAGGCGCCGCCGCGCGAACCGCGTCGTTTGCCGCCGGCCGGCGCCTCCTTTGGGCCTTTGACTTTGGACTCTGGACCTTGGACTTTGAAGTTTGGACTTCCTTGCCGTCCCTCTTTCCTCAAATCTCAAATTCTCCGATTTTTTTTCGTCCTCCCCTGAAAAATTAATATGGAATCCCGAAAATCGCCCGTGCCAATGGGGC
>PMZT01000071.1 GCA_003170085.1 Planctomycetia bacterium | reverse complement strand
AGCCATTACTGGTATCCCAACTGACGGGCCGGCCGCGGACCTGTTCGCCATTCCTTATGACGGGCAGTTCGTGATCTACAAGCCGCGGCGACACCTGGCCTTCATAGGCAATCAGGCCCTGGTCGATTACCTGCGCGCGCGGGGTTCCGACGGGCACCCCCGGCCGGATGGGCAGATCGAGGGGTTTCTGGAGTCGGTTGGCTATGACCGGCCGGGACTGGTCTGCGACGAGATCGACCCGGACGCCCCGGTCCGGCCCACGCAGGCCGTGCTGCTGATGACCAACCGCTGCACCCTTCGGTGCGTGTACTGCTATGCCGACGCCGGGACCGGGCCAAGTCCGGTGGAGATGACATGGCCGATGGCCCGCGCGGTCATCGAGGCGGCCATCGCCAACGCACGTTCGGCGGACGCCGAGCCGCCCGCGCTGACGTTTCACGGCGGCGGAGAGCCTACCGTTCACTGGGACTTGCTGGTGCGGGCGACGGAGTATGCCAAGGAGTTGGATGGCCGGGTGCGGGTGTCGATGAGCACCAACGGCGTATGGTCCGATGCGCAGCGGCGGTTCGTGTGCACGCATTTCGACAACGTCAGCCTGTCGATGGACGGGACGGCGGTGATGCAGAATCGCCAGCGGCCCGCTCCGGGCGGTGGAGAGTCCTTCCCCGCCGTCATGGAAAGCATCGCGGCCCTGGATGAGGTGGGCATGGACTACGGCATCCGCATGACGGTCCTGCCCGATTCCGTCGGCGAGTTCGTGGACGGCGTGCGCTTCATCTGCCGCGGCACGCGGGCCAAGACGATCCAGATCGAGCCGACCTTTACCAGCGCCCGCGGGCAGTACGCCGACATCAGTTGCGACTTCGCCGACGCCTTCAGCGAGCGATTCCTGGAGGCGATGCGCGTCGGCCGGGCGGCCGGGCGGCAGGTCTACTACTCGGCGGCCCGGCCCTGGGTGATCGCGCCGGCGTTCTGCCTGGCGCCGCTGAAGGCCCTGGTGGCCACCGCCGACGGGCGGCTGGTGACCTGCTTTGAGTTGTTCAGCGAGCAAAGCCCGCAGGCGGGGCTGTTCACGGTCGGCCGGGTCGCCGACGGCCAGGTC
The DNA here is from genome assembly GCA_003170085.1 of Planctomycetia bacterium. Taxonomy (GTDB): domain Bacteria; phylum Planctomycetota; class Phycisphaerae; order FEN-1346; family FEN-1346; genus FEN-1346. The sequence goes on along the minus strand of PMZT01000071.1, from coordinate 5,111 downwards.
CGGCTTGACCCGGACGCCATGCGGGCCTTTCTGGCGGCGCAGCAGCAAAGACGCCGGGAGTGCACCGACTGTTTCTGCTACTGGCATTGCTGCGGCGATTGCGCCACGCGCCGGCGGGGGAGCCGCGCAGCGACCTCGGGCCGGTGCCGCGCCACCCGCGGCATCACGCTGGCCTTGCTGCTGGATTTCATGGAAGAAGGCGGCGGTGTGTGGCAGGGGCTGCGCGAAGCCGTTCCGAGCCCGACTTCCGCCGCCGCCGGGGGCAATACCGCTTCGGCGCCCTCGGCCGGCAACGCAACCGCGGACAACCACGCTCCCGAAGGAGAACCGCATGAGTAAACCGCCTTCTCCGCCCCAGGGCGGCGGCGAGAGCCTCGGCCGCAAACACTTCTGGCGGGCCTGTCTCCGCGAGGTGTTGGCGGTCCGCGACGAGATGCGCGGCGTCCCGCAAGAATCGCTGGACAATCTGGCCGCTCTGCCGGATTCGGTGGTGAAGGAGATGGTCCCGGTCTGGCGAAACCCGGAAGTGGTGGACGTTCAAGAGGACGGGCTGTACGTNNTGGCTGATGGTGGACCAGTACGGGTGTGGACGCAATCTCCAGACGATCGCGGAGCATCTGGTCGGATACGCCGGGCTGGACGCGGCGGCCGCCTTCGATGCCGTAAAGGAGCTCTTCGTCAGGCTTGCCCGGCGCGGGTATTGCCACCCGGCCGCGTCGCACCGGCAGGGGTAGGTTGTTGGCGAAGCGCGGCCGCGGCGGCCCGTGGTGCGCGCAGCGACCGTATTTCGGCTGGCTTACTCTGACATAGATGATAGTATGCCGTTTCCAGGGATGCTCACGGTCGATTGCGCGCCGCGGTCGCCGCGGCTGCGATCGGATCACCTGAACTGAGGGGGGAATCGCATGTCCAGCGGCAAAGACGAGCGGCAAGAGCAGCCCGGTCCCGAACCGGCTCCGGACGCGCAGCCGAAGTTGTTTGCCCTGACGCGGCACGCGGGGGGCTACAAGCTCAGCCGGCGTGAGTTCCTTGGCGCCGCCGCGGCGGGAGCGGCCGCGTCCGCCGCCTCCGTCGGCGCCCAGGGGGCGTCGGATAGCGCCACCAAGCCCAGCGGCAACCGGATGCTGCTGACGGACACCGTCAAGGGTGTTATCCCCAGGGCAGGTGGCGGCAAATTACCCAAGCGCGGTGAAGTCGAGTTAGCTGACCCCGCCACGGGTATTTTCGCCAGGGGTCTTATTCCCAAGGCACATGACGGCAGTGTAACCTCGGTCCGGTTCAGCCCGGATGGCAAGCTGCTGGCCTCGGGGAGTGCGGACAAGACGATCAAACTGTGGGTCATGCCCATGGGCAAGTTCCAGGCCACTCGGGAGGGACACAAGAAAGGGGTCCTCGCCGTGGCCTTCAGTCCGGACGGCACGTTGCTGGCCTCGGGGAGTGACGACACGACGATCAAACTGTGGGCCATGGAGGGTGGCAAGGTCCAGGGCACGCTGGAGGGACACACGAACTCCGTCCATGCGCTCGCCTTCAGCCCGGACGGCAAGTTGTTGGCCTCGGGGAGTGAGGACGCGGCGATCAAACTGTGGTCGATGCCGGAAGGCAATCTTCAGGGCTCGCCGGCGGGGCACGCGGGCCCTGTCAACGCCGTCGCCTTCAGCCCGGACGGCAAGCTGCTGGCCTCGGGGAGTGGGGACAAGACGATCAGGCTGTGGTCGATGCCGGAGGGCAAACTCCAGGCCACGCTGGCGGGGCACGGCGCCTCGGTCAACAGCGTCGCCTTCAGTACGGACGGCAAACGGCTGGCCTCGGGGAGTGGCGACAAGACGATCAAGCTGTGGTCCGTGCCGGAGGGCGATCTCCAGGCCACGCTGGCGGGCCACGCGGAATGGGTCAACACCGTCGCCTTCAGCCTGGACGGCAAGTGGCTGGCCTCGGGGGATTCCGGGGGATACTTGATCCTGTGGGAGTTGGACGAGCCCAAGAGGCGGTGGGCCTTGTTCGACCCGGCCGTGCTCGGAGATCAGATCAAGATAGGCTGTTTCGATGAGCGTCAGCGGGTCCTGGCCGGGATCGTATGCACGTGCGACCTGGTGTGCACGTGCAACACGGTCTGGTGTCCGGCCGGGGGGAGGATGCCCGACGGGTCAACGTGCGTGTGCAACCTCATCGCCGTCGGGCCGCTCAAGGTCGGCGGACAGGGCCAGAGCAACACGACGCGGACCATGCAGGGGTCGGTCTGCTCCTGCGACAAGGTCTGTACCTGCAACACGATCTGCACCTGCAACGCGATCTCCTCGGGCGTCGGTGGCGGCGGTAGCCACGTTGGTGGCGGTGGCGGCGGCGGAGGAGGAGGCACTAGCAGTCATTACTGGTATCCCACCTGATCGGACGTGAGAAAAGGGGAATCGCATGTCCAGCGGCAAAGACGAGCACCAAGAGCAACCGAATCCCGAACCGGCCCCGGATGCGCAGCCGAAGTTGTTCGCCCTGACGCGGCACGCGGGGGGCTACAAGCTCAGCCGGCGCGAGTTCCTCGGCGCCGCCGCGGCGGGGGCGGCTGCCCCCTTAGCCAACGCCCCCAAAGCGCAAGAAGGCGCCGCCGCCAAGTCCGGCATCACGACCAGGCCCACTGGCAACCGGATGTTGCTGATGACGGACATCGGCAAGGATGTTGTCCATCAGGCACATCGTGGTTGGGTGCACTCTGTCCAGTTCAGCCCGGACGGCAAGCTGTTGGCCTCGGGGAGTGAGGACAAGACGATCAAACTGTGGTCCATGCCGGCTGGTAAGCTTCTGGCCACTCCGGAGGGTCATAAGGGAGCAGTCTTCGCCATCGCCTTTAGTCCGGACGGCAAGCTGCTGGCCTCGGGGAGTTGGGACAAGACGATCAAACTGTGGTCCGCGCCTGGGGGCAAGTACCAGGGTACTCGAGAGGGTCACAGTGGCTTTGTCAATGCCATCGCCTTCAGCCCGGACGGTAAGTTACTGGCCTCGGGGAGTGCGGACGCGACGATCAAACTGTGGGCCATGCAGGGTGGTAGATCCCAGGCCACGCTGGAGGGGCACAAGGACTGGGTCAACGCCGTTGCCTTCAGCCCGGACGGCAAGCTGCTGGCCTCGGGGAGTGGGGACAAGACGATCAGGCTGTGGTCGATGCCGGAGGGCGAGCTCCAGGCCACGCTGGAGGGACACACGAACTCCGTCCATGCGCTCGCCTTCAGCCCGGACGGCAAGCTGTTGGCCTCGGGGAGTGAGGACGCGGCGATCAAACTGTGGTCCATGCCGGAAGGCAAGCTCCAGGCCACGCTGGAGGGACACAAGTTCCAGGTCAACACTGTCGCCTTCAGCCCGGACGGCAAGCTGCTGGCCTCGGGGAGTTCGGACGAGACGATCAAACTGTGGTCCATGCCAGCGGGCAAGCTCCAGGCCACGCTGGAGGGGCACGGGCACTTTGTCCGCACCGTCGCCTTCAGCCCGGACGGCAAGCTGCTGGCCTCGGGACATAGTTTTGGAGAGTTGCTCCTGTGGGAGCTTGAGGAGCCCAGGAGGCGCTGGGCATTGTTCGACCCGGCTGAGATCTTTGACCAGATCAACATGGGTTGTTTCAATGAGTGCCAGCAGGTTCTGGCCGGGACCGTGTGCACGTGCGACCTGGTGTGTACGTGCAACACGATCTGGTTCTCGGCAACGTTGCCGGCCGGGTCAGCGTGCGTATGCAACCTCATCGTCGTCGGGGCCCTTAAGAGCGGCGGACAGGGCAAGAGCACGGCGACGCGGAGCATGCAGGGGACGACCTGCACCTGCAACACGATCTGCACCTGCGACAAGGTCTGCACCTGTAACACGATCTCGACAGGCGGCCCACGCATTATTCAAGGGGATCCGGGTGGCGCCCATTACGACCATTACTGGCATCCCACCTGATCGGACGTGAGAAGAATGCTTGATGACGTGTACATCCTGCCCGTTGGTTCGCGGCGACTGGTATTCTCGCCCTGGCGCGGCGTGGCCGCGGTGGTGTCTCCTTCGGGCGCGTCGGCGCTGGCCCAGTGGGCCGGGTCGCTTGTGGCCCAGCCGCCCTCGGCTGGGCATGCTTCGGGTTCACAGCCGAGGACGGCTGGGCCACATCACGGTCTTCGTCCGCCGCCCGAACTGGCGCCGCTGACGGAGGCCCTGGCCTGCCCGCCGGAGCGCCCCCCTGACCACCAGTGGCCGCCTTTCCTTGGCCTGATCGCCACCCGCGCCTGCAACATGGCCTGCGGGTATTGCGACTTCGGAGGCGAGGAACTCGCTGACGGCGTAATGAAGCCGGAGGTTGCCGTCGGGGCCATCAACGGCTGGGCGGCCCGGATTCGGGACCAGGGCGCGGGGGAACTGAACCTGCACTTCTTCGGCGGCGAGCCGTTTGTGGCGCCGGACTTGGTGCAGGTGGCGGTTCACCGCACGCGGGCACTGGCGGCCGAGGCGGGGCTGCCCACGCATTTCGAGGCCTCCACCAATGGCCTGCTCGACGACGCGATGATCGGTTTCGCCCAGGACTACTTCGACGTCCTGGTGGTGTCGCTGGATGGGCAACAGGCCGACCACGACCGGCATCGTCCCTTGCCCGACGGCATGGGCAGCTTCGCGCGGGTCTGCCGGACCCTCCAGCGGCTGCGGGACGGCCAGGTCGATATCTGCCTGCGCTGCTGCGTGTCCTCGGCGAATGTGGAGCACATGGCCGCCATCGCCGAATGGTTTGCCGGCGAGTTCCAGCCGCGGACGATCAACTTCGAGCCGATGCGGCTTGGGGCAGGCTGCCGGGGCAGTGGGTTGACGGCGGCGGACCCGGCGGCCTTCGCCCGGGGATTCATCGCGGCCCGGCGCGTGGCCCGCGCGGCGGGAGTGGAGTGCACCTTCTCGGCCCTTTTTGACGCCTCGCGGGAAGGGTTCTGCCCTGTCAGCCGGGGCGCCTACATCGTCGCCCCGAACGGGAGCGTTCGCTGCTGCTACCTCCCGGCCCGGCATTGGCGGGACTTGGGCCTGGACCTGGAGATCGGGAGCGTGGCGGAGGACGGGGCGTTGCGGGTGGATGCCGCGGCGGTCCGGCGGGTGCGGCAGTTGTCGCC
>PMZT01000145.1:188-7322 GCA_003170085.1 Planctomycetia bacterium | reverse complement strand
ACACCTCAAGGGCTTTCTGAGAGAATTCCGGAGAGTTTTTGGCGTCCGAAACATACGGCACGGGGGCCGCCAGCGGCATCCTGGCGAGCGCGGCAGAGAGGATGCCGACAACCTCACTCCGCCGCTGGCGTAGCGTCAGGGCATGGCGGGGCCTTCTGGGCTGAAAATGCAAGGCGGTCTCCTTTGCAGGCTGTTAAACGGGTACGTGGCTGCCCACTATATCTGCGGAAGGAGGCGATTTGCCGCGCGGGAGGGGTTTTTGATGTGCAGACGGCCCCACGCCATTCGTGCGTTTACGCGCCGCATCAAGGCGCCACGCCTCGCCGCCTGCGGACCTGGCCGGGCGAACTGGAAGAAAAAGGCCACGCAGAGGATGCAGGCCCCTGCATGGCCTTGGTTCTTTCAGTCACAAGCCGCAGACAATCATCATGGGCCAGCCCGGCGCTCGAATCGAACTCGCCGTCACATTCGAAACGGGACGCAGGCATCTGCCCGTCGTCACGCTGCGACGCGTGGCCTGACGATTCGCATGTCGACCCAGTCGTTAACGGCCGCCGTCGCGGTGCGCCCTCGCCATGAAATCTTGCTGCGAAAGAACGTCGTGTCGCCTTCTTGATGCGCCGTGCCACGCCATGTGAACACCAAATCAGACGGAAAGTCTGCATCTTGCCCTATCAAACAGCCTAACGAACGGCGAACGGAATCTCGGTTGACCATCACACTGGCCTTGTGGCAGGAGCCTCCCGCGCCGGCGGACGGTTCCCCGCGCCGCCTGCACGACTACCGCTCGTTCGGCGACATGCTCTTCGACCGCGAGAAGAACCCGCAGGAACTTTGCAATCTGGCGGATAAGCCCGAAGTTACACAAGCAGAGAAAGAGTTGCGTGAGGCCCTTGCGGCCTGGGTTGCCGAGACGCCGACCGAGGGCAAGGCGGCCGTCGCGCCCAAGGGATGGTTCGCCAAACAGTACGGCGCCCCGAAGGCGAAAGCGGAGAAAGGATAGCGCTCATGACCGTTGCAAGCCGTCGCGATTTTCTCAAGGCTCTCGGGGTGGGTGCCGCGGCGATGGCCCTGCCGCGATGGCTCGCGGCCGCAGAGGCGGCGCCCGTGCCGGCCGCCGCCGGCCGCAAGCCCAACATCATCCTCATGGTCGCCGATGATCTTGGTTACAACGACCTGGGTTGTTACGGCGCGACCAAGATCACCACGCCGCGGATTGACGCGCTAGCCGGGCAGGGGGTGCGCTTGACGGACGCCCATTCCACGTGCGCGATTTGCATCCCTTCGCGGTACTCCATCCTCAGCGGAACGTACTATTTTCACGCGAAGTTCAAAGGCAGGTATCCGCTGATGTTTCATGAGGGGCAGGTCACGCTCCCGTCGTTGCTGAAATCCGCGGGGTACCGTACCGCCGCCCTCGGCAAGTGGCACAATGGTTTTGGTCGCGAGCCCGAGCCGGATTACAACAAGGAACTGAAGCCCGGCCCGCTGGAGATCGGTTTTGATTCCTTCTTCGGCACGCCGCGCACGCACAGCGAACCGCCGCTAGTGTTTGTGCAGGATCATTGGGTGGTCGGCCTCGATCCGGCAGACCCGATCAGCGTGGATCATTCAAAACAGTTCGGCGCGCACGGCAAACAGATCGGTGGCGCAAAGGCGGCGGCGGCGCGGCCGGATGACCAGATTGATTTTATCCTGGCGGACAAAGCGGCACGCTACTTCGCGGAGCAGAAACCCGGTCGGCCATTCTTTCTGTACCTTGCTTTCGCCGCGATGCACAATCCGATCGACCCGGCGCCGGAGTTCCGGCAGAAGAGCAAGGCCGGACTTTACGGCGATTATGCCGAGCAACTCGACCACCGCACCGGGCTGGTGCTCGACGCCTTGGAGAAGAACGGGCTGGCGCAGGACACTTTGGTCATTTTCACCAGTGACAACGGCGGCCGGTACGAAAATACCGCGATGAAGGCGGGGCATCGCACCAATGGCGAACTGCTCGGCCAGAAGACCGACGCGTGGGAAGGCGGACATCGCGTGCCCTGCATCGCGCGCTGGCCCAACCATATCCCGGCGGGCACGGTGCGGAAGGAGTTCTTCGTGCAAGTGGATTTCATGGCCACGCTTGCCGAAGCCGCCGGCATTCCCCTGCCCGAAGGGGCGGCCCCGGATGGCAGCAGCGAACTTGCCGCGTTTCTCCAGCCGACGGTCGCACCCGCGAAACGCACCGAAGCCCTGCTGCAAGGCACCAAGGGCATCGTCCTGCGACAGGGCGGCTGGATTTACTTTCCGAAACAGGGTTCGCTGGGCTATACAGCGCCGGAGCCCGAGAGGCCCTTTGGCCTGCCGTATGCCAAAATGGGGTTCACAAACAGCGACATCGACGAGCACGGGCAGATCAAGCCCAATGCGCCGCGGGAACAACTTTACAATCTCGCCGCTGACCTTCGGCAAAGAAAGAACCTCGCGTTGGAAGAGATGGACCGAGTCCGCGCGATGCGCGCGCGGTTCCTGGAACTCGCCGGCCCGGTCGCAAACAAGACTCCCGGGGCGACGGAGTAAGGCTGGCGTCGATACTCGACCGAAGCGATGGGTACACCATGAAAGGTAAGGTGAAGATGACTGTTGATGGCAAAGTGGTGTTCAGGTCCACCGATTCCCGCGCCCTTCGTCTGGCGACATAACCTGTTTATTCGCCGGCACTTATGGTAGCCTCCGACACGTCCTCTCACAACTTCTTTCGGGGGCTGATTTGTCCGAGAACCACGGGGGCCCGAACCTGCTTCTGCGCTCATGCCGAAAACTTGATGCCAAACAACCCTTCTCACGACTCCGCCGTGCTTCAACCTGTCATGTGCCCCACGAAAACGGGGCGAAAAAGAACGCTTGCACTCATTTGTCCACCCTAACGGAGGGCAAAACCCAATTCCACTGGACTACAACACCTGCCACCGAACTCTCAGCAATTCGGTTTGCCGAACAGACCAGGCCCGCCCAGTGGCCGGCCATTGTCATGGTGGAATATCCGCCGAGTAACGGACACTGTAGAACGGCTTCTGTAAGGCACTTTGCCAACTCCACCGCGACAACGGGTTCTTGTAACCCCATCTACTCTGTGTGGCGGCTTGCTGCTACAATATTGCCACGCACAACCGAACCTGCAAGAAGCGACCACCGACAATCGGACGAAAGGCGGTCCCTATGAAAATAAGCTCACTACGGCTGTCTGCACTCACCGCCCTGCCGCCTGGCGACGCTCAGACGCTATTCTGGTAACGGACGCATTGCGGCACCGCGTTCTGGCACGGCAGGTGCGGGGATCTGCCGCGCGAGTATGCCATAGCCTGGCGGGTCTCCGCACCCGCCGGATCGAAAGGAGGGTATCCGATGCGCAGGTTCCTCGTGATGGTCGCCGTCGTAGCCGTAGCCGCCGCCTTCGCTGCCGGCGCCAGGAGGCCCGCCGCCGAACCGGCCGCACCCAAGACCAACGTCACGCCCAAGGCTGAACCGCCCGCCGGCGACTACGTGCTGTGGTACCGCCAGCCCGCCCGGGCGTGGACCGAGGCCCTACCCGTCGGTAACGGGCGGCTGGGAGCCATGGTCTTCGGCGACGTGCCCGAGGAGCGGATCCAGTTCAACGAAGACACGCTCTGGACCGGCGGACCCCACGAGTACCAGCACGAGGGCGCGGTGAAGTTCCTGCCCGAGATCCGCCGCCTCCTCTGCGAGGGTAAGCAGAAGGAGGCCCAGGACCTGGCCTCGAACGAGTTCATGAGCGTCCCGCTGAGGCAGAAGGCCTACCAGTCGTTCGGCGATCTGCGGCTCGCCTTCCCCGGCCAGGACAAGGTGACCGAGTACCAGCGCAGCCTGGACCTCGACGCCGCCGTGGCCCGCACCACGTACAGCGCCGGCGACGTGACGTTCGAGCGGCAGGTCTTCGCCAGTTACCCGGACCAGGCGATCGTCGTCCGCGTCTCGGCCGACAAGCCGGGCCAGGTCACGTTTACCGTCCGCGTGGACAGTCTGCACAAGTCCGCCACGACGCGGGCCGCGGGGCCCGACACCCTGGCCCTGGCGGGCACGGTGGAGGATGGCGGGATGAAGTTCGAGGCCCGCCTTCGGGCCGCGGCCGAGGGCGGCAAGGTCGAGACCGCCGATAGGGCCATCACGGTCACGGGTGCGGACGCCGTCACGCTGGTGCTCGTGGCGGCCACGAACTACGTCAATTACCACGATACCAGCGCCGACCCGGCCGCGCGCTGCGAGGCCGCCCTGAAGGCCACGGCCGCCAAACCGTTCGGTGCCTTGCTGGAGGCCCATCAGAACGACTTCCGGCATCTCTTCCGCCGCGTCTCGATCGACCTGGGCCGGACCGACGCAGCCGCACAGCCCACCAACGAGCGCCTCGCCGCCGTCAAGAAGGGCGACGCCGACCCGGCCCTGGAGGCCCTGTTCTTCCAGTACGGCCGGTACCTCTTGATCTCGAGCAGCCGCTCCGGCGGCCAGCCCGCCAACCTCCAGGGCATCTGGAACGAGAGCCTCAAGCCCCCCTGGGACTCGAAGTGGACCGTCAACATCAACACCGAAATGAACTACTGGCCCGCCGAGCCCACCAACCTGGCCGAGTGCAGCGGCCCGCTCTTCGACCTCATCGCCGACTGCGCCCAGACCGGCCGCAAAGTGGCCCAGGCCCAGTATGGGGCGCGCGGCTGGGTGATGCATCACAACACGGACCTGTGGCGCGGCACGGCGCCGATCAACGCCTCGAACCACGGCATCTGGGTCGTCGGCGGCGCGTGGCTGTGCCATCACCTCTGGGACCGCTACGCATTCTCGGGCGACAAGGAGTTCCTGGCCAAGCAGGCGTACCCGATCCTGAAGGAGGCGGCCCTGTTCTTCGTCGACTACCTCGTCAAGGACCCGAAGACGGGGCGGCTGATCAGCGGCCCGTCGAACTCGCCGGAGAACGGCGGCCTGGTGATGGGCCCCACGATGGACCACCAGGTCATCCGCGACCTCTTCGCCAACACGGCCGCCGCCGCCCGTATCCTCGGCGTCGACGCCGACCTCGCCAGACAACTCGACGCCATGCGCGCCCAGATCGCCCCCAACCAGGTGGGCCAGCACGGCCAACTCCAGGAGTGGCTGGAGGACATCGACAACCCGAAGAGTACGCACCGGCACGTGTCCCACCTGTGGGGCCTGTTCCCGGGCAACGAGATCACGCCGGCCGAGCCGGAACTCTTCGCCGCCGCCAAGCAGTCGCTCCTCTTCCGCGGCGACGGCGGCACCGGATGGAGCAATGCCTGGAAAATCAACTTCTGGGCCCGATTCCTCGACGGCGACCACGCCCACAAGATGCTCAGCGAACTCATGGCCAAGTCCACGCTATCCAACCTCTTCGACACTTGTCCACCCTTCCAGATCGACGGCAACTTCGGCGCCGCCTCGGGCATCGCCGAGATGCTCCTCCAGAGCCAAACGAAGGACCTCGCCGACGGCTATGTCATCGACCTGTTGCCCGCCATGCCCTCGGCGTGGCCCACGGGCCGCGTCACGGGCCTGCGGGCGCGCGGCGGACTCGAGGTCGATATCGCCTGGAGAGACGGAAAACTCACCGAGGCCGTCCTCCGCGCCTCGCTCAACAGCCCCGCCAAGGTCCGCCATAGCGGCAAGACCATCAACCTGGACGCCAAGGCCGGGCAGACCTACCGGCTGGATGCGACCCTGACCGCGAAATAGCGAAAACCCCGCGGCAGACGGTCTGTGGCGCGGCGCCCGCCGCGGGGGGCCGGCGGAAGATGCTTGACCGAAGGGCCAGGCGAGGAGATGTGCTTTTGCGCGGCCGCAACATGCTCAGGGTCGGCGCCCAGGTCGTGGCCGAGGTAACTCTCGTTGGCGTGCAGCGCGGCCGTCAGCCGCCCGTCGCCGCAGCCGAGGTGAACGATGAGGCCGCCCTTGATGCCCGTGGTTTCAAGTATGGCCTGCGCGCTTTGGGCGTGAAGTGTTGCGGCAAGCGAGCCGAACGCCAGCAGCAGAACCAGCCACCCGCTCAGCCGCCTCATGCTACCGGCCTCCCATACAGATGACGTTTCCGTTCCTCAGGCTGATGAACACCTTGCCTGCCGCCGCCGACATACCGTCGAACACGGGAGGCTGCTCGAGTTTATACTGGGCCAGCGTCTTGCCGTCCGTGGCGGACACAATGCAGAGCAGGCCGCCCTTACGGCCCTCGAACGCATCAACCGCCTCGGCGGGGTTCTTGAAGAAGAGGCCCTCGGAGGCCTTCTCGCCCACGTCCGGCGTGCCCGCGGCAATCAGGCGGTCCGACGCCAGCACCAGGGCGCGGACAGTCACGGGGAACGGCTCGGTCCAGACGTCGGTCCTGGCCCCGGCGGCCTGGCCCCCGCCCTTGCCTTTTCCCGCGCCCTTGCGGCCCTTGGCGGGTTCCGCGGCGTCCGCCGCAGCGGCGCGCGGCGCCTCGCCGACCGTCTGGGCGAAGAGTTGATAGGTATCGGCCTTGTGGCCGACGGGCCCGGCGGCATACTGCGTCTTTCCGTAGCCGTAGTACTGCTTGCCGTCGAAAGACAGGATCCGGCCCGCCGGGACCTGGTTGGCCGCGCGGGCCCAGCCGCCCCACCCCACGCCCACGTCCGTGCCGACGAGCCAGTAGGAGCGGATGAACCATTCTTCGCCGAGCAACCCCGTCGGAGTAAAAAGGTGCGGCTTCTTTTCCGCCAGCGGCTTGCCCTGGCGGTCGAAGCAAAGGTGTTTCATGAAGACCGCGTCGCCGTCGCCCGTCAGCACGTCGGAGAGCGTTCCCTCCATGTCGAAATGCGCCTCCGGGCCGGTCTGCTTACCGGTCACGGGGTCGCGGTCGTAGATGGAGGTGCGCGAGAGGACCTCGCCGGTCGCCGGTTTGATGCGGTAGAGGGTGATTCCGCCGTCGATGTAGGACGAGCGGCCGGCGGTAGCGTACACTTCGTCATTCTGCACGAGCACGGCCCCGTGGACGGGCCAGGCCGACTCCAGTTGCCCGTAGACGCCGACGAGCCGCTCCTCGGGCGCGGCCCGCAGGCGCCAGGCCAGCGCGCCGTCGGCGGCGCGAAGGCAGTACACCCAGCCGTCGGCCGAGCC
>PMZT01000145.1:0-158 GCA_003170085.1 Planctomycetia bacterium | reverse complement strand
AACACCTTGCCCTCGGCGACGATGGGCTGGGTCAGTTTGCCACCGACGGGCGTCGACCACGCCGCCTGCAACTCCGCGGGCACCGCGGACAGAATGGTGCCGCTCCGCATGACGTCGTGGCGGTACATCGGCCACTCGTCCGATTGCGGATTGCGAAT
>PMZT01000047.1:200-12821 GCA_003170085.1 Planctomycetia bacterium | reverse complement strand
CAGAAAGGAAGTTGCTTTACCCCAGCCCACGCACATCGAGTTGGTTCCTACAGGTTACTTATTCTAGTCTGGCGACTCTGGTGGGCCAGCAAAATCCGCAACGTTGATGGCGCCCGATGAAAATATCTGTGGACACAATACCGGTTTTCTCCTTGGCCCTTCCAACACAACCCTGGCGATTCGGGGCATGAGGGCAACGTATCGGGCCGATCAGGTTCCGTCAAGCCAATAATAAGGAAGCGCGCCTAATCAAAAGCACGGCCACGCAAAGGCGCCCTCCACGGCGGGTCTTCGACGAGGCCGTGCCACCCGTCTGGTGGACATGCCACCCGCCCTCATTTCGCCCCTTCCGCCGCTGTTTGCAGGGGGCTAACTGTGAAGACTTGGCTATTCCTGACGGATTCGCTGGATTCTCCGGATTTCCTATTGCTTTCGAGCCGATTGTGGAGTATAAATAAGCTCCTTTCCCCTACCGTGTCAGACTGAGTTGACCTCAGTACTCACACTTGAACGGTAACAGCGGTGTTCGTGCAGGGTGGGAGGCCTCGAATAAAGGCCGGGGAATTTGCACACATGGTACGGGCGGGGGAAGACCCCCAGTGGGATTCGTCGCAGGTGAGGAGGAGTGTCGTGCGGAAGCTTGGCAGCATTCGGAACATCGGAATTTCGGCGCACATCGACTCGGGGAAGACCACCCTGAGCGAGCGCATCCTCTTTTATGCGGGCCGCATTCACCGCATGCAGGAGGTGCACGATGAAGAGGGCGGCGCCACGATGGATTACATGGAGCTCGAGCGCGAGCGCGGCATCACGATCACGTCGGCCGCGACGCAGGTCGAGTGGAACGACTACACGGTCAACCTCATCGACACGCCCGGCCACGTCGACTTCACGGTCGAGGTCGAGCGGAGCCTGCGCGTCCTCGATGGGGCGATCATGGTCCTGTGCGCCGTGGGCGGCGTCCAGAGCCAGTCGGTCACCGTCGACCGCCAGATGAAGCGGTACCACGTGCCGCGCCTGGCCTTCATCAATAAGATGGACCGCACGGGCGCCGACCCGGAGCGCGTGTGCCGCGACATGGCCGAGAAGCTGGGCCTGAACGTCGTGCCGGTGCAGATACCGATGGGCCTGGGCGACGAGTTCCGCGGCGTCATCGACCTCGTGGGCATGCGGTCGATCACGTTCGAAGGAAAGACCGGCGAGGAGGTCGTGCACGGCCCGATCCCGGCCGAGTTGGCCGAAGAGGCCGCCGACGCCCGCCGCCACATGCTCGAAGCCCTGAGCATGTTCAACGACGAGATGATGGGCCTGCTGCTGGAAGACAAGCCGGTGGCCGAGGCGCAGGTCCGCAAGACGATCCGCGAGGCCACGATCAACCACGACATCGTCCCGGTCTTCCTGGGCAGCGCGTTCAAGAACAAGGGCGTGCAGCCGCTGCTGGACGCCGTTTGCTCGTACCTGCCAAGCCCGCTCGACCGCGAGTACGTGGCCCGCGATCACGACAACGAGGGCGCCGAGACGCCGCTCAGTTGCGATCCGGACGCCGCGCCCGTGGCCATGATCTTCAAGATCGTCGATGAGACGTTCGGCCAGCTCAGCTACGCCCGCGTTTACCAGGGCACGCTCGCGAAGAGCCAGACGGTAAAGAACGCCCGCACCAACAACACGCTACGCGTCGGCCGTATCGTCCGCATGCACGCCAACCAGCGCGAGGACATCACCGAGGCGGGTCCCGGCGACATCGTGGCCCTCGTGGGCATCGAGTGCGCCGGCGGCGATACGCTGTGCGGCGTGGACCTGAACTACTCGCTCGAAAGCATCTATGTGGCCCAGCCGGTCATCAGCCTGGCGATCCAGCCGGCGAGTTCCACCGACCAGGACCGCATGGCGAAGGCCCTGAACCGCTTCATGAAGGAAGACCCGACGTTCCGCGTCTCGACGCACCCGGAGACGGGCGAGACGATCATCGCCGGCATGGGCGAGCTGCACCTTGACATCTACGTCGAGCGCATGCGGCGCGAGTACAAGGCCAACGTGACCACGGGCGCCCCGAACGTCAGCTACCGCGAGGCCCCGACCGTGGAGGCCGAGTTCGATTACCGCCACAAGAAGCAGACGGGCGGCTCGGGCCAGTTCGCGCACATCGTCGGGCGGCTGATTCCGCTGCCCGCGGGCGCGGAACTGTCGTACGAGTTCGAGGACAACGTCAGGGGCGGCTCGATTCCGCGCGAATACATCCCGGCCGTAAACAAGGGGTTCGAGGCGGCGATGCAGAAGGGTCCGCTGGCCGGCTACGAAATCGTCGGCTGCAAGATGTGCCTCGACGACGGCAATTACCACGAGGTCGACTCGAGCGAAATGGCCTTCCGCATCGCGGCCATCGACGCCTTCAGGCAGGTCTTCCAGCGCTCGAAGCCGTGCCTCCAGGAACCGATCATGATGGTCGAAGTCGAGACGCCGCTGGACTGCCAGGGCGTGGTCGTCGGCGACCTGAACAGCCGGCGCGGCATGATCCTTTCGACCGAGAGCCGCAAGGCCACCACGGTCATCCGGGCCGAGGTGCCGCTGGCCAACCTCTTCGGCTACGCCACGATCATCCGCAGCCTCTCGAAGGGCATGGCGACCTTCACGATGGAGATGGCCAAGTACGCCCGCGTGCCGCAGAGGATCGCCGACGAGATCATCGCCGCCCGCGCCGAACAGAAGCGGCAGGAAGCGCGGAAGTAACCCCGTATCAGCCCGAGAAGCACGAAGCCTTCACGCGGCGGGTCACACGACTCGCCGCGATTTTTTTGCGCGCCGCGGCACATTTGATGGCATCCTTTTTGCGCAAAACAGGGGAACCTGGCCGCCCCCCAAGCGTTCCATACAGCGGGTTGACGGTTGCTGTCCCGTTGGGTCCTCGCTAGAATGGGCCACCGCTGTGCCACCAAGGTACACGATCATGGTGTCTTTCCGGACGACCGTCGCACTGGGTTTCCTCGCGGCAGCGCTCATGACCGGCTGCGGTCCGGAGTTCTACACGAAGCAGGCCGACCGCGACGTCTATACCATCGTGGCCGAGAAGAACATGAAGGCGATCGGCGAGGCACCGGAATTCACGATCAATCCGCCGACGCTTCCCGCGTTGCCGCAGCAGAAGGGCGAGGAAGGCCAGGCCGTCCGCGAGATTCCCTCGGAGACCGGCGCTTCGCTCGAGATCAAGGTGCCGCCGCTGGGCATCATTCCGGCGCTGCCCGAAATGCTCCAGATTCCGCCGCAGATGCCGGAAGAAAAGGCGATCGCCCTGCCCTCGCCCGTGCCGGAACCGTCAGCCAACGCCCTCCGCCTGACGACGGCCGGAGCCCTGCGCCTGGCGGTGCAGGCAAGCCGCGATTACCAGGCGCAGAAGGAGGCCGTTTACGAGGTGGCGCTCACGCTGACCTATCAGCGGTATCTCTTCACGCCTCACCCCACGTGGACCGGCAAGGCCAACCTCTCGAACCTTGACGGCGGCAACGCCGACACGCGCCTCCGCACGTGGGACGCCACGTCGACGATGGGGGTCTCGCAGCAACTGGCCAACGGCGCGGTCATCGCCGGGAACCTCGGCATCGCGGCCCTCAAGTTCATCAACCGCGAAGTGGGCGACACGGTCGGCTCGGCACTAAACTTCAACGTCACGCAGCCGCTGTGGCGGGGCGCGGGCGAGGCGGTCGTTCAGGAGAACCTGATCCAGGCGGAGCGCAACGCCCTGTACGCCGTGCGCTCCTTCGCCCGGTACGAGCAGACGTTCTCGGTCGACATCGCCTCGCAGTACCTGCGGGTCCTCCAGAACCGCGACATCGTGCTCAACAACTGGCGGAACTACCAGAGCCTCGTCATCAACCGCGAGCGGGCCGACTGGCTGGCCAAGGCCGAGCGCCTGCCGGAATTCCAGGTCGACCAGGCCCGCCAGGACGAGTTGCGCGCCTACAACAACTGGATTGTCACACGCCAGACGTACGTCAACTCGCTTGACTCGTTCAAGATCACGCTGGGCATCCCGGTGATCACGGAGGTCGTGCTGGACCCCGGGGAACTCGGGCGGCTGAGCGCAGCGGGTCTCCAGCATTCCGACGCGGCGCTCGAGGACGCGACGGCCACCGGGCTTCAGAAGCGCTTCGACCTGATGAACGTCCGCGACGGCGTGGCCGATGCCGACCGCAAGATCGTGGTCGCCGAGAACGGCCTGGCGGGCGACGTCGACCTCGTGGCCAGCATCGGGTATCTGTCGCTCAACGACAACCCGCAGTCGGCCCGGCTGGCGTTCAACCGCGGCAATTACATCATCGGCATGACGATCAACATGCCGGTCGACCGGCTCCAGGAGCGCAACGCCCTGCGCGTAACGCAGATCAACCGCCAGGTGGCGGGACGCCAACTGGACCTGACAACGTCCAACGTCATCCTGCAAGTGCGGGAGGCGCTCCGGCAACTGGAACAGGCCCGCGAGAGCTACGAGATCCAGAAGCGGAGCGTCGCGCTGGCCGAGCGGCGCGTCGAGAGCACCCAACTGCTCCTGCAGGCCGGCCGGGCCGAGCAGCGCGACGTGCTGGATGCGCAGCAGGCGCTCGTCGACGCCCAGAACGCCCTGACGAACGCGGTGGTCGATCACAGCGTTGCAGGGCTGCAATTCCAGAGAGACACGGGTACACTGGTCGTGGACGAAGAGGGGCAGATACATGGATGGGTCCTTACCCATAGCGGCCGCTAGCCGCACCAAGGTCCGGGCCGCGACGCCGCTGGCACGGCGGATCGTTTTCCTGGGCGGGGGCGGCGTGGCAACGCTGGCCGTGGCGGCCTTCGGCCTCTGGTGGATGCTCGGCCAATCGACGGCACCGGTGGCCACGACCGGCGAGACCGCGCGCGCCGTGCGCGAGCGCATGGTGGTCACCGTGACCGAGAGCGGCGAGATCGACGCCAGCAAATCGACCAACGTCACGTGCGAGGTCGATGGCCAGAGCACCATCGTCTGGGTTATCGAGGAAGGCACACACGTCAAGGCCGGCGATGAGTTGATCAAGTTGGATTCCGCGGACCTCCAGGAGCGCGTCAGCACCCAGGACATGGCGTATAAGACCTCCAAGGCCGCCTACGAGAAGGCGGCGCAGGACTATCTCATCACGCAGAGCCAGCGCGAGAGCCAACTGTCGTCGGCGGCGCTGACCGTGAAGTTCTCCCTGATGGACCTCAAGAAGTACCTCGGCAAGGAACTGGCCGAGCGCGTGATCGGCCAGGAAGGCAAGGCGGGGTTCGACAACCTGGCGCGAGAGACGTGCCTCAGCGGCGCGGCGCTCCAGAGCAATCGCAAGTTCCAGACCGACATCGACCTGGCGGGCGAGGAACTCTCGCGGGCCGCCAGCAAGGTCGAGTGGACCCGTACGCTCAAGGAGAAAGGGTACGTCACGGGCAGCGAACTTCAGGCCGACGAACTGGCCTATCGCCGCCAGCAAGTGGCGCAGGACGAGGCCAAGACGGCCCTGGACCTCTTCCTCCTGTATGACCTTCCGAAAGCGGCCGAGAAGGCCTACACCGACTGGATGGAATCCAAGCGCGAATTTGAGCGCGTGGATGCCCGCACCAAGAGCCTCCTCGAGAGCGCCAAGGCCGACAGGGACAACAAGAAAGAGGCCCTCGCCCTCGAAGAAACACGCCTCAAGAAGGTTCAGGACCAACTCGCCAAGACCACGATTAAGGCGCCGGGGCCCGGCATGGTGGTCTACGACACCGGCGGCAGCGGGTGGACCAAGGTGGCCATCGAGACCGGCGCCACGGTCCGGCACCAGCAGAACCTGATCAAGTTGCCCGACATGGCGGAGATGAACGTCAAGGTCAAGCTGCACGAGTCGGTCGTCAAGATGGTGGCCGAGAGCGCTCCGGCATTCGTCACCATCGACGCCTTCCCCAAGGATCGCCTCACGGGCAAGGTCACGAAGGTCGCCGTGATGCCCGACCGCAGCCAGTGGTGGCTGAACCCGGGCCTGAAGGCCTACATCACCGAGATCACGCTCGACTCCACGCCCGCCGGCCTCAAGCCCGGCATGAGCGCCGAGGTCGAGATCCTGGTGGACACGCGCGACGGCGTCCTCCAGGTGCCCATTTCGGCGGTCTTCGTCGACCAGGGATTCCAGGTCGTCTACGTGAAGACCCCCACGGGAATCGAGACGCGCCGCGTTGACCTGGGCCTCTCGAACGACCGCGTCGTCGAAATCACCAAGGGCCTCAAGGAGAGCGAAGAGGTCTACCTCTTCAAGCCGCCCAACGCCGAAGACCTGAAGCTTACCGAGGATGAGATGAAGGCGAAGAAGGAACGCGACCGCAAGCCCAGTGCCGAAGCCAAGGCCGGCCCGACGCCCGTGGACGCGGGGCTGGAACGATCCAAGATGCCGGTCCAGCCGCCCAGCGCCCCGCCCAAGGCCACCAAGCCCGACGCCGCCAAGACCACGGGCGGCAAGCCGGCCGCCAACGAGGCAAGCTCCGATAAGCCCGCCACGAAAGCGACCGCGGAGAAACCCGCTGCCGCCAAGACGGCGGCCGACACGCCCCCGCCGGTCAAGCCGGCCGGCGATGCCTCCGCCGCCGCGAAGACGGAGAGCGGCAAGCCGTCATGAGCCTCGCCCAACTCATCAATCTGAGTAAAGTCTATCGCCCCGCCGCCGACGTGGAGGTCGTGGCGCTGCGCGCCGTGGACATCACGATCGAAGAGGGCGACTACCTGGCCATCATGGGCCCGTCGGGCTCCGGCAAGAGCACCCTGCTGAACCTCCTGGGGTGCCTTGACCGGCCCACCGACGGCCATTACATCCTGGGCGGCCAGGACGTGTCGGTCCTCTCCGACGCCGAACTGAGCGAGGTGCGCGGTAAGCGCATCGGCTTCATCTTCCAGTCGTTCAACCTCATCCAGCAACTGACGGCCCTCGATAACATCGAGGTGCCCCTGTTCTACCAGGGCATCCACCGGCGCGAGCGGCGCCGCCGATCCCAGGAACTGGCCGAGCGCGTGGGCCTGGGCCCTCGCGCGCAGCACAAGCCCAACGAACTCTCGGGCGGCGAGCAGCAGCGCGTGGCCATCGCGCGGGCCCTCTCGAACGACCCCCTCATCCTCCTGGCCGACGAACCCACCGGCAACCTTGACTCGCGCACCGGCAAGGAGATCCTGGCCCTTTTTGACGATCTCTCGGCGAAGGGCCGCACCATTATCATGGTCACGCATGACGAGTCGGTCGGGCGGCGGACGCACAGCATCGTCCGCGTGGCCGATGGCACCATCGTGGCCCGCGAACACCATAAGTAGGCGCGGCGAACGATGCTTTCGTTCAAAACCATGGAAACCCTGCGGCTGGGCGTGGGCAGTCTCCTCCTGCACCCGGCACGAAGCGTCCTGACGATGCTCGGCATCCTCTTCGGCGTTTGCGCCGTCATCGCCACGCTCGCCGTCGTCGAGGGCATCGGCCAGAAGATGCAGGAAGAGGTCCTCAAGATGGGGGCCACGAACATCATCGTCGAGGCCGTCAAGCCCTCCGAGCCGCAGTCGGCCGCCGCCGGCGTCCAGGGCGCCGCCCTCGTTTACGGCCTCACCTACGAGGATGTCGAACGCATCCAGTCCTCCATCGCCGGCGCCGAGGTCATCGTTCCGGCCCGCCGCATTCCCGTTTCCGCCCGCTTCCGGGCCCGCCGCGACCGGGCCGACGTCCTCGGCACCGTTCCCTGGTACGCCGACACGTACGGCATCCGCGTGGCGCGCGGCCGGTGGCTCACCCCCGTGGACCTGGAGAAAGGCGACAACGTGTGCGTGCTCGGCGCCGCCAGGGCCGAGCAACTCATGCCGCGCGAAGAGCCCCTCGGCCAGGTTATATGGC
This sequence comes from Planctomycetia bacterium, assembly GCA_003170085.1. Taxonomy (GTDB): domain Bacteria; phylum Planctomycetota; class Phycisphaerae; order FEN-1346; family FEN-1346; genus FEN-1346. The sequence continues at coordinate 4,941 of PMZT01000047.1, read as the reverse complement.
TAAACGACTATGCGTACCGCGTGGTCGGCGTGCTGGCGGCGCGCGGCAAGGCGTCGGGCTCCGGCGGCGATATGCAGGACATCGACAAAGCCATCTACATTCCGCTGACCGCCGCCACCCGCCGCTTCGGCCAGGTCCTCGCCGACCGATCGACCGGCAGCCGCTCGTTCGAGATCTGCGAACTCAGCCAGATCACCGTCAAGGTGCCCACGGCCGAACAGGTGAAGCCGGCGGCCAAGATCATCACCCACCTGCTGGAGAAGTACCACGAGGCGAACCGCAAGGACTGGGAGGTGCGCGTGCCCCTGGAACGCCTGGAGGCCCTGGCCCGGACCAAGTGGCTGTTCGTGGTCCTGGGCGTCTCGATCGCGGCGATCAGCCTGCTGGTGGGCGGCANNCATCATGAACATCATGCTCGCGAGCGTGACGGAACGCACGCGCGAGATCGGCATCCGCCGCGCACTTGGCGCCAAACGCAAGGATATCGTCAGCCAGTTCCTCGTGGAGACGGTCGTGCTCTCGACGGTCGGCGGCCTCGTGGGCGTGCCCGTGGGCGTGGGGCTGGCCTGGGTCATCCCGCGGCTGCTCACGATGGCGGCCAACACGCTGGGCGTGGGCGGCGAGTCGGCCCTGACGAGCCTGTCGCAGACGATCGTAACGCCCGGCGCCATCATCCTTGCCCTGGGCACGAGCGTCTTCGTGGGCGTCGTCTCGGGCGTCTATCCCGCCTACCGCGCCGCCCAGATGGACCCGATTCGCGCCCTGCGGCACGAGTAGGGTGCGTGCTTGCACGCACCATCGCGTTCTTTTGTGGCACAGCCGCCCCCGGCTGTGCGTTTCAGAAGACTTGTGTGGCACAGCCCCGATTGCTCGGGGCTGTGCGCTTCGGCTTATTCGCACGCCCGAGGGCGGGTGTGCCACAGACAACTAAACTCTTGACGTTCCCTGGGGCCGTGGGTACGGTGAGGACATGACGCCAACCGCACGAATCATGGCACCGGGATATCCGCATCCGATTACGCAGCGCGGCAACCGGCGGCAGCGGCTGTTATTCGCTGTGCGCCGCTGCCGCCCCTGCATTGCCTTGGTGGCCAAAAGGAGAATAGTATACTCACCTGAATTTCACCATTACACGGAGTTAAGGAGCCGCTATGGGAAAGCTCGTCCTCTATAGACTTTCGATGGTCTTTCTATTCCTCGCAGCCGCCGGAGTTTCTTTGGTAGGCTGCGGGCCCAAGGATGATTCTTATGTGGTGGTGCTGTTGAACCCTACGGGGCCCAAGGCAAGCAAGTTGGCAGACCAGCCGACTCGTATAGATGTGCCGCCGGCCCAGGCGGGACGGCAAGTGGCCATGGGCGATCTCGTCCTGACCGTTCCCGAAGGCTGGAGGGCCGAGAACCCTCCCACAATGGTCGAGGACTACCATGGCGAACTTGGGTATGGTCGCGTGTTCTCTTTGGCGATGACGGCGGGGAAGGATGTGGGAAGCCTAGGGGCGAAGCTATCCTACCGCGAAGAGCGCAGCTGGCTTAGCAACCCCAATGTCGGCTTCCTCGGAGCAATGAGGCACGCCACGCCTGAGCCTGTGCAGTTTCTAAGCCAGTTTTCAACGGATTTGGAACTACAGGACAGCGCAAATAACACCTTTCTATCCGATGTGAGCAACAAATTCGGCAAAAAGCGGGAAAGGTCGCTCGCGCTGCTTGTGCTCAAGTCGCTGCAATTTCACCCCACAACCCGCTATGCCGCGCCCAACTGCGTAACGTATGGGTTTCAAACTCTTCAAGACTCAGACGTCTTGGTTTATGGCCTGGATGTCTTTGACAAGATGGGCTTGCGCAGGGGGATGGTGTGCATCCAGTTCCCGGCTACGGTTTCTGGGGAAGTCGCCGAGAAGACGGTTCGGCAAGTACTAGGAGGCATAACATTCACGAATCGTTCTGAAACGCCTCCGGCGAAGGTCGGCGAATCCAAGCGTTAGGCAATAGCGCCCCCGCTGAAGTAGGCCGGCGAGATTGGTCGTCCGGGGGACGCTAACCAGGATCCTTGGCCAACCTCGGGCCACGGGCCGGAATGCAGATGGCTCGATCCTCCGCATCCAGTGGCGCTACGACGACCTTGGCCGCGAGGTTTCGGGGCCGAATTACCGGACAGGCTCCGTAGCGAGGCAGCGGGAAGCAAACGAAACCGTGCGTCCCGTATGTAAAACATGCTTTCGCAACAGCGCGAAAGCATGGCACCCTCAAACCGGCCACCCTCAAACCTAAATTCCGCGTGCGTGCAGACTTGTCCGCAGCAGCCTTGGCGGAGGCGGAGCACGCACCCTACACCCTTTGTTTCCGCGTGCGTGCAAGCACGCACCCTACATATTTAGCAACCTCAAGCCCTGCTCGCAGCCTACTTCACCACCAGCACCGGGCAGGCGGCGCCGTCGACGATCTGTTGGCGCTGACGGGCCAGGAGGTCGCGGGTCACGCGGCTCGAATGGAACCCCCCCACCACGATCAGCTCGACCTTGCGCTCCTCGACCGTCCGGGGGACGATCTCCTCGACGTTCCCGACGACCAGGACTTCCTCGATCGTCAGCCGCCGGTCTTTCGCCCGTTCGTGGACCGAGGCCAGGTGCTGCTGCGCGCTGGCCTTCAGTTCCTTCTCGAACTCGTCCATCTCGGCGTCGGCCACGATCTTGACGCTCAGGAGTTGCCGCAGCGTGTCGCGGTCCACCACCGCCAGGGCCGTGAGTTTGGCCTCCAGGGCGCTCGCGAGGTCGATGGCGCAGTCGGCCGCATGGAACGAACTGTCGGTCCCGTCCACCAGGACCAGGATATGACTAATCGGGGAAGACTTACCCATGAGCGGCACTCCCTTCGGCGGCGCGGCCGAGCCGGTCCTTGATCATCTTGAGGATCGTGAACGATTCGCGTTCGCGTTCCTCGAGGCTCGACATGATGTAGCCGATCGTCTCGCGATAGTCCGGGATGAACATCTTTGACAGGGCGTTGCAGCGGCGCTGGGTCTTGCGAAGTTCGCGCGCCAGCCGCATGACCGCGTTTTCGAGTTCCGCCAGTTCGGCCAAGAGGGCCAGGAGTTCCTGGAACCGGCGCATCGCCTCATCGGTGCCGGCCGACGTGCTCGCCACGCCGAACTGCACCGTCGGCGGCTCGATCTTGACCATGACCCTGGGAATGCGGATGCCCATGAGGCCCTGGTCCGAAAGCTTGAGGTCGTAGCCCGCCTGGACGCCCAGCGCGGCCCGGTCGATGGCGTCGGAGCCGATCTCGAGCGTGGCCTCGCGGAGGGCCGCAAACGCCGCGGCAAACGAGTCGGCGATGCGGCGCTCGGCGTCGCGCGCGCGGCCCAGGCGGCTCATCAGCTCGAAGATGAGGATCTGGCGCTTCTGCTCGAGAAGCTCGTAGCCTTCCTCGGCAAACGCGAGTTGCCGGCGTAGCAGCAAGTAACTCGACTTCGTCGGGGCTACCTTGATTTTGGCCATGGTCCGCTCTCAATATTACAATACCACTTTGCGCGGCGGGTCTCCGCACGCGCTTAACGTTACTGCCTGTAGCAGCGTTTGTGGCCGCTCCAGGGCACCCACATGGGGGTGCCCCTACGATTCGCGCTGCGTAGGGGCGGCCCCATGTGGCCGCCCGTCGTGTCCGGCCATAACGGTAAACACGTACGGTCTTCGCATCCGCCGCGCGGCCGTCGGCGGCCGCGGCTAAACTTGTTGGTGTCCGTGCGCTACTCGGCCTTCGCCTTGGCCGCGGCGGCCATTTCGGGCGTCTCCAGGCGGCCTTCGCGATAATGCTCGGCCATCAGTTCATCGGTCACGCGGTGCAGTTCCCCGCGCGGCAGCATCGAGAGCATGTCCCAGCCGAGGTCGAGCGTCTGCTCGATCGAGCGGTTCTCGTACTCGCCCTGCGCCAGGAACTTGTGCTCGAACGCGTCGCCGAACTTGATGTACTGCTTGTCAAGCCAGCCCAGTTCCTCTTCGCCGATGACGTCGGCCAGGCCGCGCACCTGACGCACGCGGGCATAGCAGGCGAAGAGCTGGCTGGCCAGCTTCGGATGGTCCTCGCGCGTGAAGCCCTTGCCCACGCCGTCCTTCATCAGCCGCGACAGGCTCATGAGCGACGCCATCGGCGGATAAATGCCGCGCTGGTTCAACTCGCGGTCCAGCACGAGCTGGCCCTCGGTGATGTAGCCCGTGAGGTCGGGCACCGGGTGGCTGATGTCGTCGGACGGCATCGTCAGAATGGCCATCTGCGTGATCGAGCCGGGCGAGCCCTCGATGCGGCCGGCCCGCTCGTAAATGCTCGCGAGGTCGGAGTACAGGTAGCCCGGGTAGCCTTTACGGCCGGGGATTTCGCCGCGGGCCGTGCCGACTTCGCGCAGCGACTCGCAGTAGTTCGTCATATCGGTCAGGAGCACCAGCACGTGCTGCCCGAGGTCGAAGGCCAGGTACTCGGCCAGGGTGGAGGCGGCGCGCGGCGTCAGGAGTCGCTCGACGCTGGGCGCATCGGCCAGCGAGAGGAACATGCAGACGCGCGAGAGCACGCCCGAGTCCTCGAAGTTGCGGATGAAGAACTCGGCCACGTCGTGCTTCACGCCCATGGCGCCAAACACGATCGAAAACTCGACCTTCTCATCCAGAAGCTGCGCCTGCCGGACCACCTGGGCCGCCATGCGGTCGTGCGGAAGGCCGTTGCCCGAAAAAATCGGCAGCTTCTGGCCGCGCAC
>PMZT01000047.1:0-195 GCA_003170085.1 Planctomycetia bacterium | reverse complement strand
AGAGCGCCGCCGGGCCGCCGTCCATCGGCAGCCCCAGGCCGGTGAAGACGCGGCCGAGCATGTTGCGCGAGACGGGCAGCCGGAAACTTTCGCCCAGGAACCGTGCCCGCGTGGCCTGGTTCGACAGGCCCTGCGTGCCCTCGAGGACCTGCACGATGGCCTGCTGCTCGTTGATCTCGAGGACGCGGCCGAGGC
>PMZT01000248.1 GCA_003170085.1 Planctomycetia bacterium | reverse complement strand
CTGATGCTCAACCTGGGCGGCGATGGCCCCAAGGGCCACAAGCTGCAACTGGCCCGCGATTTTATGACTCTGTTCATCGACCAGAAGTACGGTTACTGGGCCATCAAGAAGTTCGAGTTCGCATGGAGCCACTATGTCATTCTCTACGGTAACTGTAACCTGGTGGAAGACTGCTACTGCCACGACATGTTCCACGGCGGGATCTGCCTGTACGGCTCGCTGAGCACGGTGCGGCGGTGCAACTGCCACCGTTGTCCGGGCGGCGTTGGCGGCGCGGGCGGCGTTACCGCCGGAGGCGGTGGCGTCGGTTCCTTAGGCGTTTCGGCCGGAGGTGCCGGCTGCATCCGCTCGTCGGGCGTCGGCGGAATCGGCTTGACCGTCGACGGACGATCCGGCTTCAACTTGACCGGCGGCAACTGGAACTCGTCATTTGCCTGGGCCAGCGCAGTTCCCGCCGTCCACAGGACGCAGACCGCTATCGCGGCCAGCACTAAAAGAACGCGATGCATGGATCAGCCCTCCCTACCGTGAGGCGGTCGCCGCGGCGACCCGTCGCTCACATTCTAAGCATTAGATGCTAGCCCGCAAGGACCGTCAAGGAAAAACCCCGAATGGCAAGGCGCCAGGCGCCGGGGATTTGCCTCGCCGCGGCGGGCAACGCCGTATCACGTGGCCGCGGCGCGCTTCGATGCGCCGAATCGCTTGGCCAGCTTTTTGAGTGCCCGGCGGCGGAAGTTCGGGTCGGTGATGTGGTTCCACAGGCTGCGCAGCATGGCGCGGCGGACCTTCTCGCGGCCGATCTTCCGGACCATCGGGTGGGCCAGGGCCTTCCGGTACGCGATCCAGGGCGGGTGTTTCCGCAGGAACCGCAGCATGATGCGGGCCTGGAGGCGCCGCAGGTCCTCCACGCCGAACTGGTCGCTCACGACGTACCGCCGGCGGCCCTCGACGCGGTAGCCCGGCTGGGCAAGAATCCACTGTTCGAAATCCGTATTCGCATAGGCATAAATCTTATTGGGGCTGATGAAGTCGAGGCCGATCGCGGCGGCGAAGTCGGCCACGCCCAGCATCTCCTCGGCCGTCTCGCCGGGGTTCCCGATCAGGAAGTTGCCGAGCGTCAGGATGTTCGTGTGCGAGAGGTTCTGGAACGCCTCGCGGCACATCTTGGCGGTGTAGCCCTTGCGCATCGCCTTGAGGAGGCGCGGCTGGTAGGACTCGATGCCCACCATGAACATGAAGAAGCCCGCCTGCTCCATCTTCTTGACGAGCGCCGCATCCTTCCAGAGGGCGTTGACGCGAATCTCGCACGCGTACAGGTGGCGGACGTCGCGCTCGATCAAGAGGTCGCAGATCCGTTCGACACGCTTGAGGTCGTGGGCGAAGTTCGCGTCGACGATGTGCACGATGTCGGCGTCGGTCTCCTGGAGCTCGGCCACCACGTCTTCCGGCGACCGGGCGACCCACGGCTGGACCTCGCCAAAAATGTTCTCGCGCCACTTGCAGAAGGCGCACACCATCGGGCACCCCACGCTCGTGATGATGTTGTCGCCCTTGAGGGTCAGCCACGGATACTCGTACCGGCGGACCGAGCGATCGAGGTGATGATGCGTTACGTCGAGGCCCGGGCGCAGCGGGTTCTTCACGAGTTCGCCGCCCGCCGCCGGCCAGCCTGTTTGTGGCACAGCCGCCCCCGGCCGTGCATTGCCTAATTGTGGCACAGCCGCCCCCGGCTGTGCATTGCCTTTCCCACCCGAGGGCGGGTGGGCCACATCGGGCGGAAGGGCGCCCGCCTGCCTCCGATACCACAGCCCTGCGACGCCCTCGGGCGAGCCCTTCGCGATGAGTTCGCGCAGGCTGTCCTCGCCGTAGCCGAGCGAGAGGATGTCGAGGTCCGGGAACGCGCGCAGCACATCATCGCTTTCGCGCGTGGGATAAAGGCCGCCGATGACGAGCGTGACGTCCGGCGGGAGGCCGCGGATCAGGGCATCGGTGTACTCGTCGCGGCCCCAGTTCAGGGAAACGCCGATCAGGTCGGGCCGGAAGCGCCGGACGATCTTGTCCAGCGGCTCGCGCTCGAGGCGCATGTCGAGCAGCATCAACCCCTCGACCACCGGCTTGAGGGCGGTCGCAATGACCTCCAGGCCGATCGGGTTGATGATGGCCAGCCCGCCATAGAGCTTCTCGCTCTTTTTCTCGGGGCTGTACGGATATATGAGCAGCACGCGTTTCCAGGTCATACGGCGACATTATAAGGCCGCGGCGGGGGGCGAACAAGACACGCCGTGCGAAGGGGTGTCGGATGAAGACCATCCCCCGGCGGTGCCGGGGGCTTTCGCTGTCGGGTTACCCGTGCCGCGTGTAAACGCGGCCCTGCGGGGCGGGCGGGGGCTCGAGCGTGCTGATGAGGAACGTGGAGATCGCGCCGGCCATGTTGGCGGCTAGCTCGGCCTGGCGCGGGTCGACCTTCGAGGCCTCGGTCGTGCGGCCGTACACCGCCGCCTTCTCGCGCGTGCGGGCCATGCTTTCGATGACGGCGGCGCAGCTTTCGAGCGCTTCCTTGCTGGCCCGGTCGATTTCGGGGTTGGCGGAAAGCTTGACGAGTTCGGCGGCGACGCGGCTCATCGTGACGAGGTCCTGCGACTCATCGTACCGCGCCCCGCCGCGCGTGATGACGTGCCCGTAGGCCCACTTCAGGAGCGTGCGGGCCGACTTGATCGTGCTGTCGGGGTCGGTGTGCACGCCCGCGACGAGCTTGTGCCACGCCTCGCGGACGCGGTCGGTGGTGCTCTTCTCGCCGGTGTCGTGCCTCTCGGCCGGAGCGGGCGCCGCGGGCGCCGCGGCCGGGGCGGGTCTCTCGGTCATCTCGTGTCGTGGCAGCGCCTCGGCCCGGGGTGCCGGTTGCTCGGCCGCTGCAGGGCGCTCCGCCGGCTGAGGATACGCGGGCGCCGGCTTCTCGTGGACCGCGGCCGTGGCGCGCGCCGCCGCAGCGGAGGTGTACGCAGCCGGGGTGTGCGCCGCCGAGGCCGGTGCGTGCGCGGCCGCAGCCGGCTCGAGTTCCGGCTCGTCCTCGTGGTGGTGTTCATGCTCGGTCGCGGCCTCATCGCGCGGTTGCGGGGCATGGGCCGCGTGGGTTCGCGCAGCAGGAGCGGCAGCGCCGGTCCTCAGGGCGCGGATCAGATGCCAGAGTTCGTTCTTGATGTGAATGCGGCCTTGCGACGGGACGCGATGGGCCGCGATGAACCGCCGGACCTCGTCGAGCGTGGCGTGCTTCAGGATGAACTCCGGCAGGCGGCCCTTCAGGAGCGGCTCGGCCATGAGCCTCTGACGCAGGGCCTCGTACTCCTTTTCGTCGGCCGGTTCGCCATGGGCCAGGGCCATGAGGAGGTCGTACAGCTCCGTTGCGTCGGTCAGGTGTTCTCGCAGTTGGCTAACCATGACGACCTCCTGGAACGGCCCGTGGTCGCTGAAAGTTGCCATATGAATGGCTTGATGATGTCGGCCATTTAACCGTGGGACGGGCCTTGAGTCAAGAGAACTCGCGGAGGCGAGAGAAGCGGTGCGACCCGCGCGATCGCGTCAGCCGGCATCGGGCGTCGTGGGCCGCAAGAGGCCTCGCCTTACCACGGCCGCTATCCAGGCCACGGCGGCGGCCACGGCGGCTACACAGCCCGCGCTCAGCGCCGCAGCGCCGAGCACGATGAACCCCGACCAGATCATCCAGCCCGCGTGCACGAACTCCGTGAACCCGAGCGCCGCGAGCGCCAGCGCCGGGAGTTGGCCGGCCTCACGCTGTACCTGATCGGCGGGCCAGGGCGGGTCGGCGGCAACCACGGGCCGTGCGAACTGCCGCAGGTGATTCGCGCTGCCGATAAGCCAGAACATCGCCACGTGGCCGGTCCAGAGGCCGCACAGAATCCGCCACGCCGGGCCGCCGCCGATCACGTGCATGCCGCCGAGCATCGCCGCGACGAGGAGGGCCGAGTGGACGAGCACCACGCGGGTTTCCGGCAGTCCGCGGCGCCACAGACCCGAGGCGATGAGCCACAGGCCGGTCAGCGCCGCCCCGGCGTACAGGCCGAAGCACCGCTGGCAGACGGGCAGGGCGGCCCCGTCGATGACCAGCGGGTGCTGCTGGCCGCAGACGTGCGAGAAGATGTTGATCAACGTCTCCACGATGCAATCGCCTTACGGGTCTTGCGTGGCCGCGGGATGCCATGCTTTCGCAACGGCGCGAAAGCATGGCACCCCGCAAATGACGTGTGACGGGCGACTATTTCTCGGCCGGCTTCTTCTCGAGCGGCTTAGACGCCGGCACGTCGGCGCGCGACACCTCCTTGCCCTCGGGCGTGAAGAACACGATGGCCGTAACGCGGGCCGTTTCTTTGCCCGTCACGTCCTTGAAGGCGACCTGTTTCGAGTCGGGCGTGAACGTCGGCTGGCACAGGATCTCGCCTTCAGCGAACGGGCGACGGCCGAGCAGCTTGCCGTTGGCCTTCAAGAAGAACGCCTCTTTCGTGGTCGCGAGGACCATGTAGTCGCCGTTGGGCGAAATCGCCAGCTCGCCGCCTTCTGACGCGACGTCCGCCAAGGCCTCGATCGCCATCGACTTCGGGGCGGAGCCGTCGCTGCGCAAGAGATCAAGCATCGGCGTGGCGACCTCCTTGTCGTCCTTCTTCGCCTTGTTGTACCAGAGGAGAGCGAGCGTCTGCTTGTTGGCCCACGCGATGCCGCTCAGCGAGAGGTTGTCCTGCTTCCATTTGCGGTACAGGGCCGATTCGCCATCGGTCCGGAGGAACCCGACGGCCCCCTCCTGCACGGTCGCCAGCGTTTTGCCATCGGGCGAGAGCGACATCAGCGAGGCCGGGACCGCCATGATGCGCTCCTTGTGATCCGACGGGCAGATGGCCAGGACGACGTTGTTGGCCCAGAAGTAGATCCACTTGCCCTCGGCGTCGAACTGCGGCCTGATAATGCCATAGTTGAGCAGGAAAGCTTCGCCCTTGGGCTCGCCGACCGGCATGCCGAATTCGGTGGCCGAGGTGACCTGCCGCGTCTTGGCGTCGCGTACGACCAGGACAGCGTTGAGCGGGGCCTGCGGGGTCAGACCCAGCACGGCACCGCGAGCATTCTCGGCCGGCGGCAGGGCAACGTCCTCGACCGCCTCGGCCGGTGTGGCCTTCATTTCGCCCTGCGTGGCGGCGCTGGGCGGCGGCGGCAGATACGTCGCCGGCACGGGCGCCGTGGCGTTACCCTTTTCGTCGGGCTTGCCGGGCGCGGCCTCCCACTCGCCGGCCTGCTTCACGAGTTGCTCCCGTTTTTTCAGGTCGTCCTCGGCCAGCAACTGTGAGCCGGCGTCCTTGAACAGGGGAATCCGGATGTAGGCAAACGACCGGCCGTCGGGGCTGAACGCCGGGGCCGAGAGCATGCACGCCGAGGTCTCCTCGACGACGGTCAGTTCCTTGCCCTCGGTCAGCACCATGAGGCGATAGACGTGCGTGCCGGCGATGGCCACGTTGTCGTCCCTCGCCGACCACGGATCCATGGCGACGAAGGCGAGCTGCTTCGAGTCCGGCGAGAACGCCATCGGGCTTTCGGTGCACGCCAGGATGTGCCAGAGCAGGCCGCCGCCGATCACGGCGATGGCCAGGCCGGCCTTCCAGGCGCCTTTACGCTGCGGGGTCATTGGTCGTACCATGTGGGTCTCCTCGAGTAGAGTGCCGGGGCACAATCGTTAGGGCGGAACACGGACCGCCACAGGGCTTCCAGGGCGATCCGGGTGCCGCGTCCGAGCATGGCCAGGTGGACGCGCCGCTTGCGGGCGTCGCGCTCCATGACGATTTGGCGCAGCCAGTTCACGAGCCGTCCGTGGTCCGGTTTGAGCATCAACCGCCAGTATAAACTCTCCAGGGCGCGCAAGTCCATCGTTTCGGTCGTGCAGACGGGCGTGTGGAAGTTGTAGCTCGAAAGGTCGCGGTTGGCAATGCGGCCGAGCGCCGCGGCCTCGGCGGCCACGGCCGTTCCGGGGTTGGGCGTCAGGGGGATCATGAAACAATAATCCATGCGCATGTGTTGCTCGCAGGCGGCCAGGCGCGCGAGGTCGGCCGGGCCGTCGCCGGGCAGGCCGAAGATGACCGTGCCGATCGTGTAGACCTCGGGGTACTTCTCGCGAAAGAGCGCGAAGGCCGCGCGGCAGGTCTCGGCTCCGTTGTGGTGCTTGCCGAGCGAGGCAAGGCCGCCGGAGTCGTCGCGCTCCACGCCGATCATCACCTGCCTGAGGCCCGCCCGCACGAGCTTCGCCAGGATGCCGAGCTTCTCGTCGCGCAGGACCGCGTCGGCCCGTACCCACGCGGTATGAAGGGTGCGCGGCCGGCCGCGCGGGTCCACCAGGTCCGACGCCAGCATCCGCTCGGCCCACGCGTCGGACCACGCGGGTGAGGCGTTGAAGGTGGGGTCGACCCAGCCGAAGGTGCGCCGCCCGAACTCGCGGTACAGCCGCACGACCTCCTCGAAGCTCCGTCCGGCGCTCTTCGTGCGGTACCGCGGAACGACGTGGCCGTTGCCGTCGGCGCTTTCGCCCATCTGCTTCCAGAGGATGCAGAAGCCGCACGAGTCGACGCAGCCGCGCGAGTGCTCGATACTCACGAGCGCCGGGTGATTGCGCGACCCGCGGCCGTATTGCGTCATGTCTATGAGATCGTACGCCGGGAAGGGGAGCGCGTCGAGGTCCGGGAGGAGCGGGCGCGGCGGGGTGAGCACCGGCCGGCCGTCGGCCCCGCGGAAGGCGATGCCGCGGATGCTTTCCAGGCCGGCGGGGTCGAGGGTGGCGCGGGCGGAGTTGGAATCCGGAATCTCAGATTTCAGATTTGAGATTTCAGATTTGAGAGGTGAGATTTCAGATTTCCGATCTGAGATCTGAGATTTCAGATTTGAGATCTGAGATTTCGGATCTGAGATTTCAGATTTCAGATTTGAGATTTCAGATTTCCGATCTGAGATCTGAGATTTGAGATTTGAGATTTCAGATTTGAGATTTGAGATTTGAGATTCGAGATGGCGGAGCAGTTCCACGAACGTGGCCTCGCCCTCGCCGCGCACGATCACGTCCACCCGACCGTCGGCCAGCGTCTCCTCGATCGTGTGGGCAAAATAGGTGCCGCCCGCGACCACGATGCATCCGGGGTACAGCCGCCGCACGAGTTCGGCGGCCCGCAGCGCCTCGTGGGCCGACACGGTCTCCTCGCCGAGGCCAAGGACGTCGATCGGCGTGGCCGCCAGGCGCCGCTCCAGCGTCTTCCAGCCGCACCGCTCGCCGGGGGCGTCCCACACGCGGATGTCCACCTCCGGCAAGTCGCGCCGCACCGCCGCCGCCAGGCACAGGAGGCCCAGCGGCTGCCAGAACGCACTCGTCTCGCTGTTGAACGGCCACAGATACCGCGGTGGCCTCAGCAGAAGGACGCGCATCTTACGGCTCCTTTTCGGCGGCAATGGGCGACCGGTGCCCTCTGTTATCGCCTTCGGAGAGGAAATTCGCAAGCCCGTGGATTTCGCCAAGCGCCCGCGGCTGCCTTTTTGGACGCAGGAACACGTTCATGCTGCACTCTCCGCTTCTGAAAGTGATTCGCGGGCCTCGGCACGCTTCTGACACAAAATCCGCGAGGCCACCCGGCAAATCGCAAAACCGTTGCCCTTGACCGCCCTCGACAGTACCTTACGAGAACCATGAGCAGCGATGAACACCCGATTACGCGCACCAGCACCGCCTTGCTCGAGGGCCTCAGGGATTCCGGCGACGAGTCCGCGTGGCGCGAGTTCGAGGCGCGGTATCGGCCGCTCGTCTTCGCGGTCGCGCGGCGGCTGGGCCTTCAGGATGCAGACGCCGAGGACGCGGCCCAGGAAACATTGGCGGCGTTCGTCCAGGCCTATCGCGAGCACCGGTACGATCGCGAGAAGGGCCGGCTGCGGCAGTGGCTCCGCGGCATCGCCTGCCACAAGGTGCGGGACCTCCTGCGGCGCCGCGGGCGTGAAGTTTCGGCGTCAGACCGGACCGACGCCGAGCGAATGTTAGAGCAGGTGCCCGATGCGCACGCCCAGTCGGCGTGGGACGACGAGTGGTCGAAGGCCGTGCTGCGCGACTGCCTCGAGCAGGTCCGCGGCGAGGTCGAGCCGCAGACCTTCGAGGCGTTTCTGCTCTTCGCCCTGCGCGAGTGGCCGGCCCGGCGCGTGGCCGAGCACCTCCAGATTTCCGAGGCGGTGGTGTACCAGAGCAAGAGCCGCGTGCTGAAGCGGGTGCGCGAGCTCATCGGCGGGGCGGAGGAGGAGATCGGCTGACATGGGTAGCCCCGAGGCCACCAGCGACGATCAGGAACTGACCCGGCGCCTTCGCGACGCCCTCGGCTGGGCCGATGAAGGCGACCTCCAGCGCCGCCTGCAGGAACGCGTGGCGGGCGACTACGAGGTTCTTGGGCCGCTTGGCCGCGGGGCCGCCGGCGTCGTCTTCAAGGCCCGCGACGTGCGGCTGAACCGGCCGGTGGCGATCAAGTGCCCGGCCGATAGCGCGCAGCGCGGCCGCCTGGTGGCCATTTTCGACGAGGCGCGGACCCTGGCCCAGATCAGCCACCCGAACGTGGCCGCCGTTTACGCCCTCTCCGAGTCGCCCGACCCGCCGATCATGGTCATGGAGTTCGTCGATGGCGCGCCGATCGACGAGGCCCTCGCCGGCCAGCCGATCGACCGGCAACTGGCCGTCTTCCGCCAGGTCCTTGCGGCGGTGGCCGAGTTGCACCGGCGCGGCATCGTGCATCGCGACCTCAAGCCGGGCAACATCCTGGTCGACCGGGGCGGCACGGCGAAGGTCCTCGACATGGGTATCGCCGAGCCGATGGCGGCCGACGGGCCGGCGGGTGCGGCGCCCACGTCGGTGGCCGGCACGCCCGCGTACCTGGCGCCGGAGCAGAGCCGCGGGGCGCCCGCGAGGCCGAGCGCCGACGTGTTCTCCCTGGGCGTGGTCCTCTTCGAGATCCTGACGGGCCAGCGCCCGTTCCACGGCGACCGCGCCGCGGACCTCGTGCGGGCGATCTGCGAAACGCCGGCGCCGCTGCCGCGATCGCTCCGGGCCGAGATTCCCGGGCCGCTCCAGGCGATCATGCTGGCGGCGCTCGAGAAGGATCCCGCGCGGCGATACCCGACGGCGCAGCATTTCCTGCTGGACCTCGACCGGTTCCTCGGCGGCGAGGCGGTCATCGCCGATCCGACGGTCCTCCAGGACGTGCTGGAACACGGGATCACGCGGCACGTGGGTGACCTCGATCGGTGGCAGAACGACCGCCTGATCAGCCGGAGCGAGTGCGACTACTTCGTCGACAAGTACGAGCGACTCCGCGACCGCGAGGAGTTCTGGGTTCTCGACAGCCGTCGCATCTCCTTCTCGCAGGTGGCCCTGCACTTGGGCGCGTGGGGCTGCGTGGTGGCGGCGTTCCTGGCGCAGCGGTACCAGAACGTGGGCGACGGGGTGCGGACGGCGCTGCCGCTCGTGATCTTCGCGGTGCTCCTGGGCCTCGGCGTGGTCCTTTGGCGCCGGCAGAACCGGCGCGTGGCGCTGGTGCTGCTGATGGCGGCGAGCATGGTGTGGCCGCTCTTCGTCTATACACTTCTCGATGCGCTCAAGCTGCGGCTGGGCGGGTCGGCCGATGATATGTTGTGGCTGACGAACCCCGAGTGGCTCATCGTTACGGGCTCGTGGGCCGTCCTGTGTCTCCTCTTCTGGAACCGGACCAAGACGAGCGCTTTTGCGCTCCTCTGGACGCTGAGTGCCGTGGCCCTGGCCACCGCCGTTTTCGCGCTCATGGGCATGAAGAACTGGAAGCCCGACGAGATTGCCGCCCACTATCTCGTGCCGGGGGCGGTGCTGCTGGGCATCGCGATCGTGCTCGACCTGGGGTGGCGCAAGGTCTACGTGGCCACGCCGCTTTACATCATTGGCCTGGCGATCGTCGTGGCCGCGGCGACCAAGCTGGCCCTCGACGGGCCGACGACCCGGTGGGTGGGCGTGTGGGCGATGGCGCGGGAACTGGGCATCGACGAGTTCAACCCGCAGCGGCAGATCTACTACAGTTTCATGCTCAACGGGGCGGCGTACCTGGTGTTCGGCCTGCTGGCGTACCGCTCGACGCAAAGCCGGTCGCTGCGGCGGATCGCGACGATCCTGTTCTGGCTCGCCCCGTCGCACCTCCTCATCCCGGTCTTCCGGCTGGAGCACGAGAGGGTGTGGCGCGTGCTGCCGCACGGCTGGTCGGTGCCGGAGGTGGTCCTCCTTGTGGGGGCGCTGGCGTTCGTGCTGGCGAGCGTGCCGAAGCAGATGAAATCGTTCTTCTTCTCGGGCCTCGCGTACGTGGCGCTCGGGCTTTACGTGGTTACGGTGAACCACTTCGAGGACGTGTTTGCGTGGCCGATCATCCTGGCGGTGGGGGGCCTGGCGCTGGCCGTTGTGGCGTGGAAGCGTCCGGCGATGTTTGACCGCGCCCGGTCGGCGCCTACTCCGGCCGGCTTACGTAGAGATCGATGAATCGCTGGCCCTTCGAGAGGCCGAGCTCGCGCGTCTCGCCCTTCTGCGTATCCTTGATGTACAGCAGGTTGCCCCAGAAGATCGTGTGGACGAGCGAGATCGACGCGTCGGTGTTCACCCACATCGGCACGTCGTCGGGCACACGGCAGGCGGGGTAGATGGCGCCGCCGAGGATTTCGGTCCGTGCGCCGCCGGAGTTCACGAGGTTGATGCCCGCCCCTTCGGCCTTGATGCCCAGGACCCAGAGCTGCGCGCCCGGGTTCACGAACTTCGTGTCCTTTGACTCGATGTCGAGTTGGCGGATCCACACCTTCTGCCCGGCGGCCAGTTGCCACGGCGCGGCGCACATGTCCTCCACGAAAAGGTCGCCGGCGCCCGGCTGCGCGCGGTACGACATCCACCGGCTGTGCAGGACCACGAGCGTCGCGGGCGAGGCGTGCTCCACCTGCCACACGGGCATGCCCCACGTCCTGGTGCCGAAGCTCAGGCGGTCGAGCCACACGGTGTCTTTGCCGGCGGCGTCGAACGCGAAGACGACCTTGCCCTTGAGGTCGTCGGACGCCTCGATGAGCGCGCCGCAACCCTGGAGCACCCGCACCTTGCCGCGCACGTGAATCGTGGAACGGACCGGGTACGTGCCGTGCGGGAAATAGACGGTCGTCTTGCCGGAGTCGATGGCCGCCTGGATGGCGGGCGCCCAGTCGCCGGCGGCGGCGCGGTCGGCGAACGCCCTCACGCTGATCCACGTGGCGGGATCGTCCCACGGCAGGTCGGGCGTTTCCTGGATCGGGAGGCCGAGCGAACGCTTCTCGGTGGGCCAGGGGCACCGCGCGTCGGGGCCGACGTACTCCTCGATCGGCCCGGGCACGGTCTTGCCGTATTCGCCGAGGATGGCCGCCTGGTAGCCGGCGGTCTTCACGTTGCGGACGTAGAGCGACGCGCCGGGGCGGTTCTCGATGGCGAAGCCGTCGGGGGCGCCGCCGGTCAGCTCGGAATCGAGGAGGACGATCTGGCCCAGGACGGCGAGGTTCCGGATCGCGGGCTGCGAGTTCGTGCTCCGCAGGTCGCGGACGGCCACCGGGTGATCGACGTTGCGGAGGCCGGCCATCTTCTGGCCGACGAGCGTGAGGTGCTCGAACGTGGAGCAGTAAAGCTGGTTCTCGATCGAGATGCCGTTGTTGAACCCCTCGACCCGCACGTTCTTGCAGAACGCCGGGCCGGGGCGGCTGCGCGTCATATCGATGCCCATGGCGCCCGTGCCGTCGCCGGAGCGGACCGTCACGTTCTCCAGCCCGCCGCCATTGTGCGACATGAACTCGATGCCGCTCGCGCCGCCGTTGCCCTTGCCGGTGTCGATGGTCACGTTCATGAGGTGCGTGGAGCAGTTCGTGTTGCGGAACTGGACGCTCGGCTCGGGGTCGGTGGTGGCGACGACCTGCTTCGGGTGACGCGCGTCGGCAAAGCCGGCGGAGTTGTCCTTCAGGCGGATGACGGTCTTATCGCGGCTCTGGCCCTGGACATAGATCCACTCGGCGAACCAGACGGTGTCGGTGATGAGATACGTGCCTTCGGGGAAGTACACGGTCTCCATCTGCTTGCCGGAGTTCTGACGGAAGGCCTTCTGGAGGGCCGCGGTGTCGTCGGTCGTGCCATCGCCCTTGGCCCCGTAGTCGCGGACGTTGTGGATGCCGGCGTCGGCGGGGAAGGTGATGTTCTCGGCCTGGGCACCGGCTACGATCGCGATGACCATTGCACCGGCGATGAGAATGCTCGTGCGGCTCATGTGGGCGGACCTTCTATTTGTGGTACTTTTCCTTCGGATCAAAGACCTTCACGCCTTCCTCGGACCACACGCCGTCCTTCAGAACCCACGAGAAGCACGAGCGGTATCCGGTGTGGCACGCGGCGCCGCCGATCTGCTCGATCTTCACCAGCAGGACGTCCTTGTCGCAATCGGTGCGAATCTCCTTCACCTTCTGGACGTTGCCGCTCTCTTCGCCCTTGTGCCAAAGCTTCTTGCGGCTGCGCGACCAGTAGTGGGCCTCGCCGGTCGAGAGGGTCAGTCGCAGGCTCTCGGCGTTCATCCACGCGACCATGAGGATCTCGCCCGTGGCGGCATCCTGCGCCAGGGCGGGAATGAGGCCGGCGGAGTCGTACTTCAACGAGTTCAGGAGTTCGTCCATTGCTTGTGCTTCCTTCCGTTACGGTTATCACGACAACGCTATGAATTTCAACCGACAAGCCCCATAGGGGCGTTTTTCTTAGCCCAGGGCGAAGACGAAGTCGAGCCCTGGGTAAGCGTCGCCCCCAGACAGGGTCAAGCCCCGGCAGGGGCGTCTTGCCGAACGATCGGCACACGGACGCATCTGCCCAAGGCGCCCCGATGGGGCTTAATAGCCTATTCCCATATGCGTACCCAGGGTTCGGGCTTCGCCCTTCACCCTGGGCTAAGAAAGACGCCCCTACGGGGCTGACTGCCAAACTGCCAAGTTAGCCTACCCCACCTCAATCAGCTTCATCGTGTCCTTGAACCGCTTCACGAGCGCGCGGCGGAGCGGTTCCGAGAGCGTAGGGTGCGTGCTCGCACGCACCATCTAATGAACGAATACCCGCGTGCGTGCAAGCACGCACCCTACCTTCTGTTACGGTTATCACGACAACGCT
>PMZT01000218.1 GCA_003170085.1 Planctomycetia bacterium | reverse complement strand
AGGCGGTGCCGTAGATGCGCTGGAGCATCGGGCGCGTCGAGTCGCCCCGCCAGTAGCTGCCGGCGACGCTCAGGAGCTTGAAGGCCGGAATCCGGGCGCTGGTCGGGAGGTGCGGCCCGCGACAGAGGTCCACGAACCCCGCCGACCGGTACAGCGACACCCCGACGGGCGGTTCGGGCGCCGGCTGGGCCTCGGCGGCGGCGGGTTCCTGGCCCTCGGAGAGCTTGCCCTCGGCGATGTCCTTGAGGAGCTCGATCTTGTAGACCTGGCCCAGCGACCGCATCAGGGCCGTGGCATCAGCAATAGAAACATCTTCGCGCGTGAACACAGCGGCCTCGGCCACGATCCTGGCCATCTCGGCCTCGATGGCCGGAAGATCTTCGTCGGCCAGCCGCTTGGGCAGGTCGAAATCGTAGTAGAAACCGTCCTCAATGGCGGGACCGACGCCGAACTTGACCTCGGCGCCATAGAGGCGCTGCACCGCCGCCGCCATAATGTGGGCAGTCGAGTGGCGCAGTATCCGGAGGGCTTCGTCGCTTTTGTCGGTCAGGATCTCGACGGCATAAGGCCCGCCTTCAGGGACAACGGTCGAGAGATCCACCGGCTTGCCGTTCAGCCTGGCAGCGACGGCTGCACGAGCCAGGCCTGAACCTATTCGGTTGGCTACGTCGGCGACGCGCGCCCCGGCCGCCACTTCCATCACTTTTCCGTCAGGAAGTTTGACCGTAGGCATCGCTAGCATTTCCCGGACCGCCCCGTTGGGCGCGGACCGGGCGTTTATCCTCCACCAGCCCTAGTGTCTGTCCGTCATCAGTGACTCAGTAATACGGAAATGATAATGGAATTCGGCCTGAAGTCAAGGACTTTCAAACGCGCTTCGAACGCCTTCTTCCGGCCCTTGCCCACGCAACGCCCAGGCCGGCCATGAGCAGGCCTAGCGTGGCGGGCTCAGGCGTGGCCGTGTTGCCCAGATCGGGCCTTGCGCGGTGCCGATCCAAAAAGACGGCGGCATCGGCCGTCTTGAGGACCGCTTCGCCGGTACCACAGATCCTCGGATAGATCAGCCGGGCACCCCACGTGGCCACGATCACCATCGCCGCCACCGCAAGAGTCATGAAGAGCCGCCTCAAGACCAAACGTCGGCCCTTCGGCGCAGGACGGCATCCGCGCACATAGGTTCCATGGAATATGGCACTTCGGAACTTGCCGGCGATCACCCGTAGAGGTCTCATAGCCCGCGTTCGCCCCGTGTGCGTCTCGCTGAACGGTTTCGAGTCTCTGGCTGGCGGAAGGCTTGGGCACTTGCGGAAGCACGGCGTGTCAGTTGCCCAACGTAAACGGGCAAGCCCCCTCTGAAGTAGCTGCGCCGCGATGCGCCCCAACAAATGGTGCTTCAGCCTTCATACCGTCTATTATGTTATCGGCGTTCCGCGTGTCAATCAAAACTCATAAAATGTTTCGGCCCCCCATCTGTTCCACGGCCAATTTCACAAAAAGCACCGCCAGCACGAACAGAATGGTGGCGCAGCCGATCAGCAGCACCTTATACAGGCGGCCCCGGAGGAGGTTCCGGCCGCGCGACACGCTGAAGGCCGTGGCGCTGTACCACAGGAGATCGGCCGAGATGTGGCCGGCAAAGAAGACGCCCACGCCAAGCAGGCCGAACTCCTGGGCGGTCTTGAGGAGCGCCCCCGGCACGGTCGCCCACCAGAGGAACCAGTAGGGGTTCAGGATGCTCGTGACGAATCCGGTAACGATGGCGCCGAAACGCAGGACCCCTGCCCCCGCGTCCAGGTCCGGCGGCCGGCGCGACTGGCACACCAGGCCCACGCCCATCCACACCAGCATGACGGCGCCCACGACACCGATGGCCACCAGCACCCATGGGTTGTTCACGAAGGGCGCGAGGCCCAGGAGCAGCAGCGCCACGATCGGCATCTCGGCCAGGGCGTGGCCGAGCACGACGCCAGGGCCGAAGCGGAACCCGCGACGGTGGCTCCCGGCAACCGTGGCCGAAAACATCGGCCCGGGCACCAGGGCGCCCGACAGCGCCAATACGAAACTGCCGAAGGCGAGGCCCAGAAGAGGAAGGAAGTTCAAAGTGTGCAGTTCCAAGTTCAAAGTCAAAGGGCAGCGGCTTGCGCTATCCCCGCGGGCTCCTGGCGGAGATTACTTCTTCACCGCAAAGAGCTGGAACTCGTTGATCGTCGGCCCGTCCGACGCCTTCAGGATGTTCAGCCGCACGACCTGGGCCGTGACCGGCTCGAACTTCGCCGCCCAGTCCGGCCCGATGGTCGTGCCCTTGTGGAACGTCTTCCACGCGTCGCCGTCCTTGTACTGGAGCTCAAACTGGCTCACGCGCTGGTACGCCTCCGATTCATCTATAGCCACGCGGTCGAACGTCGCCGGGGCGCCCAGATCGACCTCAAGCCACGCCTCGTGCGTGCCCGCATCCGTGGCCCAGCGGGTCTCGGGGTTGTCATCGAAGGCCTTGTCCGGGCCATAACCGCGAATGTTCTTCTGGTGCACGTTCGACGCCGCAGCCTTCTTGCCCGCGGCGATCGATTCGCCCGCTTTGATTGCCGCGGTGGTCGGGCGCTTCGTCGTCGCGTCAAACGCCGGGCCGTCGAGCGTCAGGGCGATGATCGTGTCGATCTCCTGATGATCGGCGGCAGGCACGGTGATCGCGACCTCGTCGTCGGCCTGCTTGACCTCCGCCTTGCCGCCGGTGAGCACCGCGCTGGAAACGACCTTGCGGTTGATGCCCGGCAGCCGCGCCACGTCGCCGTCCCACTGGTACACGTGGACGTAGGCGACATTGTCCTTGCAGGTCACGGCGCCCCACTTGCCCGGGTGCCACGGCCCGCCGCGCGTCGCGTAGATCGTCGTGCCGTACTTCGCCAGCCACTGTCCCATTTCCTTGAGGCACTCGACTTGGCGCGGCTCGATCTCGCCGGTGGGCATGGGGCCGACATTGAACAGGAGGTTCCCGTCACCGCCGGCGCAGGTGATGAGCGTCTGGAGGCATTGCTTGAGGGTCTTCATCTGGTCATCGGGCTTCCACGCCCACTGGTGGCAGATCGTCATGCAGGTTTCCCACGGCCGGTTGGTCTGGAACGCGCCGATCCGCTGTTCGGGCGTATCGAAATCCGCCGGCAGGCCGCAACGGTTATTGATGAGGATGTGCGGCTGGAGGGTGCGGATCATCTTGAAAAGGTTCTCGGCGTCCCAGTCGGCGGCCTTTCCGCCGAGGCCGTCGAACCACAGGATGTCGACCTGGCCGTAGTTCGTCAGGAGCTCGCGGATCTGCCCGTGGAGGAACGGGATGAACTTCGCGGCATGGTTCTCGGTCTGGAAGTCCGGATGGTACCAGTTGGGCTGCGAATGATACCAGCCCAGCCTGAGGCCGCCCTCGTGGCAGGCCTTGGCCAGTTCGGCGCACACGTCACGCTTGAAGGGCGAGTTCATGATGTTGTAGTCCGACTGCTTCGTATCGAACTCCGAGAAGCCATCGTGATGCCGCGACGTGAACACCAGGTACTTCATGCCGGCGGCCTTGGCGATCTCGACCCACTCCTTGGCGTTGAACTTCGTGGGGTTGAACTCCTTGTACAGGTTATCGTAGACGTCGCCGGGGATCTGGCCCGTGCCGGAGCGGTTGCCGCGCTTCCCGCCGCGCGACCAGCCGATCTCGGTCCCCTTGAGGCTGACCGGCCCCCAGTGGACGAACAGGCCGAAGCGGGCCTCACGCCACCATTGCATGTCGGCGGGGTCGGCCTGGAGAAACGGCTTGTCCGCCGCCGTTTTGTCTGCCGCCGGAGTCTCGGCGGCACTCACGCCACCACTCATCGCCAGGAGGGCCAGGACCGCCAGCCCGAGCGCCAGAATGAACCCTTTCGTTGCCAGACGCATCATTTTGTCCTCCGTGGAATCGGTGCGATTTACCCTGCCGCCGGACAGATACTATACGGCTTCCGGCCGCCAAACCCAAGTATCTTACCCGCGTCTTGACGGGTGGGGCTTGGTTTTTCTTCGGCCGCGTTATAGAATGCCCCAGTCAATTGCCGATGTTAGCTTCGGGAGAAGGCGAGAACGCGGGCATCAACCTGGCGGAACGCACTGAGTGCTTCACGACCACAAGCGGAAGGCCCATGCGGAATTCAGCGACTGGGCGCATACGTACGATGCGCACTGGCTGAATCGTTTTCTGTTTGAGCCGTCCCATACCCTGTTGCTGAAGGAGTTCAAGGACCTGCCCCCCGGCACGGCCCTCGACATCGGCTGCGGTACGGGCAAGCTCGCCGGCCGGATGGCGGCACGCGGCTGGCGCGTGGTGGGCCTCGATCTGTGCGAGAGCATGTTACACCAGGCCCGTTTCAAGTTGAACGGTCACAGGGACAGCGTGCGCCTGACGGTCGGCGACAGCGAGCACCTTCCGTTCCGGTCGCACTCGTTCGACGTGGTGACCTGCTCGAATTCGTTCCATCACTATCCGCACCAGCTTGCCGTGGTGCGGGAGATGTTCCGGATCCTGAAACCGGGCGGCCGTCTGCTGCTCCTCGACGGCTGGCCCGACCAGTTCATCGGCCGCATCGTTTACGATGTCATCATTGCCCGCGTCGAGGGAGGCGTGGTCTGGCACCGCGAATCGCAGGATCTCAGGGCGATGTTCCGGACGGCAGGGTTCCAGGACATTGCCCAGAAACGCACTTATTCTCTTTTTCCCATTCTTATGACCCGAGGTGTGGTGCCCGCGCAGCCGCTAGAGTAACCGGAGAGCCGCAGCGATGACAGGTGTGCCGAACAGGGCGCCCAAGCCCGCGAGGGCTGAATGTGTCATTATGCGCCCCGGTTTCGCGCGGACCGGCGTTAGTGCCCTCGTTCTGACCCTGGCGATGGCCGCGGGCTCCGTGTGCGCCGCCGCCCCGGCGCCGCCCAAGCTTAGTCCCGCGGCTCAGCGGGCCGTGTATGCCGACAAGCCCGAGCAGATGGAGAAGCTCGCCGAGAGCAACCCGCTCGACTTCCTGCGCCTGGCGCTCAAGTGGTCCGACGACCGCGTGACCGATTACACCTGCCAATTTCTGAAGCAGGAGAAGATCGACGACGAGATCCACACGCCCGAGCTCATGTTCATAAAGCTGCGCGTCAAGGTCTTCAGCATTTACGTCCGGTGGATCGGCGACTACGCCAAGGGCCAGGAGGCCCTTTTTGTCGACGGCCAGAACGACGGCAAGGTCATCGCGCATCCGAGCGGCTTCGTGGGGTTCTTTGTCCACAACGTCAGGATTGACCCCAACGGCAAGACGGCCCTCAAGCACAGCCGCCGGCCGCTGACGAACGGCGGCATGGCCAACATGCTCCGCCTGGTCATTCCGCAATGCGAGCACGCCAAGGCCAACGGCGACCTTGCCCTTACGTACGAGGGCATCCGCGAGCAGGACGGCCGGCCCTGCTACGTCTTCAAGCGCGTGCTGCCCAACAAGTTCGATTACCCCTGCCCGGTGCTCGCGATTTTCATCGATCGCCAGTTCCTCACGTGCATCCGCACCGACGCCTACGATTGGGACGGTTCGCTCCTGAGCCAGTACATCTACTCCAACCTCGTGATCAATCCCGGCTTGACCGACGCCGACTTCGATGCCGATAATCGCGACTACGGCTTCCGCTTCTTCTAACGCGTGGCGGCCGGGGGGGGGAGGCGACATGCTCTCCGACGTTGAGGCCGTCCTTTTCGACATGGGCGGCACGCTGGTCGATTACCCGATCCCCAGTTGGCCCATTCTGTTCACACGCTGCGCCCAGGGCATGTACGGCTACCTCGTCCGCCCCGAAGGCGAACGTCCTCCGCCCGCGGCCGCGTTTCCCGATCCCGCCGGCGGCCTGCTGCGCCCCACCCCCACAGGCCCCGACACGGCCCTTGCCCATCGCGCCATGGTGGCCCTGAGACGGATCGTCCGCAGCCTGAGCGACCGCACCTTGCCGCACATGGCCGAGGCGTGCGCACGGCCGCTGACGGCCGACGGCAAGCTGTATGACGACACCCTGCCGACCCTTGGCGAACTGCGGGCGCGCGGCTACCGCCTGGGGCTCGTTTCGAACACGCCGTGGGGAACGCCGGAGTACCTATGGGTGAGCCAACTCGACCGCTTCGGGCTGACAGCCTGGTTCGAGGTCCGAATCTTCAGTTCCCACTTCGGTGTGCGGAAGCCGAACCCGAGAATCTTCCAGGCGGCGCTCGACGCGCTCGGTGTCGCGGCGCCGCGGGCGGTTTTCGTCGGCGACAATCCGCGGGCCGACATCGCGGGGGCCGCGCGGCTGGGTATGCGCAGCGTTCTTATCGCGCGGCCGGGGTGGAACCTTCCTCGCGTCACGAAAACCCCCGATCTTACGATCGAAACGCTCTCCGATCTCCTCGCCCATCTGCCGGCTGCGGCAAAAAAGTGATGTGCCCCGGTTTGGCACGTGGGCACGGGCATGCTTCTGAGTTACAAAGGATCCGCTGCCCCCCATCGATCCTAGGCCGGTTGCTCGTAAGGTGCATCCTCCAGGAGGGTTGCTCCGGCTGGGGTATCAGCCTTTCCCTCTTGGATGGCGATCAACAAGAGTTGTTGCGGCTCAGGCGGTTGGAATTGGGCGTAGACGGTAATGTCGGCTACGCAGTTCTGCTTTTCGCGGAGTTCCTCGAAAGGCTTCCCTCCGCCTTCGCGGGCCTTCTTGATCTCGTCCAGTTCATTTCCCCGAAGCTCGCGTAGAGTGACATCTGCCCAATCCCCCTGCACGGCGCGCGGACGGACACATAGCGGGCGCGAGCTTCTGAGGTCAATCGCCACAACCTTGGTTTCGTTCTCAAGTCTTGCCTGCCATACAGGAAACTTCTTGAATCGCCCCTCAAAGCCATCAAGCCCAACGGCCTCTTTCCATGCGGGAACAANNCTGTCCAAGAGCGCACTGCCAGCGTAGCCCCGACCGAGGACACAAATAAGCCCATCATTGCCGACAGAGCCTCTTTCACTAAGCCACTCGGCAGCTCTGCGGATGCCTTTCTCATAGTCCGGACGCGTCTCTGTAGGCGCTTCCTTGGACCTCAGCTGGGTCCTCACAAACTCCAGATCCAGAGCATGCGCGTAGTTCCTTCCGAAGTCGTCGCCAAGTGTATTGCCAACTGCGTGTGGTCCTGCAATTACGCAATCCTTGGGCACCAATGTCTTAGGGTTCAGCGCCACCAAATCATCCTGCAATTGGAACGCGCCTACGTCCACAAGGAACTTGGTAAGGACGAGGCTCTCGCAAAAGTTCTTCCGAAACTCGTTCTGGAACACATTCGCTTTGTCCGGATCAATCGTAGCATCGGCAATCTCTTGGACTTTGCTTGCTGCCGCCTTACGAGCGCACCCCTCCAGCCACACTTCGACCCAGTATTTTCCTCCTTCCGGTGGTTTACGCCATATCCGTCGGCCTGTTGGATCGTGCTGGTATTTCTCGGTGATCCTCTCAAGGTCCTTCCGGATAGCAGGTGCCCTGACATCAATCGCCAGCGCCGGCAAAGGCTCGGATGGCTCCGGCTGCATCAGAAGTAGCCACAAGAAGGCAAGGCGCATCTCCTCTTCGTGCTGCGGAACCCCTCTAACCGGGCCCACGCCACCCCCCCCGAGTGGACGCATTGGGATGGGCAGTTCTTGGCGCAGATCTTCGAAGCCCCACTCTCCCTCGTCCACCCTGCTATGGCTGGCATAGAACCTGAGCAACTGCTCGGGTTCCTGCTTCTGCAGAAACTCAGGCGTTAGTTTGCCCGGCATGCGTGCTAGAGTCTCGGCTTGTTCCAGCAGGACTTCCTGCAGAAACTCGCCCAGGATTAGCCAGTGACGCGCCATGAGCA
Source organism: Planctomycetia bacterium (assembly GCA_003170085.1). Taxonomy (GTDB): domain Bacteria; phylum Planctomycetota; class Phycisphaerae; order FEN-1346; family FEN-1346; genus FEN-1346. The sequence goes on along the minus strand of PMZT01000218.1, from coordinate 18,621 downwards.
AGTCAGCCTCGGGCGGTCCCGCCTTGCCTTGGCGCCATTCGGAGTCCGTTTCCATCACGTTTGCGATTCCCTCAGAGAGGTTGGCCACCAGCGCTTGGTCGTGAGTCTGCTTGGCTTTGCGAATCCAAACGCAGGCGAACTGGTGCAAGAAGAGCAGAAACCGCCAACGTTTAGACGGATCAAGGCCGTGAGGCATGCCGCGCAAGAATGCCGAAGGCAGCTCGTATACAAGCCCCCACTTCGCCCGCATCTCCCGCAGCTCGCCAAGGGCCTCCGTGGCATCCCCTGTTGTCTTGACCTGCGACTCGCAGAAACGGCCAACAGCATTCCAGAAATATGGCAGAAGGCGAAGAAGCAAACCAAACATCTCCGCGTTGCCCAGGCGTACACACTCTTCTAACAAATCTTGGTATGCGTCTTGGTGGCACCGGACGAAAGAACAGGTCTCAAGATACGGCGTGTGCTCAACTCTTGGAGCGTGATGCAAAATCTGTTTGAGTAGCCGCACGTTCAGCCAGAGCCATTCATACACTTCATCAAAAGATACCCCTTGATGGCTCGTGCGATCCCTGGGCTGTTCCACGCCGGGCAGGAACTGACACCTTACCTCCAGCTCGGCCCAAAGCGCGGCGAATTCCCTAGCGGCGCGCCTCACAGCATCCAGATACAGTCGATAGCCGCCCGTGTCGAACTCTGCCAGCCTCAAGGATATCTCGTAGAGGAACAGATTCTGCAGGTCTTCTTGTGAGTGCCTGCTGACGCCCGAGCAAATGTCCAGACGCGGCCGAAACCAACGCGCTTTGGCGCGGACCGGTTCGGTGGGAATTGGCAGGAGCAACCCGATTTTGGCCCCACGCCCATCAGCGGCTTGGGTCCAATAATGGGGAGTTAGGCAAAGGCGGGAACCGACCTGCCCAAGCAGCCTGTCAAGTTTCATGAGGCTGGGGAGGTGGTAGTCCAGATACTGTCTCGCGATTAAGAAAGACCGCAGTTGAACCTCAAGTGTGTCGTACTTCTGTTTATCATCTTTCGCACGGTATTGGACTAGCATATACTCGCCGGGACCATCCACACGCTGCAGGCCCTTGCAGAATCTCTCCAGCTGATTCTGGTGGGCATGAACAAACGCCCCCAGGTAGGCGTTTCGCAGGAAGCCATTGAGCAATCGTTCTGACAGCATATTGGCGGACGCGGCGCACGCAAAGTGGGGGGTCCGCGAGGAGTGGATAATCTCAAGCACGATGGCAGTCAGGTAAAGCAGTGTCGCTATCGCAAGGCCCCAGGCGCAACCCGTGAGCAGTGATACGCCAAGTGATTCCCAAATACCACGGTCCCCAAGAGGAACGCACGGAAGGCTGAATATGCACACGAATGCGGCTACGCAGGTTTCGCGCGTGAACCAATCCAAATGTGTCGCTCGAAACAGATACTCCTCGGCCCAACGGCCGATTCTACGAAGCGCCCCAAATGCAGTGACAAGGGGCAAGGCTATCGCAATGACGGAGGTTATGAAGGCCGGTATCGTGCCGAACTGCCAGTCATGGGGCCGAACGTTGAAGCCCCAGTTCATGGCTAAGAACAGTGCTTCCCCCAACAGAAGGCAAACAACGTATAGCGCGTTGCGGTACTTAAGGATTCTGGGAAGCCTGTACTCGACCTCGCGTTCTTCGTTGTCTGCTGCTGCAAGCCTAAATGGCCGACCTTGGCGCTCGCACGATTGCTCGACGGCGTCCCTGAGGAGCCGGACAAGTGGGTCCGACTCCACTCGGGCCGACAACCACTTACGTCTGAAGCACACTCTGAGCAACCATGCGCCGCATGCTTTCACCCGCATGTGCATCTACCTCCTAGACCGAACCGCAAACCGCATTGATTTTAAGGTTTCAACGGACTTGATGCAACAGACTGGCTTCAGTTCTGCGGCAAAAAACATTGACACACCCGCCGCTCATCCCTAGCATGGCCCTTCTTCTCAGCGAGCCGCATGCGAAGGGCGGCCCTAAGTCCGATGGCTCCAGCACAAAGGAATCGCACGTATGCCGTACGATGTTACACTGATTCTGGGCGATGGCACGGGGCCGGAACTGGCCCGCGTGTCGCGCGACGTCATCGACGCCACGGGCGTCAAGATCCAGTGGGACGAGCAGGAAGCGGGCGTCGATTGCCTCGAAAAGTATGGCACGCCCCTGCCCGAGTCGCTGAACGCGAGCATCCGCCGCACCAAAATCGCCCTCAAGGCCCCCATCACCACGCCCGTCGGTAAGGGGTTCCGCAGCGTCAACGTGCAACTGCGGCAGGCGTTCGGCCTGTACGCCTGCCTGAGGCCCTGCAAGTCCTACCCCGGCGTGCGCAGCCGGTACACGAACATCGACCTCGTGATCGTCCGCGAGAACACCGAGGACCTGTACGCCGGCATCGAGTTCCAGCGCGGCACGGAGTCGCTGCGCAAGGTCTATGGGTGCATCAACGAGGCGAGCTCGCGCAAGATCGCCACAAGCCCCGAGACCACGGGCCTGAGTATCAAGCCGATCAGCGTTGAAGGCACCGAGCGCATCCATCATTTCGCCTTCAAGTACGCCCGGACGCACGGCCGCAAGAAGGTCACGACGGTGCACAAGGCCAACATCATGAAGTTCTCCGATGGCCTGTGGCTGGAAGTGGCCCGCGACGTGGCCAGGAAGTATCCGGACATCGAGTTCGAAGATCGCATTGTGGATAATATGTGCATGCAACTCATTCAGAAGCCCGAACTGTACGACGTCCTCGTCCTGCCGAACCTGTACGGCGACATCCTGAGCGACCTGTGCGCGGGCCTCGTCGGCGGCCTGGGCGTGGCGCCCGGCGCCAACATCGGCGCCGACACGGCCGTGTTCGAGGCCACCCACGGCTCGGCCCCGAAGTACAAGGGCCTGAACAAGGTGAACCCGACGGCCGTCATCCTTTCCGGCGCCCTGATGCTCGAGCACCTGGGCGAGATGGATGCCGCGCGGCGGCTGGAGCAGGCCGTGGCCGCCGTCATCGCCGCCGGCAAGTCCGTGACGTACGACCTGAAGCCGAGCCGGGACGACCCCACGGCCGTCGGCACTCGCGAAATGGGGCAGGCGATCATCCGCGAGTTGGCTCGGCGCTGAAGGCCTCCCCAGGAGCCTCCGCCCGACATGAACGCCACTGGCCCAACGCCTCCGCCCTTCTTTGCCCACGACCGACGTGGAGCGTGGATGGCCCTGGTCTCGGGCCGGCGGCGCGGCCTCGTGGCCGGGCTGGAGCGCTGCGGCCTCTCGATCCTGGCCGGCCTCTATCGCGCGGGTCTGGCCGTCCACGACCTGCGGTGGAACCTTGCCAGCGCCGTCGCCGAGGCGCCGTGCCTCGTGATCAGCGTGGGCAACCTCACGGTCGGCGGCACAGGCAAGACGCCCATGGTCGCGTACCTGGCCCGCCTCCTGACCGGCATGGGACGCCGGCCGCTCATCGTCAGCCGCGGCTACGGCAGCATCGGCGGCGAACTGAACGAGGAGGCCCGCGAACTCCTCGCCCTCTGCCCCGACGTGCCGCACGTCCAGAACCCCGACCGTTTGCAGGCGATCCTTGAGTGGACCGCCGCGAACCCGTGCGATGCGGTCATCCTGGACGACGGGTTCCAGCATCGCCGCCTGGCCCGCGACCTCGATCTCGTGATGATTGATGCCATGCAGCCGTTCGGCTACGGTCACGTGCTGCCGCGCGGGCTCCTGCGCGAGCCCAAGTCGGCGCTCGCCCGGGCCGACTTCGTTGTGATCACCCGCGCGGAGCTCGTCGACGCCGTGGAAGTCACCCGCATCAAGCGAACCGTGCCGCACTACGCGCACCCGAACACGCCGGTCGTGGTGGCCGAACATCGCCCCACGGGCCTTATCCTGTCCGACGGCAGCCGCTGCGCGGTTGACTGGCTCGACCACCAGGACGTGGCCGCCGCCTGCGGCATCGGCAACCCCGAGGCGTTCCGGTGGACGTTGCGGCAGGCCGGCGCGAACGTGCGGTTGTTCAACGTCTTCGCCGACCATCACGCGTACACGGCCGGGGAGTTGCAGCGGCTTCTCACGGCCGCCGAGGCCGCCGGCCTCAAGACGCTAGTGACAACGGGTAAAGATTATGTAAAATGGCATCCGATCATCGCGGGGATGACTCCGGTGCCGCCCGTCAGGGTCGCGGCCCTCGAAGTCGCCATGAAGATCGTGGAAGGCGAGGAGATCCTGCGCAACCGTATCCAGGCCCTGCTCTCTGCCCGGGCGAACACGCGGAGACCTTGAATGCGCCGGCACAAGACTTACCAGCCGATCGACCTTAATGCCTTGCAGTTGATCTCCATCAAGGAGCGCAAGCACAAGGTGCGCCTGGAGGACCTCGCGCTCCCGGCCGGCCCCGATGCGGGGTTGGCCGAGTTCTTCGAATCGCTGCCCAGCACGCCTGTGACCGCGGGCCTGCGCGAGCTTTCGATCGCGATTGTTCGCGCGACCAAGGCCGATAGCCCCGTCGTCATGGCCTTCGGGGCGCACGTGATCAAGTGCGGCCTGGGGCCGGTGATCATCGACCTCTTGGAGCGCGGCATCGTGACGGCCGTGGCGATGAACGGAGCCGGCGCCATCCACGACCTCGAACTCGCGTTTCACGGCGAGACGAGCGAGGACCCCGCCCAGACGATGCGCGACGGCAGTTTTGGCATGATCGAGGAGACGCCCGGCTACATGAACGATGCGGCGCGCCTGGGCTGCCACCGCGGGTTTGGCCAGGCCATCGGCGACCTTATCAACGAGGACCCCAAGGAGTTCCCGCACGCCGACAAAAGCGTCCTGGCCGCCGCGAGCCGCCTCGATCTCGCCGCGACCGTCCACGTGGCCATCGGCACCGATACCGTTCACATGCACGCCGAGGCCGACGGCGGGGCGATCGGCCAGGCCACGCTGCTCGATTTCCGCAAGCTTTGCTCGGTCGTGGCCGACATGCGCGAAGGCGTGTGGCTGAACGTCGGCTCGGCCGTCATCCTGCCCGAGGTCTTCATGAAGGCGTACACGGTGGCCACGAACCTCGGGGCCAAACTCGACAAGCTCGTCACGGCGAACCTTGACCAGATTCAGCACTATCGCCCGCGCGAGAACGTCCTCAAGCGGCCGACCGAGCACGGCATCGCCCTGACCGGCCACCACGAAATCCTGTTGCCGCTGCTGCGCCACCTGGTCCTGCTGGAACTGGCGGCGTCTTAGGAGTCTTGCATGTATCGCGAGCTTATCAACCTGGTGGAACGCCTCGGTCGCCCGCGCATCGGCGTCATCGGCGACCTCATGCTCGACCGCTACGTCTATGGCGACGCCGAGCGGGTCAGCCCCGAGGCCCCCGTGCAGATTCTGCGCGTAGCCAACGAGGAAACCCGGTTGGGCGGCGCGGGCTCGGTCGTCAACAACCTCCTGGCCCTCAAGGCCGACGTGGCCGTCTTCGGTGTCGTTGGGACCGATGCGCCCGGCGAGCAGATCGTCGCGGGCCTGAAGGCCTCGGGCGCCCGGACGGCGGGCATCGTCCGCCTGCGCGGCCGGCCCACGACCCTCAAGACCCGTTTCGTCGGCCGCGCCCAGCACCTGCATCCGCAACAGGTCCTCAGGGTGGACTGGGAAGACGTGCGGCCGCTCGACGATGCCGTGGAGGCGCAGCTCCTGGCGAAGGTGGGCGCGTTCCTCAAGTCGGCCGACGTGCTCGTCGTCAGCGACTACAACAAGGGCGTGATGACGCCGCGCCTGACGCAACAGATCATCCGCCTGGCCCGTACGCGCAAGGTGCCGGTGCTGGTCGATCCGATCAAGGATTGCGATTACTCTAAATATCGCGGGGCGACGTTGCTCACGCCCAACCGGCTCGAGACGCAGCTTGCCTCGGGCCTCCGCCTGACCGATGCCGATTCGATCCGCCGCGCGGCGCGCCGCCTGATGGATTCCCTGAAGCTCGAGCACCTCGTTATCACGCTCGACAAGGACGGCGCGTACCTGGCCACGCGCGGCAAGCCCGGCGAGAGCGTCCCCACGCGGGCGCGGCTGGTGTATGACGTGGCGGGGGCGGGCGACATGGTTATCGCCGTGATCGCCATGGCGCTGGCCGCCGGGGCGACGCCGCTCGACGCCGTCCGCCTGGCGAACGTGGCCGGCGGGCTGGAGGTCGAAAAGTTCGGCGTCCAGACCGTGTCGCGCCAGGAGATCATCTCCGAGCTTCTGAGCGAGGCCCGCCGCAGCGGCGACAAAGTGCGCACGCTTAACAACCTCGTCGTTGACCTCAATCGCCACCGCGCCCAGGGCGAAACGATCGTCTGGACCAACGGCTGCTTCGACCTCGTCCACGCCGGGCACATCGATCTTCTCGAGTTCTGCTCACGCCAGGGCGACGTCCTGGTCGTGGGCCTCAACACCGACGCCTCCGTCCGCCGCATCAAAGGCCCCGCGCGGCCCATCTGCTCCGGGGAGCACCGGGCCAAGGTCCTGGCGGCGCTTGAAGTGGTCGACTACATCGTCTTCTTCGACGAGCCGACGCCGCAGCGCCTGATCGAGGCCGTCCGCCCCGACGTGCTTCTCAAGGGCGAGGACTGGCGGGGCAAGGAGGTCGTCGGCCAGAAGTTCGTGGAATCGTACGGCGGGAAGGTGGTCCTCGCGCCGCTGGTCAAGGGCCTGAGCACCACCGCCCTCGTTGCCCGCATCCGCGACACGGCAGCCGGCTCCGCCGCGCCGCGGCCGAAGGAGTAGCCGCATGAAAGACACGATACGCGAGTGCCTGCTCGGGACCTCGAAGCTGTACGCCACGATGGCCGCCGAGATGGTGGACCCCATTGCCCGCGGCGCCGAGCTTCTCGTCGCAACGCTGCGCGGCGGCGGAACAATCTACGTCTGCGGCAACGGCGGCAGCGCCGCCGACGCCCAGCACATCGCGGGCGAGCTGGTCGGACGCTTCCTCCTGGAGCGCGACGCCCTGCCCTGCGTCGCGCTGAGTACCAACACGAGCATCCTCACCTGCATCGGCAACGACTACAGTTTCGACACGGTCTTCGAGCGGCAGGTCAAGGCGCTCGTCCGGAAGGGCGATCTCCTGTGGGCCATCTCGACGAGCGGCAACAGCGTCAACGTGCTGAAGGCCGCCGAAGAGGCGCGGCGGCGCGGCGCCAAGGTCCTCGGCATGACTGGGCGCACCGGCGGCAAGCTCAAGGCCCTGTCCGATGTCCTCCTGGCCGTGCCGGCCGACGCCACGCCGAGCATTCAGGAAGGCCACCTCGGGATTCTGCACATTCTCTGCCGCCTGGTCGAAGTCCGGATGGCCGCGCGGTAATCGCGGTGCGAGGTAATTAGAATGAGTCAGCGGGCCGTATTTCTGGATCGCGACGGAACGATCATCGAGGAGATGGGGCACGCCACCCGCCCGGAGCAAATCCGCATCCTCGCGGGCGTTGCCCGGGCGCTCATCCGCCTGGCCGACGCCGGTTACAAGCTCATTGTCGTCACTAACCAGTCGGCCATCGCGCGGGGCATGATGAATGAGGACGATCTGAACCGTTTCCACCAGGCGCTCGACGAGCAGCTCGACCTCCTGGGTGCCCGCGTCGACGCGTACTACACCTGCCCGCACCTGGCCGACGCCTCGAAGACGCAGCGGCCGGACCTCACGGTCGATTGCGACTGCCGCAAGCCGAAGCCGGGCCTTCTCATCCAGGCCGCGGATGACATGGACCTCGACCTGGCCGCCTCCTGGATCGTCGGCGACATGTGGCGCGACATCCAGGCCGGACAGGCCGCCGACGTGCGAACGATCAAGCTGCCGACGGTGGCGAGCCAGGCCGGCCCGCGCCCGCCCGAAGTGGCGCCGCCGACGGTCGAGGTTTCAGGCATCGAGGAAGCCGCCGAGTTCATTCTTCGGCACCCTGAGCCCGAGCCCGCCGCCGAAGCGCCGGCGCCCCCGGTAGCGCCGCCTCCGTCGCCGGAAGAGCCCGAGGTGCATGAGGCGCCCGCCGAAGAGTCTGAGGCGCCGGCTGAAGAGCCTGAGGCCGCGGCCGAAGAACATGAGGCGCCGGCTGAAGAGCCAGGGCCGCCGGCTGAAGAGCCAGGGCCGCCGGCCGAAGCGGCGCCTGTGGCTCTTGCCGAACCTGTCGCGAAAAACGAACCGGCCGCGAAAGCGGAGCCGCCGTCCGCGCCCGTGGTGCACGAGACCGCGCGGATCGTCGAGGCAACCAAGGTCGAGCAACCCGCGGCCCCCGCTCCTGTAGCCATGTCCGCGAAGCCGGTTGAGAAGCCTGCTCCGCCTCCAGCGTCGCCGCCGGCGCCTCCGCCGGCCCGGCCGCGCCCTGCGGCACCGGACGCAACGTGCGCCCGCTGCGGCGTAAAGCTCAGTGACGCCGAGTTCATCGTCGCTACCGCGACGCGCCGCGACGGTCTCCTCCTGTGCGAGGAATGTGTGGTCCACCTGCCCTCGGACGAGACGGATCGTCTGCCCGATACGACGGCCGATCTTCTGCGGTCGATCCTGATGGAACTCCGACGGATCGCCCGCAGCCGGCGGCCGCACAGCCTTTCGTTTCTGCGGATGATGGCGTATCTCATCCAGGCGGGCGCGATCTTCTGTGCCCTGGTCCTGGGGTTTGTGGCGACCGACAAGACCCACTTCGTGCAGGTGGGCATCTTCCTCCAGCTCGTGGCCCTGAGCCTGCTCGTCGTGGAGAGGAACTCATGACGCTGGCCGTGGCATTGCCGAACTGGGTAGGCGATGCCGTCATGGCCACGCCGACCCTCCGGGCTCTGCGCCTCCGATTTCCGGGGGAGCGCATCGTGGCCGTCGCGCGGCCATACGTCCGGCCGGTCCTCGAGCCCAATCCGTGGATCGACGCCACCATTGCGGTCGGGAAAACGTCGCGTGAATTCCGCGCCGCCCTTGTCGCCCTGCGCCGCGAGAAACCGGACGCCGGCATCCTGCTGCCGAACAGTTTCCGCAGCGCCCTGCTCTTCTGGATGGCCCGCATCGGCCGGCGCATCGGCTATGACCGCGGCGGGCGCGGCGTCCTTCTGACCGACCGCCTCGCGCTGCCGCGCCAGGGCGGGCGATACCTGCCGTCGTCCATGATCACGTATTACCTGCACCTGGCGGAGGTGCTCGGGGCGCCGATCGACAACCGCCGCATGGAGCTATTCACGACCGACGCCGACGAAGCGGCCGCCACCGCGGCGTTCCACGATGCCGGCCTCGACCCCGCCCGCACGCTCCTGCTGGCCCCAGGCTACGCGTTCGGCCCGTCGAAGGGCTGGCCGGCCGAGCACTGGGGCGAGGTGGTCCGCGGCGCTCGCACGCGTTTCGGCCTCGATGCGGCGGTGCTGTGCTCGCCCGCCGAGGCCCCGATCGCCGCGGCCATTGCCGAGGCCGCCGGCGCAGCCATGCCCACATTCCACGACAAGGGAATCGACCTGGCCTCGGCCCGTGCGGTCGTCAAGCGTGCGAGGGCCATGGTGGCCATCGACAGCGGCCTGCGGCACTATTCGGCGGCGTTCGGGCGGCCGGTTGTGGCCCTGTTCGGCCCGACGCACATCGAGTGGACCGAAACGTGGTATCCCAAGGAGGTCCGCCTGCAGGCCGTCATGCCCTGCGGTCCGTGCCAGGAGCCGGTGTGCCCCATCGGAACCTCCGAGTGCATGGGGAAGATCAAACCCGACGAAGTGCTGGACGCCCTGGCCGAGGCGCTCCAGCGTGACCACGCCTGAGGCACGCTGCGCATGCCGGACCTCCAGCAACCCGAAAACGAATGTGGCACGCCCGCCCTCGGGCGCGCGAATGAGCCGAAAAGCACAGCCCCGAGCAATCGGGGTTGTGCCACAATCGCCTCGATCGTCATTCCGCATTACCAGACCGAGGAACTCGTGCGGCTGTGTCTGCGGGCGATCCGCCGGCTGACCGATCCGCCGTACGAGGTCATCGTGGTTGACAATCATTCGCAGGACGGCTCGCTCGCGTACCTGCGGCAGGTGCGATGGATCCGCCTGATCGAGCGCGGCCCCGAAACCGAGGCCGAGCCCGTGTTCGCACACGCGGCGGCAATGGACATCGGCACCGCGGCGGCGCGCGGGCGCTGGCTCGTGAGCTTCCACACCGATACGATTGTGCGGAAGGCGGGGTGGCTGAAGGCGCTGCTCGCACGCCTTGACGCGAACCCGAAGGCCGCGGCCCTCGGGTCCGACAAGGTCGACTCCGACGCCGCGTGGTACCGCGCGATGAAGCGGCTGTGGGACACGCATCGCATGAGGTCGCTGGCGCGGCGTGTGTTCGGCCTGCCGCCCGACCCGCGGCTCCTGCCGCCCGCGTTTTATCCGCGATCGTTTTGCGCGGTGTATCGGCTGGACGTGGTGCGGCAACTGGGCTTAAACTGGCAACCCGCCCGCATCCATCCGACGGGCGAACTGTTGTACCGCGGGCTGATCGACGCCGGCTACGAGGGCATTCAGCTTTCGTCCGACGAGATGCGTGAGTACCTTTCGCACGTGGCCCATGCGACGGCCCTCGTGGGTCGCGGCGGCATCGGCCACTGGCGCGGCAACCAAAAGGCCCGCCGCGCGCTGGCCCGCGTCATGGGCACGGAACTGGCGCAGCAACTGCTGAGCGACGATTCGCTCGACCGCTGAAATCTATGGCGACCCTGACGATCAACCCGGCGTATCGCGCGCTGCTCGCGGCCAACGGCCTCGCCGATTTCGATGCGCTCTTTGCCGCGGGCGATGCCTCGCGCATCGACGGGCACGCCACGCGCTCGGTCTCGCGGATCGAACTTCGCGGGGCCGACGGCAAGCCCGTGGTCCTTTACCTGAAGCGCCAGTGGGGCCAGAGCGCCCGGCCGCCCTTGGCGGACCTCATGCACTTCCGCTGGCCCATGTTGCCGGCGCATCGCGAGTGGATCAACCTTACGCGACTCGTGCGCGCGGGCATTCCGACCTCCGAGCCGGTCGTCTGGGGGCACGGGCGCGGTCCGTCGGGTCCGCGCTCGCTCCTTGCCACGCTGGCCGTCAATGGGCGGTCGCTGGCGCGATGGATCGAAGAGGCCGCCCCCACCGCCCGCTCGGGCGACGCCGCGTGGCAGCGTCACGTCGTGGCCGACGCGCTCGGTCTGGCCATCCGGCAGCTTCACGATGCGGGCTTCTCGTTTCCGGACCTCTACGCCAAGCACGTTTACATTGACGAGTCGGCCGACGAGCCGCGCATCGCCCTGATCGACGTCTATCGCCTCCGGCGCTTCCTCCCCTGGCGCGCCGCCGAGGACTTCGCGGCCCTCTACGTGACCACGCAGGCGGCGGGCGTGACGCAGAGCGACCGCTGGCGGGTGCTGCTGGCGTACCTCGATGAGGCGTACCCCGGGTCGGAGGCGGTCGAGTTTGCCGAGCGGATCGCCCGCGCCGCTGCCGGCATGGAGGGCCGCGGCCGCGATCCGAACCTGCTCGTGAACCGGCGCACGGCGGCCCCCGGCATGGTCCCGCTGGCCGACGAGCGCATGACGGACATCGACGGCGGGCGCCTGCGCATCAACGAGGCCTTCCGCCCCGTGCTCGCGGCCGCCGGCCTCCTGACGCTCGACGCCATCATGGCCGTCCGCGGCGGCGAGTCGTACCGCGAGGTGCCCGGACGCTCGACCGTGCGCCTGGAGCTACCCGACCCCGCGGGCGGCACGCGCGTCTTCTACGTCAAGCGGTACACCGCGGTGCCGCGGCACGAGAAGCTGCGGCGGCTCATCACGCGCGGTCCGGCGGTGTCGCTGGCGCGCCAGGAGGTGCTGGGGATCGTCCGCGTGTCGGACCAGGGCATCCCGACCATGCGGCGCGTCGCGTTCGGCGGCGAAGTTTCACCGAGCGGCTGGCGCGAGAGGAGCTGCCTCATCACCGAGGAGATCGCCGGGGCGACCCAGGCCGATGATTATGCCGAGGCCCGGTTCGCCAGCCCGCCGTCGCGCGAAAAGACGGCGGCCAAGCGGCGGCTCATCCGCGGCATCGCGCAGCTTGCGCGGCGGCTGCACACGGCGCGGCTGGCCCATCGCGATTTCTACCTTTGCCACATCCTCGCGCGGCCGGTCGCGGGCGGCGAGCCCGTGCTGCACCTGATCGACCTTCAGCGCGTTGAGAGCCACGCGCGCGACGGCGGCGAGCGGTGGCGCGTGAAGGACCTGGCCGCCCTGCTCTTCTCGTCGTGGCCATCGCCCGCTACCGGAATCCGGTCGGCGGTGTTCACACATACGGACGCCATGCGTTTCGCGCATGAGTATTTCATGACGAACCGCCTGACGGACGACCAGAAGGACCTCGCCAGGCGCGTGATCGCCAAGGCGCGGTGGATCGCCGCACACGAATCTCGCCGTCGGGCACGAAAGGCGGCGCACGGATGAAGATCGGTTTCCAGATCGAGAACCTGGACCCCGCGCGCGGCGGCGCCGAGACCTATGTCTTTCAGTTCGCGCAGGAACTTCTGGCGGGCGGGCACGAGGTGCACCTCATTGCCATGGCGTTCGGCTCGACGCCGCATAACGCGTACACGCACCACGTGATGCGCCGGGGTATCACGCGCTGGGGCCGCGACCTGCGGTTCGCGCGGGCCGCGGGGCGGGCGGCGCGGCGGGCGAACCTCGACGCCGTCGTGGCGGTCGGCCGCACCCTGGGGGCCGACATCCTCCAGCCCCACGGCGGCACGCTCGAAGGAAGCCGCCGGCAGAACGTCGCCCTCATCCGCCACAGCGTCCTGCGCGGCCTCAAGGACGGTTTCGACTGGCTGAACCCGCGAATACGGGCGAAACTCAGGATCGAGGCCCGGCAATACGAGGCCGACCCGCCGCCGGAGGTCATCGCCATCAGCCGCATGGTCATGGCCGACATGAAGGAGTTTCACGGCGTTCCCGACGAGCGGCTGCACCTCGTCTATAACGGGGTGGACCTGAAGCGGTTCTCGCCCGAGGTGTGCGCCGCGAAGCGCGACGAGGCCCGCCAGGCGCTTGGCCTTGGTGCCGACGAGACGTGCTTTCTCCTCGTCGCCCACAACTTCAAGCTGAAGGGCCTGCGCGAACTCATCGAGGCCGCGGCCCGTGTGGACCGCGCGAAACCGTGGCGCATCGTTGTCATCGGCAAGGCCAATCCCAAATGGTACCAGGCCCTGGCCGAGCGGCTGGGCTGCGACAACCGTTTTGTCTTCCCCGGCGCCACCGGCGACGTCATCCCGGCCTATGCCGCCGCCGACGTTTACGTGCAGCCGACGTGGTACGACCCGTGCAGCCTGGTGGTGCTCGAGGCGCTGGCGTGCGGCCTGCCGGTCATCACGACGAAGTTCAACGGAGCGAGCGAGCTTATGCAGGACGGCCGCGACGGGTACGTGCTGGACTCGCCCGATGAGACCGATCGGCTTGCCCACGCCCTGACGCGCCTGCTGGACCCCGACCTGCGGCACCGCATGGCGGCCTCGGCGCGGCCGGCCGTCCGCGAGCACTCGCTCGAGCAGAACTTCCGCGAGATGATGGCCGTCATCGAGAAGGTTGCGGCCCGCAAGGGGGCGGCGAAATGACCGCGGCCCTCGCTATCGTTGCGGCCTGGATGGCGGGCGCGTACCTCGTGGGATCCGTCCCGTTCGGCTGGCTCATCGGGAAGGCGCGCGGCGTCGATATTCGCCGGCACGGCTCCAGGAACATCGGGGCCACGAACTGCGGCCGCGTGTGCGGCTGGCCGTACGGCATTGCGGCGTTCCTGCTGGACACGGCCAAGGGGTTCGGCCCGACGCTGGCGGCGGTCGTGTGGCTGCCCGTGATGATCGAGTTCTCCGACGAGCACCGGCGGTGGCTGGCCGTGGTGCTGGTGGCGGCGCAGACGATCGTGGGGCACCTCTTCCCCGTGTGGCTGGGCTTTAAGGGCGGGAAGGCCGTGGCGACGAGCCTGGGCGTGCTGCTGGCCCTGCCGATGCTCGGGTGGGTGGCGCTGGCGGCGTTCGGCGTGTGGCTGGTCGTGACGGGCGTGAGCCGCTACGTTTCGGTCGGCTCGACGGTTGCGGCGTTGGCGTTTATGGGCCTGTACCTGTGGTTCGACCGCGAGACCGCGTGGGGCGACCATCTGGCCGTAACCGTGCTCGTGTTCCACGTCGTGGGGCTGGTGATCCTGCGGCACCGGTCAAACTACGCCCGGTTGCTGAAGGGCACCGAGAATCCGGTGTGGGGCAAGAAGAAGGTGGAGGAGAAGCCGCCGGAGGCGTAGCTACTTTGCGCGGCGGGTCTCCGCACCCGCCGCGCGCCAGGCGAAGAACTACCCGCCCAGTTTCTTCAGCAGGATCTCTTTGACGAGTTGCGGGTTTGCCTTGCCGCCGGAGGCCTTCATGGCTTCGCCCATGAGGCGGCCGAAGGAGGCCTTCTTGCCGCCGCGATAATCTTCGACGGCCTTGGCGTTGGCGGCGAGGGCCTGGTCAACGAACGCCTCGATCGCGCTGGAGTCGCTCGTCTGGGCGAGGTTCTCTTCTTTCACGATCTCGGCGGCCGACTTGGGGTTCAAATCGAGCTTGGCTTTGATCATCTTGTTGAACACCTCGGCGCCCGTGTTGCGGTTGATTACCCCGGTCTCGACAAGCACAACAAGGTCGGCAAGCTGCTTCGCAAATTCCGCGTGAAGCGAGGGCGCATCAATCGTCTTCTCGTTAAGAGCCCTCCTTACATCCTGTAGTGTCCAGTTATTGGCAAGTTCCAGGACCCTCTTGATCGGCCATTTCCCTGCCCCTTGGTGATGCTCCAATGTCTCATGAAACACATCCCAGAAGTTTGCCACAAATGCTTCGGCTAACAACATATCCGCGGTCTCTTCGGACAAGCCCATCTTGATGTAGCGCTCGCGTCTGGCGCGGGGAAGCTCGGGCAGGTTCTTCCGCAGTTCCTCGACCCATGCCCGCTCGGGCACGAACGGCACGAGGTCAGGCTCGGGCAGGTAACGGTAATCGTGGGCCTCTTCCTTCGAGCGCTGGAGGAACGAGATGCCCTCATCGTCGCGCCAGCCGCGCGTAGACTTGCCCTGCTTCGCCAGCGTGTAGTTTCCGGGGTCGGCCAGGTACTCCTGGCGGTGGCGGGCGATCTCGAAGGTCACCGCCCGCTCGACGCTGCGGAACGAGTTGAGGTTTTTCAGTTCCGAAATGGGCGTGTACAGCGGCTTCCCGTCCGGCCCGGCGCCGATCCGGAGGCTCACGTTCGGCTCGCAGCGCATCTGGCCGAGCTGCATGTTGCAGTAGCTGATGCCAAGGTACACGGCCAGTTGCCGTAGCGTCTCGGCGTACAGACGGGCCTCCTCGGCGCCGCGGACGTCGGGCTCGCTCACGACCTCCAGCAGCGGCGTGCCCGTGCGGTTCAGGTCGACGATCGAGTAGTTGCCGTGCTCGGCGTGCATGAGCTTGCCGGCGTCCTCTTCCAGGTGCACGCGGGTGATGCCGATGCGGCGCGTGCCGGCGGGCGTCTCGACGTCAAGGTATCCGTTGATGCCCAGCGGCTGGTCGTACTGGGAAATCTGGTAGTTCTTCGGCAGGTCCGGGTAGTAATAGTGCTTACGGTCCCACTTGGCGAAATCGGGGATCGTGCAGTTGAGGGCCAGGGCCATCCGCACCGAGAGTTCCACGGCCAGCTTGTTCATCACCGGCAGCACGCCCGGCATGCCCAGGCACACGGGGCAGACGAGCGAGTTCGGCCGCGCATCATACGCCACGCGGCAGCCGCAGAACATCTTCGACCGTGTGGCCAGGTGCATGTGCACTTCGAGGCCGATGGTGGGGACGAGTTCGGCGGTCATGGCCGCACCTCGGCCACCGTCGGCGGCACGCGCGACGCCCAGTCGACCTCGCGCTCGTACATGCGGGCAATCCGGAGGAGCCGGTCCTCGGTGAACACGCCCGACAGGATCTGGAGGCCCACCGGCAGCCCTGCCGCCGTGAAGCCGCACGGCACGCTCACGCCCGCGATGGCGGCGAGGTTGGCGCTCACGGTGTACACGTCGGAAAGGTACATTGAGAGCGGGTCGGCGGTCTTCTCGCCCATGCGGAAGGCGGGCGTCGGCGTCGTCGGACCCATGATGCAATCGACCTTCTCGAAGGCCTGCTCGAAATCGCTGCGGATCAGCCGCCGCACCCGCAGCGCGTTCTTGTAGTACGCATCGTAGTAGCCGGCGCTCAGGGCGTACGTGCCCAGCATGATGCGCCGCTTGACCTCGTCGCCGAAGCCCTGCGCGCGGCTGCGCATATACATATCGATCATATCGGTGTGATCCGACGACCGGTACCCGTAGTGCACGCCGTCGTAGCGGGCCAGGTTCGACGACGCCTCGCTCGTGGCCACGATGTAATAGGTGGCGATGGCGTACTCGGTCGAGTGCGGCAGGCCGATCTCAACGAGCGTCGCGCCCTGCTTCTCATACGCCGCCAGCGCCGCACGCACGGCCTTCTCGACTTCCGGGTCGAGGCCGGCCCCAAAGAACTCGCGAGGCACGCCGATGCGGAGCGGCGCGACCGGCTCATCGAGTTTGTCCAGGTAGTCGGGCACCGGCTGGTCTTTGTTCAGGACGCACGTGGAATCGCGCGGATCCTCGCCGGCGGTCGCCTGCAGCAGGAGCGCCGCATCGCGGACCGTCCGGGCGAACGGGCCGATCTGGTCCAGGCTGGAGGCGAACGCCACGAGGCCGTAGCGGCTCACGCGGCCGTAGGTCGGTTTCAGGCCGACCACGTTGCAGAGCGCCGCCGGCTGGCGGATCGAGCCGCCCGTGTCGGAACCCAGCGCCAGCGGCACCATGCGGGCCGCCACGGCCGCGGCACTGCCGCCGCTCGAGCCGCCGGGCACGCGCTCGAGGTCCCAGGGATTCCGCGTGGTGAAGTACGCCGAGTTCTCAGTGGACGAGCCCATCGCAAACTCATCCATATTGGTCTTGCCGACGATGACCGCGCCTTCGGCCAGCAGCCGCTCGATGACGTGGGCGTTGTACGGCGCCTTCCAGTTCTGAAGAATCTTGCTGCCGCAGGTCGTGGGCAGGCCGTTGGCCGTGCAAAGAACGTCCTTGACCGCGACCGGCACGCCGGCCAGGAGTCCGACGTTCTCGCCGGCGGCGATGCGGCGGTCGATATCGGCGGCGCGGCGGCGGGCGCCGTCGGCGTCGATCGCGAGGAATGCCTTGATCTTTGGGTCGAGCGCCGCGATGGCCGCGAGCGACGCCTCGGTGGCCTCGGCGGCGGACATTTCCCGCCGTCGCACGGCGTCGCGGATTTCGCAGGCTGTCAGGTCGGTGGTGGCCATGGGGCGGGGTCTAAGCACTCGTCCCTTCGTCGAGCACGCGCGGCACGCGGAAGAAGTCGCCGGCGGCCTCGGGCGCGCCGCCGAGGGCCTCCTCGGGCGTCAGGCTCGGGCGGGGCTCATCGGGGCGAAGGACGTTATGAATCGGCAGCGCATGGGCCAGCGGCTCGACGTTGCGGGTATCGAGCTCGCGCAGCTTGTCGACGTAGCCCAGAATGGCCGAGAGTTGTGTGCCGAACTTCTCGACCTCCGCTTCCGTCAGGCGGATGCGGCTGAGCGTGCCGACCTTGAGCACTTCCTGCTTGGAGAGGGCCATAGATTGGTTCGGCGACGGCGCCCCGCGGCTCGTCGGGCGATGTTACGACTGGGCCACCGGCTGCGGAATCACGCGCTTCATGCGCTTCGTGATCTTGCCGGCCTTGAGGCATTGCGTGCAGACGCGCATGCGGGTCTTCGTCCCGTTCGGGAGCTCAACGCGCAGGCGCTGAAGGTTCACGTTGAAACGCCGGCGCGTGATGCCGGTGATCTTCCGGCCCACGCCGCCCAGGTACTTCGCCTTACCGCGGCGCTTGATGCTGTTGCCGAGGATCGACGTCTTGCCACAGATCTCACATTTCGCTGGCACAGGCTTCCTCCGTGCAATGTCCCGACAGGTTCAAGAACGGGAAGTATACCCACTTCTCGCCCCGTATCAAGCCCTTTTCGTGAAAAAGCTTGACTCCAGGGCCGCGGGGCAATAACATCCCCGCTCTTGCCCGGAGGGGCCGGGTCGGCCCGCGCCCGTGTCCAGCAAGAAGACCACGAAAATGGGTATCTAAACCCAGGAAGAGGAGCATGAAGACCACAACGCTTACGAGGTACGGACTCATCGCGCTACTGGCGCTCGCGTGCGTATGGGGCGCGGCCGGGACGCGGGCCTATGCGGGCGAGGCGGACATTCAACTGCCCGACCTCACGAAGGTCTCGTTCACCATCGGCGGGACGACCCTCTCGGGCATCTCGCTGATGTACGCCGGCCTGGCGGTCTGTTTCATCGGCCTCCTGTTCGGCTTCATTCAGTACCTGCAGGTCAAGGCCCTGCCGGTCCATAAGAGCATGAGCGACGTCTCCGACACGATCTGGGAGACGTGTAAGACGTACCTCCTGCAGCAGGGCAAGTTCCTTGCGGTGCTGTGGGTTCTGATCGCCGCGTGCGTGGCGTACTACTTCGGCTTTCTCGAGCACTTCATCGCCGACGGCAAGGTGGGCGCCCTGGTCCTGATCCTCCTGAGTTCGATCCTGGGCATCCTGGGCTCGTACGGCGTGGCGTGGTTCGGCAT
>PMZT01000178.1 GCA_003170085.1 Planctomycetia bacterium | reverse complement strand
CGCGTGCCGGTGGCCGACCACGTGCTGCAATTCGCACGGGACCTGGCGCGGGCCTCGCGCCCCGGCCAGGCCGAAGCGCCGCCGTTCATCAGCGAGCTCGTCCAGTGGGGCGCCGGGCCGCGCGCGGGCATCTATCTTATCCTGGCCGCCAAGGCGCGGGCCATCCTTCACGGGCGGTATCACGCCACGACCGAGGACGTCCGGGCGATGGCGCTGCCGGTGCTGCGGCACCGCGTCATCACGACGTTCAACGCCGAGGCCGCCGGCATTACGGCCGACGAGGTCGTGAAGCGCCTTCTGGCCGAGATCCGGCCGGCCATTGAGCAGCCGATCGCCTAAGGAGTGGCCTTTTCATGCCGGACCGAAGTGCTCAACCCACGTACATGCGGCTGCTGGACCCCGATGCGCTGGCCAAGATTCACCGCCTTGAGTTGCTCGCCCGCGGCGTCGTCGAAGGGTTCGTGTCGGGCCGCCACAAGAGCCCCTACAAGGGGTTCTCGGTCGAGTTCGCCGAGCATCGCCAGTACGTTCCGGGCGACGATATCCGCGACCTCGACTGGCGCGTCTTCGGCAAGTCCGACCGTTACTACATCAAGCAATACATCGAGGAAACGAACCTTCGCGCGGTGATCCTGCTCGACGCCAGCGGCTCGATGCGCTATGTCGGCCAGCAGGCGGCCAAGCACGACGGCCGGCCGCTCTCGAAGTTCCAGTACGGGCAGTACCTGGCGGCCTCGCTCGCGCACCTCATGATCCACCAGCAAGACGCCGTGGGCCTCGTCACGTTCGACACCAAGGTCCGGCGGTACATCCCATCGCGGGCCCGCGTGAGCCACCTGCGCGGCATCCTGCAGGAGCTGAGCCAGACGGAGCCGGGCGAGGAAACCGCGCTGGCGCCCATCTTCCACGACATCGCCGAGCGGGCGCACCGGCGCGGCATGATCGTCGTCATCTCGGACCTCTTTGACAACCCCGACGAGATCCTGAGCGCCTTCCACCACTTCCGCTACCGGAAGCACGAGGTGCTCGTGCTGCACGTCATGGCCGAGGAGGAACTGACGTTTCCGTTCGACCGCTGGAGCCAGTTCCACGATCTCGAGGTCGATAGCCGGCGCATCCAACTGGACCCGCGCGCCGTTCGCGCCGAATACCTGGATCGCGTGCGGCAGTTCATCCACAAGATCGAGGTCGGCTGCGGCCAGATGGACGTGGATTACGTACCGCTCTCGACCAAGCGGAGTTTCGACGTGGCGCTGGCACATTACCTGGCGAATCGCAGGGGCAGGACGCGCGCTTAGAGACTGGATACGCCGCATAGGCGGCTGGACTAAGAGACCATGACCTTCTTGAACTGGGCGATGCTGGCGGCGCTGGTGGCGGTCGCTATTCCCATCCTTATTCATTTGCTGAACCGCCAGAAAGCGACCGTCGTCGACTGGGGGGCCATGCGCTTCCTGCTCGAGTCCCTCACGTCGCGCAGCCGGCGCATCCTTATTGAAGAGATCATCCTGATGGCCCTGCGGTGCCTGGCCGTGGCCCTGCTGGTGCTGGCCCTTGCGCGGCCGTTCATGCCCAGCCGCTCCAACGTTCCGTGGGCGCTCGTTCTGCCGATGATCCTGATGGCGGCGATCAGCGCGGGCATTGCCGCCGCCGTTTGGTCGAGCAAGCGCACCCGTTGGATTCTGCTGGGCGTGGGCGCGGTCCTGTTCGTCGGCGCGCTGTCGGCCTCGGGCGTCGAGTTCTGGCTCCAGGGCAAGCAGTGGTCCCTCAGCGGCGGCGAACGCGACGTGGTGATTCTCATCGATGGCTCGACCTCGATGACCATCCCCGTTGACGGTCAGACGAACTTCCAGCGGGCGGTTGAAGAGGCCCGCGCCGTGGTCGAGGCCTGTCGCCCCGCCGATGCCATCAGCATCCTGGTGGCCGGCCCCGTGCCGCGGCCGGTCATTGCCAACCCGATCACCGACCGGCAGGACATTGAAGACGCCCTCCGCCGCGTGGCCCCGACCGGCGGGACCATGCGCGTCATTGACTCGCTCGTCGCCGCCGGCTCGTCGCTTGCCCAGGGCAGTAACCCGGCCAAGAAGATCGTCGTCATCACCGACGGCCAGAGCCTCGGCTGGGACCCGCGCAACGAGGCCCGGTGGCAGTTCCTTGCCGCGGGGTTGAAAGAGCTTCCCATTCCGCCGCAGATCGTCTGCCGCACGCTGCCGCTGCCCAAGACGCTGCGGAACGCCGCCGTGGGCGACATCCGTTTCTCGCGGCAGGTGGTCGGCATTGACCGGCCGGTCCGCATCGACGTGGCCCTCCTTAATACGGGCAGCACGTCCATCGAGCCGCAGAGCGTGGACCTGCTGGTCGACGACGTGAGCGTCGCGCGGCAGGATGCCGGCGAGATGACGGCCGGCGCGGCCGAGACCGTGCGCTTCGATCACCAGTTCGAGCAGCCGGGCCTCCACGTCGTCAAGGCGAAGGTCCTGAGCGACGACCAGATCCCCGGCGACAACGAAACGGCCCGCGTCATCGACGTGGTCGACAGCCTGCCGGTGCTGGTGGTTGAGGGCGATCCGTCGGACCGGCCACTCGACGGCGCCGCCTCCTTCCTTACGATCGCCCTGACGCCCGGCGACGAGGATGCCACGGATGCCACAACGCCGGCGCCAGCGCCTGCCGCCGCACCCAAGAAGGCGGCCGTCAAGGACAAGGACAAAGAAGCGTCGCCGACGACCCCGGAAGACAAGCTCGGCCGCCTCGTCACGCTGACGACCGTGGGAGCGCCCGACGTCCAATCGGTTCCCGATTTCCATCCGTACCGCCTGGTGGTCCTCGCCAACGTTCCCAAGTTGCCGCAGGCGACGATGGCAAGCCTCCGGCGGTTCGTGCAGGACGGCGGCGGCCTCCTGATCGTGACGGGCGACAAGGTCCTCCCGTCGTTCTACAACACGTGGATGACCGACGGCGGCGGGCTGTTCGTCCCGGCCTTGCTGGGCAAGCGCCTGTCGCTCGCCGATTCGCCGGCCCACCTGGCCCAGAAGACCTTCAGCCACCCGGCCCTGCAACTGCTGGCCGAGGCGACCCAGTCGGACGCCGATCGCGCCATCATCACCGCGTACTGGAGTCTCCAGGTCGATCAAAAGGATGTCAATATCCGCATCGCCGGCCTGTTCGACACCGGCGACCCCGCCGTGGTCGAGCGCAAGGTCGGCAAGGGCTACGTCCTGATGACGGCGGTGGCGCTCGACCGGCGCGAGAGCAACCTGCCCTCGCTCAAGTGCTACGTGCCGCTCGTCCACGAACTGGCGTACTACCTGGCGTCGCCGGCGCTGGCGCAGACCAACGTGCGGCCGGGTTCGGAGTTCGTCCTGGAGATGCCTTCCAAGTCGGCCGAGATCGCCAAGCGTAACGCCGATCGCACCAAGCAGGGTTCCGTGCCGGGGCCGGGGGCCGAGGTCGTCACGCCCTCGAAACAGCGCCTTAGCGCCAACACGTCGATCACGCCCGCCGGCCTTCGCGTCACGTTTGCCGGCACCTACGAGCCGGGCCTCTATCACCTCGTGCTCTCGAAGACCGCGGCCGACGATTATGCGGCGCGGCCGGCCGCCAAGGAGGGCCTGCCCTTCGTCGTCCTGAACGATGCCGACGAAGGCCGCATGACGCCGCTCACCGAGTCCGAGTTCGACGCCATCGGCAGCCAGATCAACTTCTTTCACGCCGCCAACACCACCGAGATGGTGGCGGCCGTGGCCGACAACGTCCCCGGCGAGGAGATGTGGAAGTACCTGGCCATCGCCCTGCTGGTCGCCCTGCTGGCCGAAATCGGCCTGACGCGGTGGATCGCCACGCAGCGCCGCATGCATTCCGTCGAAACCGTGGCCTTCGGCCCCGCGATTGTCGACGTGCAGACGTTCCGTGAACGGGCCAAGGCCCTTGTGTCCGTATCGAACCGCCCATCAGGATCAGCGTCTAAAGCATGATACTCGCTACTGAACCCCATTATGTGTTGCCCGCGTCCTTCCCCACGGTCGCGGTCTACCTGCTGGCCCTTGTGGCCATCGTCGCGTGGGTGCTCGCGCATCGTCTGACCCGCGGGCCGGCGCCGATGTCGTGGCGCGCCGCTGCCTTCGCCGGGCGCACGTTCGTCGGATTCATGGCCATGCTCGCCGTCTCGCAGGCCCTGCAACGAGGGCTCGTGCTTGCGACGAACTGGCCGATCTGGCCCATCGCGCTCCTTGGCGCCGTGGCCGTCGAGACCGTCCTGGCGCTGTACCTGATGGAGCGCCGGACCCTCTCGCGCCGCACCGGCCTGGCGCTGGCGGTCTTGCGGGTGGCGCTCGTGGCGCTGGTGGTCACGATGCTGACCCAGCCGGTCAGGCCGTGGACGCTCGACAAGACGATCCAGCGCTATGTCGCCGTGCTGCTCGACACCTCGGCCTCGATGTACGTTCCGGATACGCAGCTCGCGCCCGCCGAGAAGATCAGGCTGGCCGAGAAGTTCTCGCCCGATGCGGTCCGGCGCCCGTACGCCCTCGATGCCGTGGCCGAGGAGATGGAGCGGGTCCGCGCCGACCTTCTCGCCCAGGGCGAGTGGCTGGCGTCGCTGGCCGGGGCCGCGCAGGCCGACCGCGGCAAGCAGCTTGCGGCGCGACGCGACAACCTGGACAAGGCGTTCGCCGCCGATCAGAAGAAGCTGGCCGACTTTGCCACCGCCCTGGCCAAGCCGCTCGAAGGCAAGCTCACGGCCGACATGGTCGTGCGCATCGACGACCTGCGCAAGCGCCTTGCCGGCCCGATCCGCGATCGGCTGGCCGAGGCGCTCTCGCTCACCGGCAAGGATAACGCCAAGAACTTCGAGGGCCAGGGCGATCGGCTTCTCCAGGCCATTCGCCAGGCCGCCACGGACATCGGCGACGTTTCGGCCAAGACGGCGGCGCTCAGCCAGGCCATCGACGAATCTGCTTACGCCGCCCTGCCCGCCGAGATACGGAGCCGTGTCGACAGCGTCGCCGGCCTCAAGCGGCTGGCGCTGGCCCAGGAGGTGCTCCTGCACCGGTCGGCCACGGTGTCCGACAAGGGCGAGAAGGGCCCGCAGGGTCCCGCCTTGCTCGACCAGATTCAGAAGAAGTACTCCGTCAAGCTGTACACGTTTGCGGCGAACCCCGCCGAACTCGATCCGAAGCAGTGGGCCGAGTCGTACAAAGGCCCCGCCGGCGTCACGGGCGACGCCGCCACCCTGCCGGCCGAGCAGCAACAGACCGACCTTGCCGCGGCCCTCGAAAAGATCACTTCCGAGATGGCCGACAAGCAGCTCTCGGGCATCCTGCTGCTGACCGACGGCCGCCACAACGCCTCCAAAAACCTCGAGCCGCTCGTCCGGAAACTGGGCGTCAGCCAGGTGCCCATCTCGTCCATCGTCTTCGGCGCCGACAAGCCCCCCATGGACGCCGGCATCATCTCGGTCGAAGCGCCCGAAACGATCGCCACCCTCGACAAGATGCTCGTCAATGCGCAGCTCAAGCTCGACGGCCTCGCCGGCAAGGAAGTCCGCGTAACGCTGTCCGACGGCGACAAGGTCGTCGACACGCAGACCGTCCGCGTCCCGACCGACACCTATCGCACGCGCGCGCAGCTCTCCGACGAGCCCGCGGCCGCGGGCATCCACCATTACCAGGTCGAAGTCCAGAAGTTCGACGGCGAGGTTCTGACCACCAACAACACGTACCCCGTGGCCGTAAGCGTAACCGACGATCGCACCAAGCTCCTGATCGTCGAGGGCCGGCCGCGGTGGGAGTTCCGGTACCTCAAGAACCTGTTCGCAAGCCGCGACAAGACCGTCCGCCTGCAATACGTGCTGTTCGAGCCCGACCGGATCGAGGGCGTGCCGCTGGCGCCGCGCGTCGAGGCGTCGGTCTCACGCCCGCTGGAGGACGTCGAGGCCAGCGCGCTGCCGAAGGACGAGGCCGAGTGGATGAAGTTCGACGTCATCATCCTCGGCGACCTGAACCCCAAGTATCTTGATGCGGCCACGCAACAGATCCTCCGCAAGTTCGTCACCGAGCGCGGCGGCACGCTCATCGTCGTCGCCGGCCAGTACTTCATGCCGCACGCCTACGCCGATACGCCGCTGGGCGAGGCGCTGCCCGTGCTCTTCCATCGCGCGGACCGGCCCCTCATGGCCGGCCCAGAAAAGACCTTCCGCATTGCCCTGACGAGCGAGGGTCGCGAGAGCGTTCTCCTCAGGCAGAAGGTCAGCCCGGAAGAGAGCCTCGAGATCTGGGACAACGTGCCCGACCTTTACTGGCGCCACCCGATCCTGCACGCCAAGGAGGGCGCCACGATTCTGGCCTACGCCCTGCCCCCGCACGCGCCCGACTTCCTGCCGGCGCGCCTCTCGGCCGGCGGTGGGACCGCCGAGGCGCTGACCGATGACATCCAGCGGCGCCGCCGCGACTTCGAACGCGAAAACGCCCTGATCGTCTACCAGGCCGTGGCCATGGGCCAGGTCATGTTCCTCGCGACCGACGAGACTTGGCGCCTGCGATACCGCACCGGCGACACGTTCCACCACCGCTTCTGGGGCCAGGTGCTGCGCTGGGCCACGTCCAACAAGCTCCCCGCCGGCACCGAGACGGTCAAGCTGGGCACCGACCGGACCCGCTATGCGCCGCAGGCGTCGGTCCAGGTCAAGGCGAAGGTCGCGCGCAAGGACTACTCGCCGATCGTCAGCGACGACGTGGCCGTGAACGTGTTCGTGGGCGACCAGGTCGTCCTGCGCAAAAAATTGCAGTACCTCGAACATTCGCCCGGCATGTACGGGGCCGACCTCGGCCAACTGCCCGGCGGCACGTACCGGGTGGAACTCGACGCGCCGCCCGCCAAGGCGGTCCTCGCGCAGGATAACGTCCGGACGGTGGCGACGGAGTTCTCGGTCGAGCCGGCGACCCCCGCCGAGCAAGCCGAGCTCGCCCCGGATCGCGGCCTCCTGAGCCGCCTGGCCAGCCTCACGGGCGGCGCGGTGGTCGACCCGACGTCGGCCGGCCGCGTGCTGGCCTCCCTCGGCAAGCCGACCGAGAAAGAAGTAGAGACCCATGAATATGTACTTTGGGACTCATGGCCCCTGCTGATCCTGATGATCCTCGTGGCCACGGCGGAATGGCTCATCCGAAAGAAAGTGGGGTTGGCATGATACGCATTCCCTCCGACGTCACCGCCGCCGCCTTGCCCGAGCCGATTGCGCAGGCCCTGCGGCGCCTGCTGAGGCGCATCCGCGTCGTCGTGCTGCTGCGCGGCATCTCGGCCGTCGTGGCCACGGCGTCGATCGCCCTGCTGGTCATCATGGGGATCGATGCCAAGCTCATTCTGTTCGCCGACTGGCCGCGCTATGCGCTCACGCTGACGGCCCTCGGGGCGACCGTCGCCTCGGCCGTCTGGTTCCTGATCCTCCCGCTGGCCAAGACGATCACGCTTTCGGGCGTCGCCCGCGCGATTGAAGACCGACACCCCGAACTTCAGGAGCGCCTGAGCTCGGCCGTCGAACTCCTGATGAGCAGCGACATGCCCGAATTGCGCGGCTCCGAGGCCCTCATCCAGGCCCTGGTCCAGGAAGCCAGCCAGGATGCCACCCGGGTCCGTCCTCGAAGCGAAATCACGCTGAAGACCGCGCGGCCGTTCCTCTTGGCGGCCGCCGGCGCCATGCTCATCTTCGCGCTCATCTTTGCGATCGATCCCCTCGCGGCCCAGCGCCTGCTGGCCCGCGCCGTGGCCCCATACCTGAACCTTCCGAACGTCAGGGCCGAGATGCTCACCGTCGAGCCCGGCGACTGGCGCCTGGCCGAGGGCGAGCGGCTGGAGATCAAGGTCACCGTGGCCAGCACCGCCGTCAAACACGCCGACTTCCGCAAGATGATGGCCGACGGCTCGGAGTCGGTCGAGCGCATGACCGCCCTCCCGCCTTCCGAGAGCGGATTCCCGCGGTTCACGATCACCTGCCCGCCGGCCGAGCAATCGTTCCGATACCGCATCAACGCCGGCGAAGCCCTTACCATGTACTACAACGTGACGGTCGTGCCGCCGCCGGTCGTCAAGCAACTGGCCATGCAGTACGATTTCCCCAAGTACGCCCGGCTTGAGCCGCTCGTGGTGAAGGACAGCCAGGACGGTAAGATTCAGGCCGTCGTGGGTACGCTCGTCACCGTGTGGGCCACGACCAACAAGCCCGTGAAGTCGGCCGAGGTCCTGATCAATGATCGGGCCGTACCCGACGTGCCCGTGGAGATCACCACCGGCCCCGATGGGGCGCCCGTCTGCAAGTTCCAGATTCGTCTGACGCCGCGCCTGGGCGGCCAGTGGTCGCTCAGCATCACGGACCAGGACGGCATGGCGAACGTGTCGGGCCGCCATCCGCTCAAGGCCGTGCCCGACGCCCGCCCGACGGTCGCCATCATCACCCCCAAGCTGACCGCCGAGAAGAAGGAACTCCGCCTGAAGCCATCGGACCACCTGCCCGTGACCTACGAAATGGCCGACGACTACGGCCTTAGCGCCGCCGAATTCGAGGTCAAGACCGACTCCGGCAAGTTCAAGGCCGTGCCCATTCCGCTGCCGGCCGCGGCCGACCGCCCAACGCTCAAGGTGCCCGGGGCGGCGGCGACCCTCGACCTGGCTTCGCTGCCGCTGGGCGGGGCCCGCAAGTTCACGTTCCGCATCCGCGCCATCGACACGCTGCCCGCCGACCTGAAGGGGCCGCAGGAAGGCTTCTCGCACGAGCTTACCGTGGTCCTCGATCTGACCGCCGAGTCCTACGCGATGCAGAGCCTCCAGGCCGAGGAAGAGGCCATCCGCAAGATGCTCGAGAAGATCCTGCGCGAACTCAAGACGTCGAAGGAGGACTCCGTCCCGCTCAAGGACACGTTGCCCAGCGCGGCCATGCTGAACCAGGACCTCATGAAACGCCTGGACCGCATGAGCAAGCACCTGGGCGTCGCCAAAGACACCTCGAGCGAACTCGTTCCGAAGGTCGCCGAGGGTTCCTTCGCCGGCATGGCGCCCAAGGTCAACCTGCTCTACACCGAAGTCGATACGGCCACCAACGAGTCCGGCCAGATCAAAGTGACCGAGACTGCGCCTGAGCGCGGCACGCTGGCCCGCACGACCGATCAGCACATCGACCGCGCCATCGCCATCGTTGAGGAACTCCTCAAGCAGCTCAAGGAAATGACCGCCGCCGCCGAACTCGCTCAGCACCTGAAGGAACTGGCTGAGCGCCAGCAAGAGCTTGCCGCGGCCAAGGCCCAACCCGACCAGACGCAGCAAAACCCCAGCGATTGGCAGAAGGAAGAGAATGCCGTTGCCAAGGCCACCGGCGACATCGCCAAGTCGGATGCGGCCGCGGTCAAGGCCGATCTGGCCAAGGACCAGGCCAAGGCCAAGGATCTTGCCAATGAGGTTCGCAAGCTCGAAAAGGAACAGCGGGGCCTTGCGCAGGATACCCAGCACCTGAACGACCTGAAGCAGGTCGACAATGCCCTGAAGGCCCTCGCCGCGGAACAGGCCCAACTGGCCCGCGAGGCCGCCGCCAACAAGCCCACCGCCGACCAGGCCAAGCCCATGGGCGCAGCCGCTGAGAACATCCAGACCGGCGCCCTCGAACAGGCGATCGAAAAGCAGAAGGGCGCCGAGAACGCCCTCGCCCAACGCGCCGCCCAGCCGGAGAACCCCGCAGCGCAGCCGCCTCAGGGTCAGCAGCCGCAAGGGCAACAACCGCAGGGCCAACAGCCTCAAGCGCAGCAACCCCAGGGACAGCAACCGCAGAGTCCGCAGCCACAAGGGCAGCAGCCGCAGGGCCAACAGCCTCAAGTGCAGCAGCCCGCGGCGCCGAAGCTGACGCCGCAGCAGGCCCAGCAGGCCCAGCAAATGGCACAGAAGCAGACGCAGATTCGCGAGAAGACCGAAGCGCTCATGGCCCAGCGTCAGCAGGCCGCGCAGCAGATCGCGAAGTCGCAGATGCAGCGCCTCCAGGAACAGCAGGCTGAGGTTGCCAAGGAGGCCTCGCAACTGGCCAAGGAAGCGGCGCCGGCCGGCCAGGAAGCCGCTCACGAGAGCCAGGAGGCAGCCGCACACGCCGAGGAGGCCGCAAAGGACATTCCGGCCAACGTTCCCGAAGCCGCCAAGAATGCCGCCGAAGCCGGGCAACAACTCCAGGCGCTTGCCCAGAATCTGACCAAGCAGGCCACGCAGAAGCCCGCCGCTCAGCCCGAAGCCGGTCAGAAGGAAGCCGGTCAGAAGGAAGCCGGCCAGAAGGAAGCCGGTCAGAAGGAGGCCGGTCAGAAGGAAGCCGGCCAGAAGGAAGCCGGCCAGAAGGAGGCAGGCCAGAAGGAAGCAGGCGGACAGGAGGCAGGCGGTCAGCATGCCGGCGGCGACCAGGGCGCGCCGGACGCCGGTCAGATGGGCCAGATGGCGCAGGAGGCCCAGGGCCTTGCCGAGCGCCAGCAGGAGATCGCACACGAGCTTCAGGCCCTTAGCGCGAGCGAGCCGCAGAAGGCCCTCGCCGCCGAGCAGAAGAGTATCGAGGCTCGCACCGCTGACCTCAAGCAGGAAACCGCGGCGCTCGCGCAGCGGGCCCAGGCGATGGCCCCGCAACCCGCCGGGCAGCAGGCCCAGCAGGCGACCGACGCGCTCACCCAGGCCGGCCAGGCCGAGCACCAGGCCGAGCAGACACTGAACTCCCCCGCTCCGCAGAATGCCGTTCCGTCGCAGCAGAACGCCGCCAACGCGCTCGAGGCCGCCGCCAACGCGCTCGCCGCTCTTGGGCAGACGCTGGCCCAGGCGGCGAATCAGATGTCGCCTCCCGCCAGCCCGATGGCCGAACCCCTGGCCGACGCCTTCAACGCCACCACCGAGGCCGCGCAGGAGCAGACCGCCGCCGCTGCCGCCGAAGCCGCCCATGCCATGGACGCCGCCGCGGCGCAGGCCATGGCGCAGGCCCAGGCCAAAGGCGTAACGCCGGGCCAGATGCCGGGAATGGGGCAACTGCCCGGCCAGCAGCCGTCACCCAGTCCCGACTCCAAGAAGGGCGTCAACGCGATCGCCGCCAGCCTGACGGCGGCGAAGCTCGAACGCATGGGCATTAAGCTTTCGGATTGGGCCCGTCTGCCCGGCGAATTGCGGAACCAGATCCTCCAGGCCTCCGAAGAAGCGGGGCCGGAGGAGTATCGGACGCTCATCAAGCGCTACTTCCAGCAGGTCGCCAAGCGCGGCAGTGCCGAAACCGAGGGAGGCAAATAGTGACTCGCTCGATGTCCCACCAGCGACGGTCCCGACGGCTGTGCGGGCTTGTGGCCGGCCTCGTGACCCTCGCCATCGTTCTCGGCCCCGTGGCCGGCGCGGCCCGGGCCGACAGCGCCTCACCCGCCCTGGCCAAGTTCCAGGAGCCGCTCGACGTGGCTCTCGAGAAGGCCCTCGCGTGGCTGGCCAAGGAACAGCAGAACAACGGTTCGTGGACCCGCGAAGGAAATCCGCGGAACGTCACGGGCATCACCTCGCTTTGCCTCATGGCGTTCCTGGCCAAAGGCAACACCCCGGGCGTAGGGCCGTACGGTGAAGTGATTAATAAGGGTGTTGATTTCATCCTGGCCTCGCAGGCCGCCAACGGCACGCTCATCCGCGGCGGCGAAGGCCACGGCCCGATGTACAGCCATAACATCTCAACGCTCCTCCTGTCCGAAGTCTCGGGCATGGTCGACCCGGAGCGCCAGAAGAAGATCGACACGGTTCTGCCCAAGGCCCTCAAGGTCATCCTGGCGGCGCAGCAGATGCCCAAGGATCCCAGCAGCGCCGGTGGCTGGCGGTACCAGTCGGACAGCCGCGACAGCGACATCTCGTGCACGGGCTGGGCCATCATGGCCCTGCGGTCGGCGCGAAATAACGGCGCCGCGGTGCCCAAGGAAGCGATCGAGCGCGGCCTGGCCTACATCATGCGGTGCCACGACCGCCGCGAGGGAGGCTTTGCCTATCAGCCCGGCGGCGGCGCGGGATGGGGCCGGACCGGCACCGCCCTGCTCTGCCTGGAACTCTGCGGCCGCCATCGCGACCGCTACGCCCTCATGGCCGGCGAGTGGGTCCTCAAGCACCTGCCCCAGCGCCAGGGCGACGGCGAGCACTTCTCCTACGCCATGTATTACTGTGCGCAGGGAACCTTCCAGCTCGGCGACGATTACTGGGACCGCTTTGCCTCGCGCATGTATGAAATTATGTTGAAGGCGCAGGAAAAGGACGGCCGCTGGCCCACAGTGGGCGAAAATGACGGCGAAGGCGGCGCCTATTACACGACGTCGATGGCCGTGCTGGCCATGAGCGTGTCTTATCGTCAGTTGCCGATATACCAGCGGTAGGCGCCGGACCGTCTTTTTGCTTGACATTCAGGCGCCATCCGCCAGAATACCATGTCTGGCAGGCATGCGGCCGCATCGACAATGCGGCCGTGCTGTTTCAGGCACGAAGGGTCTCCCTCCGACGTCTGCTGCCGGCCCTATGCGGGGGCGTAGCTCAATTGGTTAGAGCATCGGATTGTCGATCCGAAGGTTGCGGGTTCGAGCCCCGTCGCCCTCGCCAGTAAGATGAGTGCCGCCGGGGCGGGTCCCGTCCCCGGCGGTTTCGTTTGGGCGGAACGCCGCGTCGGTTTCGCCGTTTCCGCGGTCCGAGTTTCCTGCAAAGTTCGCCCCGATTTCCGCGGAATACGCACATTCTCGCGTCACTTTTGCCCCCCGGCTGCGTTCAATAGATCGTGGGGAACCGTGCGCTGGCCCTGCCGGCGCAGACGCACAAGAAGAACCGGAGAGGAGCACGACGATTCGCATGCAAGGGTGTCTGCTGGAATCAAAAAATGCGGCCGAGATCTTCCTGACCGCCGTGCCGGACCTGTCCCTGGGGCTTGCCGACCAGGCGGAGGCGCTGTTTGCGGATATCCGCAAGGTGCTTCAGGCCCGCGGGGCGCACCTCTTGCAGGAGCGCCTCTTCGCCGGCAAGTCGGCGATGGCCGCGGCCCTGGCGGCGCGCGGCCGGGCCTACGGCCCGCTCGACGACGGGGTCTCGCCCGTCCTCCTCGCCGTCCCCATGGCTTCCGGCGGCGGCATCGCCGGCGTCCAGGTGCATGCGGTGCGGACCAAGGAAACTCCGCGGATCGCCCGCCTTGGCGGCGAGCCATGTGGCCGCACGCTCACCCTCGACGGTCTCGAGTACATCGCCCTGTCGGGCCTCGTGGCGCCCGAAGCGGGAACGGTAAAGGCCGACCAGGGCCGCGCCGTGTTCACCAAGACGGCGGCGGCGCTGCGCGAAGCCGGTTGCTCCATGAAGTCCGTCGCCCGGACGTGGCTCTGGCTCGGCGACATCCTGGCCTGGTATGACGACCTCAACCGCGTGCGGAACCAATTTTTCCACGAGTGCGGCCTTCTCGACGGCGATCCGCGGGCGATCCAGTTGCCGGCCAGCACGGGAATCGGCGTTCGTCCGGCGGGTGCCG
Source organism: Planctomycetia bacterium (assembly GCA_003170085.1). Taxonomy (GTDB): domain Bacteria; phylum Planctomycetota; class Phycisphaerae; order FEN-1346; family FEN-1346; genus FEN-1346. The sequence goes on along the minus strand of PMZT01000178.1, from coordinate 8,290 downwards.
CGGAATGTGCCGTGGACGCCATTGCCATGACCGGGCCGCGCGCGTCGATCGAGTTCTTCCGCGACGCGGGCAACCAGCGATCGGCCTTCAACTACGGCTCCGCTTTCTCGCGGTCTTCGCGAGCCGTCACTCCGGCGGGCAAGACCGTTTATGTCTCCGGTACCGCGGCGATCGATGCCGCCGGCGCCACCATTTTTGTGGACGACCCGCGCGGTCAGATCGGCAACACGATCGACAACGTCCGCGCGGTGCTCCGCGACATGGGTTGCGGCGACGGCGACGTGGTCCAGGCCATCGCGTATTCCAAGACGCCGGAGGTCGAGAAGGTCTTCCGCGAAGGGTGGGCCGACCTGGGCTGGCCGTGCCTCTCGGTCATCGCCGACGTCTGCCGCGATAACCTCCTCTTTGAGGTTGAAGCGACGGCGTGCCCGGGGTCTTCACGGTTTTGAGCGGGGCACCCGCGGCAGAACATGCTTTCGCAACGGCGCGAAAGCATGGCGCCCACGAAAGCACCCACGAGAACAATACACCCACAAGGACAACGTTGACGCGCCGCTACCGCCCGCCCTGTAGAAAGGCCTGGATGTTGCGTGCCTCTTCGGCTTCCCAGCGCTGACGCTTATCAAGGAAGTACTGGTAGCGCTTCGCTTCTTCCGGCGTCCATGCGTTGGCCTCGATGTAATCGCCGCCGTACGGCACCAGCAGGTCGATCCAGCAGGCGATCTTGTCGAACTCCTCGCGCGAAAGCTTCACGCCGTTGTGCCCCTGCTCGAGCATCGCGAGAAGGCGGCTCTTGTGGGCGCCAAACGAGTACGGCGCGAGCATCGGAGGGGCCGACTGGGCGCTGATCCACGGCACGAGGGCGTTATTCGGGTCTCCGATGTAGGCCTCCCTGTTGCGACTGCGGGCGCGCTCCTTGCTGTGGGTCAGGACGAGGTACGATTCGCTCCATTTTCGCTTGGCCCCCCGGTCCAGCACCTCCGTCCCGAGCAGGCTGAACGCAAGCTTGGCCGGCGGCTCCGCGACCGGCTTGGCTGCGGACTCCGCAGCGGCCGGTGCCGACGTGCTCGCGCTCTCCGCCGGCGCGGGTGCCTCCGCCACGCGCTTATTGTCCGCCGACTCCACGTGATGGCAACGCGTGCAGTGTCGGTCGAGGATCGGCTGGACCTCGCGCTGGAACGAGAAGCCGCGCGGCGGCCCGTACCACGGTTTCAGCGCCTGCGGCCCCGCCTTGAGCGCCAGCGTTGCCGCGGTCACCGGCGGCGAGGAGTTCTTATCCTCGTGGCAACCGACGCACGACTGCGTTTCGCCCGGCATGACCGTGGCCCAACTGCGCATCGTCTGGACGGCGTGGCCCTTGGCGTCGATGGCCTGGAAGTAGATCGGCGTGCGCGCCGGCACGGTGAAACATGCCGATCCGTCATCATAAACCGTCGCCTCGCCCAGAACGATCTTGGGGTCCCACGCCCCGTTGCCGGTGGCAATAGGCGTGCTCACCATCGCGTTGCCCGCCACGCCGCCGTTACCGTTGGCGCCCAGAGCCATCGCACGGAACTCCAGCGCCACCACGCGCAGCGTCTTGACCGTGCCGCGCGGCACGCCCGCCAGGCCCGGCGCGGCATAGATGTCCTGCATCACGAGCGTCCCCGTGAACTGGCGATAATCGACGGGGCTGGTTCGCATCGCCGCCGCGGGGCGCGGCGACACCGGGACCGACTGGTTGCACGAAAGGCGCGGATCCTCCGCCAGAAGTTCGCGGCGGCCGTCGATCGTCATGAAGTAAATCGCAAAGTGCTCCGGCTCGGCCTTGCCCGGCCGCACCGGCCGGAAGGTGACGAGGAATGCGGTTTCGCTCAGCGGAAACGGGTACTGGAACTGCTCGCCCTCCTGGCCATACTTATCAACGTGCACGGCTTCCGTAGGCTGCACGGGCGCGATGAGCTGCGCGCCGCTGTTCTCTTCCCGCCCCTGGGTCGGGTCGAGCAGGCCCAGCTTCCCCTTCTGGTGCGTGTGGTGTCCGGCGAAGATGCACACGACCTTCTCGGTCCCCGGAATGCCGCGGGCGTGAAGGATGCTGGTCGGGAACCACGAATTATTTCCATACAACGCCGTCTGGCCCGTGCCATCGGCGTTCATCTGAAACAGGCTCTGCACGAAGATCTGGCCGCGGTCGCTGTATTCCCATCGCGTGTAGATGACGCGCCCGTCGGACAGAACCGTGGGATAGTTCGTGTGGACCTGGTCGTACCCCAGCCGTCGCAGATACCGGCCGTCGCCGTCGCACGTATAAAGGTTCGAAACTTCCGTCCAGAAGCAATCCACGGCCTGCACGCACCGCGTGGAGCTGAAGATGATGTCGCCGTTGGGCAGGTACGCCGGCTCGTAGTCGGTATAACCCAGGCCGAACGTAATCTGCCGCACTTTGCCATCGGCCGGCGTCATCTCATAGAGATGATAGTCATCCTCGCGCTCCGACTTCTTCCAGGCAAAGAGGATGCGCTTGCCGTCATACGACACGTCCGGGTCGCGGATGACGCCCTTGGGATCGTCGATGAGCGTGCGGACGATGCCGTAAGAACCGTTCATCTCCAGCAGGCAGAGCGCGGCGCCGGGTTTGAACGTCCGTTCGGCCACCGCATCGGACTGGCCTTCGGTATAAGCGTAGTGCGATCCGCCCAAGTCGTAGTGCTTCGTGAACACGACCTGCCGCAGGAGGTCCCTGTGCGGCGCCAGGCGCGCCGCGCGGCGACGATCGCAGGCGGCGCGGTAGAGGTCCAGCCATCGCGGGTCGCCCGGCGGAGCGCCGGCCTTCTTCAGTTCATCGAACCGGGCCGCAAAGTCCTGGGCAGCGCCGCCCAGTTCATCGAGCGGCCGCCGGATCGCGTCGACCTGGACGGTATCTCCGGAGTAAAGGCCGTCCTGCGCCGCCCAGTCGGCGACGATCGAAGGCGAGGGCGCGGACGGCTGATCCGCTCGCGCCGCCACGGCCAGGCCCATCCAGACCAGCAGCGCGGTCGCTGCGTACAAACTCAGGCGCATCGGAACTCCCCTCGGTCGCGGCCTCATGGCTTCGGGGGAACGTACCAGAACGACTGCCAGTAGGCGCGGTCGGTCGCATAAGGGTCAACGGGGTCATTCGGACCCAGGGTCGCCGCCAGGATCCCATAGCGTTTCATTTCGCGGACGTACGGAGCGTATGGCCGGAACCCCGGCATGTCGAAACGCTTGTACTCATCGAGCCATGTCTTGCCGGCCACAATCATCGCCAGGAGCTTCTGATAATCCGGGTCCTTCGTGTCAACGAAGATGTCGGCCGCGGGCTTGCCCGGAAACGCCGCCGGCGTCCTGGCCTTGCACGTGCCGTACCCGCCGGCCGCCTCGGAAAGCGGGCCCATGACGAACTGCGATTTCTCGGGCCGCGTCAGGTTGAAGGCCAGGTGGCGCGACATAAACGTCCGCCGCCCCTCCGGCGGCAACGCGCGCCCGTCATCGCTCAGCGAGCGCGGCAGCGGCGACTTCGCGTTGTGACACGAGTCGCACCGGCGGGCGAGAACCTCCTGCGCCGCCGCCACGGTCGGCCACCCGGCGTCGGTCCGCACGAGGTCGTTCTCTTGATAGGCGCCGATCATGCCGGAACCCAAGGCGGCGTACGTGCCGGGATACGGCGCACCGGACTCGATCCAGAATCGCACCTTCTTCCGTTCCTCGTCCGAGACCTTCACGTCGTGATGGCTGCCGTCGATCTTCTGCATAAGCTTGCTGGCCGACGCGCCGATCGAGCGCGGCGGACGGTTTGCGAAGGCGTTCCGGCCGTCGGCGATCTGCCCGAAAACCGTGAGCGTGAAGTAACTGTGCGAGTAGAGCGGCCCGCGGTCGCCCGTCAGTTCCAGGTTGGCCTTGCGATGGTCGAGGTCGTGGCACTTCAGGCAATGGCGGTCGAGGATCGGCTGGATGTCGCGCGGAAAATCGTACACGTCCGGAATGCCGCTCACGGGTGCGATGCGGCTGGGCGCCCGCCCCAGCGCCTGGAGGTTGCCTTTCAGGGGCGACACGTGCGAGCGCTCCTCGTGGCAGCCGGCGCAGCCGGTCGTTTCGCCCGGCTCCACCGTGCACCAACTCTGCATACGCTTGACGGCGTTGTCGTTCTCGTCCATCGCCACGAAGAAGACGGGGCGAAGGGCCGGCACCTCGAAATAGGCCGAGCCGTCGGGCTCCACCGGCACGGTGCCCAGGATGCGTTCGAGCGTAAACGTGCCGCCCATGCTGATCGGCTCCATGCCGCCGGAGAAATGCACGGGAATCGGCAGAATCTCGAGCACGAGGAGCTTCTTGATCTCGCCCGGCTTCACGCCGTCCATGTTGCGGCCGACCGTGACGTCGGCCAGGACCATCCGGCCGGTGTTCTGCGACGGGTCGATGCGCGGCGGAACGATCTTCTCGCGCGGATGCGGCACCAGGGGGCGCGGCTCGTGGAACTCCAAGGCGTCGGTCGGGCGGCAGAGCACCTGCGTGGCGCCATGGCCGTCCATCAGCAGGATACCCTGAGGCGACGCCACGAGGAAACAGTCCTCGGAGAACGCGTACGGGTCCCGGCAATCGCCGGACCGCGAGATCTCCTTCGCATAGGACGGCCGGTCCGGCCCGGCGTTGGGATCCACGATCGTGACGCGGCCCATGTGCTCCTTCCGGCCGTGCCCCGGCGAGAAGATCGCCACGACCTTGTCGGTGCCGGGGATCGGCTTGGCGTCAATCATCACGATGCCTGGATACATGTTGCCGAAGTACGCCACCTGCCCCGTGCCGTCCGGGTTGGCCGCCCATAAGTGGTGGAAGTTCACCTGGCTGCGGTCCACGTACTCCCACCGCATGTAGAGGATGCGGCCGTCGGGCAACGGCCACGGCGTGTTATCGTGCTCGCCGTTGCAGGAGATCGGGTGGACGTTCTCGCCCTGCGGCCCGCAACGGTACATGATCGCCACCTGCGTCAGCCAGCAGTTGACCCACCGTTTGCACCGCGTGGACACGAAGATGATGTCGCCGTCGGGGATGTACGTGGGCTCGAAATCATCGTACTCGCCGTCGGTCAACTGCCGCAGGCCCGTGCCGTCGGCGTTGATCTCATGGAGATGATAGTTCTCGGTGCCGCCCTTGCGGTAGGCGAACACGATCGTCTTGCCGTCGTAGTGAACGCACGGGTCGCGGACGCCGCCCTTGGGATCGTCCACCAGCACCGTGATCTTGCCGGTCTTGAGGTTGAGGCGGCAAAGGCGGCCGCCCTCCATGTATGCCTTGCGATTGGCATCGGGGCCGTAGTAACCGATGTTGGCGTACCAGTGGGGATCGTGGCCGATCGGCCGCGCCGCAAACACGATCTCCTCGACGCCGGCCATCGGCCCCTCGAGCGCCTTGGGCAACAGGTCAACCGTCGGCGGTGGTGCGGCAGGCGCCGGCCGGCCAGCCCCAAGGCAGGCAGCAACGACGAATAGGCCGCCCGCTACGATGGGCCAGAGTACCCTCATGTGCGGCCTCGGTCGCATCCCGCGCTCCTCGGGCCCTGGAATGTCCCCCAAATTCAGCGGCGACGAGCCCGGAAGCCCCGCCGCCGCGAACTCGTCACCGCCACGTCACAGCGACAGCAGATACTCGATCAGATCGCCGAGTTCGTCTTTCGACAGTTGCTTCGTCGTCCCGTGCTGGCCCTTTTCGTTGAACTTCGTGAAAATTTCTTCCAGGGTCACCGCATCGCCCATGTGCAGATACGGGGCGGTGCCGTAGAGTTCGACCAGTGTGGGCGTAACGAAATCGTCGCGCTGGTCGAGCGGCCGCCGCGTGCCCACGTTGTACAGCTTCAGGTCGGTGTAGAGCGGCGCCGGATGGCACTTGGCGCAGCCGGTCTGGTCGCTCTCGAAGATCTTCTTGCCGCGCTTCGCGCGATCGGAAAGCTCGCCGTTCGGCTTCAGGTACGGGCTGGGCATCGGCTCAAGCGACCGCAGGTACGTCTGGACGGCCTCGATCTCCGGCTGCTCGGGCTCGTGGAACTGGATGAACTTGAAGCCCGTCATCACGGCCACTTCCATGCTCGGCCGCACGCCATGCCACATCATCGGCGGCATCTTGTGCGCCCACAGGAGGGACTTGGTGTTCTTGGGGTTGCCGATGCCATCGTTCAGGAGGTCCCAGTTGAGGGCGTCCACGCGGGCCTGCTCGGGATGGCACGTCGTGCAGCTCAGCCAGTGCTGGAAGCAGTAGTTGGAGTCGTGGAAGATCTGCTCGCCCTTGCGGACAAGGTCGGGCTCGCGCTCCGGGCCGAGGCGGACGGTGGCGGCGACTTTGCACGTCGCGGCGTCGATGAGCAGCACGGCGCCCGAGAAGTACGTGGCCACGGCCAGGCGCTGACCGTCGGGCGCCATGTCGATGCCGCGCGGACCCTTGCCGGGAATCGCCGTGCGCGTGAGCAGGCCCGCGCCGTACAGCGCCGCGAGGTCGTTGACGAGGTTCTTGCGCTTCTCCGGGTCCTTCTTGATCTCGGCCCACGTGTCGGAGACCGGCTTCACGGGCTGGTTGCCCGGCGTGGGCGCGACTGGCGCCTCGCCCTTCAGAAGCGCGTGCAGCGTGCCAATGTCAACCTTGCCGACCTGGTGGATGCCGGCGATCGTGACCCAGAGGGTCTTGCCGTCCTTCGACAAGGCGATGCCCCACGGATCGGCGGCGCCCTCGCTCAGGCGATCGAGCAGCACCGAGGCCAGGACCGACTTGGCCCCCAGGTCGATAATGCTCAGGGCGTTGGTGTTGATCCAGCCACGCTCAAGCTGCGTGGTGGGCAGCGTGGTGCGGCCGATGGTGTGCACTGTGTAGGCGTACTTGCCTTCGGGCGAGATCGCGATGCCGCGCACGCTGGTCGAGCCGCCGGGCAGGCGGATATCGGCGATTGTCTTCATGCCTTCGAGGTCAAGCAGGGTCACGCACGCCGAGTTCTGCGGATCGGCCGCGTTGCCGGCCGGAAGAAGGTTGCCGATCACAGCCATGCTCTCGTCGGGCGTAACGGCCACGAAGTACGGCTCGCGGACGAGGCGGACGCGGGCCTTCTCTTTGCCCGACGCAAGCTCGACCACCGAGACGTCGTTCGTTATGGTATTGGTAACCACAAGGAGCTGGCGCTTGTTGGCCACAGCCACGCCCATCGGCCGCAGGCCCACGGCGAAGCGCCGCAGGACCTTGCCGCCGGCCGCGTCAATCTCGGCCACGGTGCCGGCGTTATACTCGGCCACGTAGAGCTTGGAGCCGTCGGCCGACCAGGCGACGCCCCCGGGCTTGCCGTTCAGCGGCACCTCGCGGGCGACCTTGGCGCCGGCCACATCGACGATCGCCACGACGCCGGCCGTGTAATCCGAGACGGCCAGCCACTGGCCGTTCGGCGCGTAGCGGACGTCCAGCGGCGAACGATAAGGCGACGACGGGGCTGCATTCGTCGCGGTCCCCAGGATGCCGAAGACCATGGCCCCGGCCACACACCATGCGATGACGCTCAATCGAATCTTCACGGCTGTGCTGACTCCTTTCGGTTGCCCTCTTGAACCTTGAACCGGCCCTTGGCCGTTCGGATTAACCGCAGAGCACGCAAAAAGCGCAGAGAAAAACGGAAACGGCCTACGGATTGGGGAAAAACAGAAAAGGCTGAGGGGAGTTTCTGTGGCCTTTCCCGTTTCTTACCAATCCTTCCGTCATTGCTGTTTTTCTCTGCGTTCTCAGCGGTCTCCGCGGTTAAGTCTTTCTCGGCCCACGCGCGGGCCGCCCGCGATCATTTTCCGGCACCGGCGGCTGCCAGCACCTTGGAATCGGATTCCGCAATCACGCGGAAGCCGACGTTAAATATCTTCTGCCAGGCCGGATAGCTCTGCCTGAAGCTTGACCGGGCGCGAATCGGCCGGTCGTACCACGACCCGCCGCGCACGACCTTCTCGCCCTCCGGCCGCCCCGCGTTGCGGCCGTCGTCGGCCTGATACGGATACGGCGCGTACGTCGTCAGGGTCCACTCGGCGGCGTTGCCGTGCATGTCGCACAGGCCCCAGGCGTTGGGCNNCCGTGCATATCGAAGAGGCCCCATGCGTTGGGCTGGTACTTGCCCACGTTATCGCTGATGATGGAACCGTCGTTCACCGTGGCCACGCACGGAATCCACTTGGGCGAGTCGCGCCGGCACAACTCCAGCACGCGCTGGTCGGCCAGGTTCGCGTACTTGCCGAAGTCGGCGTCGCACGTGCCATACGAGAGCGGCGTGGCCGTGCCCGCG
>PMZT01000263.1 GCA_003170085.1 Planctomycetia bacterium | reverse complement strand
GCATGGGCGGCATGGGTGGCATGATGTAATCGTTCGGCCGTCGCCCGCGCGGCGACGCCTTGAGGCAAACAAACCAAACCGGGTGAAGGAACAAGACAACACGGAGATCAACCGATGAAAGTCGACCCCCTGGATGATCGCATTGTGGTGGAGCCGATGGAAGCCGAGGAAAAGACCAAGGGCGGTATCGTCATTCCCGATAGCGCCAAGGAAAAGCCCGTCAAGGGCAAGGTCATCGCGATCGGCCCCGGCCGCGTGGCCGACGACGGCAAGCGCATCGCCCCGTCCGTGAAGAAGGGCGACACCGTCGTGTACGCGAAGTACGGCGGCATGGAAATCGAGATCGACGGCAAGGAATACATGATCCTGCGCGAGTCCGACATCCTCGCGAAGATCGGCTGATTCCGCAGACGCGACGGAAAGGATGTGTAAGGTGGCAGAATCTTACGTGTTTGTTCAGCCACAAGAGGCTGATGCTAAGAGTCCTTTGGCCCAAGGAAGAGTTGTGAACGTGGTAGACGCCCAAGGGAAAGGAGTTTCCTTTCCTCATGGCATGATTCTATCGCCTGGTGGCTCAGTTCAGTTTCGTAGGGCCAAGGCAGAGGAGGTATCGAGAGAAGGGGGCCTCAAGCATCTTAGGGTGCCACTGTCTGCGGTTATATCGTGGTGTGGTGAAGCGAGTTCTGGGCGCGCGGGTAGCTGAACCTTTTCGATTCCTTACTGATGAGGAGCCTAAGAATGGCGAAGCAATTACTGTATGGCGACGATGCAAAACGCAAGATGGCCGTCGGCCTGAAGCAACTGGCCAGGGCCGTCAAGGTGACCCTCGGCCCCACGGGCCGCCACGTCATTATTCAGAAGTCCTACGGCAGCCCGCGCGTGACGAAAGACGGCGTCACCGTGTCGAAGGAAATCGAACTGCAGGATAAGTTCGAGAACATGGGCGCGAAGCTGGCCAACCAGGCCGCGTCGAAGACGGCCGACGTGGCCGGCGACGGCACCACGACGGCCATCGTCCTGGCCGAGGCCATTTTCGAGCAGGGCCTGCGCCACGTGACGGCCGGGGCCAACCCGATGGCGCTGAAGCGCGGCATCGACATGGCGGTCGAGGCGGCCGTCAAGAGCATCGCCGAGCAGAGCCGCAAGCTCAAGGGCCATGACGAGGTCGCCCAGGTGGCCTCGATCAGCGCCAACAACGACCCCGAGATCGGCAAGCTCATCGCCAAGGCCCTCGACAAGGTCGGCCGCGACGGCGTCATGACCGTCGAGGAGGGCAAGTCGATGGACACCGTCCTCGATTTCACCGAGGGCATGCAGTTTGACAAGGGCTACCTCAGCCCGTACTTCATCACCGACCCCGGCACGATGACGTGCGTGCTCGAGGACACGCTTATCCTCATCAACGAGAAGAAGGTTTCGAACCTGCGCGAGATCGTGCCGCTGCTGGAGAAGGTGGCGTCCACCGGCAAGCCCCTCCTGATCATTGCCGAGGACGTGGAAGGCGAGTCGCTTGCGGCGCTGGTTGTGAACCGCCTGCGCGGCGTCCTCAAGGTCTGCGCGGTGAAGGCCCCCGGCTTCGGCGACCGCCGCAAGGCCATCCTCCAGGACCTGGCCGTGCTGACGGGCGGCACCTTCGTGAGCCAGGACCTGGGCATTAACCTCGAGAACCTCGAGCTCTCGACGCTCGGCTCGGCCAAGCGCATCGTGATCGACAAGGACTCGACGACGATTATCGAGGGCGGCGGCAAGCCGTCCGACATCAAGGAACGCATCGGCCTCATCCGCCGGCAGATCGAGACCACCACGAGCGATTACGATCGTGAGAAGCTCGAAGAGCGCCTGGCCAAGCTCACCGGCGGCGTGGCCGTCATCAAGGTCGGCGGCGCGACCGAGACCGAGGTCAAGGAGAGGAAGGCCCGCGTCGAGGACGCCATGCACGCGACCCGCGCAGCCGTCCAGGAAGGCATTGTTCCGGGCGGCGGTGTGGTGTGCCTGCGGGCCGTGCCGGCCGTCGAGGCCGTCCTCAGGAAGGCCCACGGCGATGAGAAGCTCGGCGTGGAGACGGTCATGCGGGCGCTCGAAGAGCCGGTCCGCCAGATCGCCCAGAACGCCGGCCGCGACGGTTCCGTCGTGGTCGACGAGATCCGCTCGATGCCCAGGACGCACGGCTTCAACGCCCTGACGGGCGAGTACGGCGACATGCTGAAGATGGGCGTCATCGATCCGGCGAAGGTCACGCGGACGGCCCTTCAGAACGCGGCCTCCATCGCCTCGCTCATCCTCACGACCGACGTCATGGTCACTGAGTTGCCGGAAGAGGAAGACGCCGAGAGCACTTCCGAAGAGGCTGTGGTCTAGCCCTCGACGGTCATAAGTTGAAGCGTGACGGGGCGGGGCATGGGCCGCCGCCCCGTTTGTTCATCCGGCAGCGGGCGTTGGCCGGCCGGAGTGGAGTACGCGATGCCCGGCGACGAAGATTATTACGCCATTCTTGCGGTGCCGCGCGGCGCGGACCCCGAGGAGATCAAGAAGGCGTACCGGCGCGCCGCGATGAAGTTTCACCCGGACCGCAATCCGGGCGACAAGGCGGCCGAGGAGCGCTTCAAAAAGTGCGCCGAGGCCTACGAGGTCCTCTCCGACCCCGACAAGCGGGCCCGTTACGATCAGTTCGGCGTCGCGGGCCTCCGGGGCGCGGGCGTCCACGACTGGCAGCACTCCGACATCCAGGACATCTTCTCGTTCTTCGGCCAGGATTTCTTCGGCCTGGGCGACCTCTTCGGCGGGTTCGCGGGCGGCCGGGCCGGACCCCGCCCGGGCCAGAGCCTGCGAGTGCTCATCGACGTGAAACTCGAGGAGGTCCTGAAGGGCGTTACGCGGACCGTCCAGGTCAAGCGGCGCGAGCTGTGTGAGAAATGCGGCGGCAGCGGCTCGGCCAGCGGACGGCGCGAGACCTGCCGCACCTGCCGCGGGCAGGGCCGCGTGCAGCATGGCGGCGGGTTCTTCCGCGTGGTCACCGATTGCCCGGCCTGCCGCGGCGCGGGCAGCACCATCGCCGATCCGTGCAAGGAGTGCCACAGCCAGCGGTTCGTCATCCGGCAGCGGACCATCGAGATGCAGGTCCCCGCGGGCATCGAGGACGGCCAGCGCATCCGCTATGGCGGCCAGGGCGATGCCGGCGAGCCCGGCGGGCCGCGCGGCGACCTGTACGCCGAGATCCGCATCGAGTCGCACCCGTTCTTCGAGCGGCACGGACGCGACCTCCTGTGCCAGGTGCCGGTGAGCTTCACGCAGGCGGCGCTGGGGGCACAGGTCGAGGTGCCGACGCTCGAAGGCAAGGAGCCGATGGCGGTCACGCGCGGCACGCAAAGCGGCGACCTGTACCGGCTTCGAGGCAAAGGACTTCCGGAGCTCGACGGCCGCGGTCGGGGCGACCTGCTGGTGCAGATGGTCGTCGAGATTCCGAAGAAGCTGACGAGTCACCAGGAGGAGCTCCTGCGGGAGTTCACCAAGACGGAACACAAGGGCGTCCTGCCGCAGCGTGAGAGCTTCCTGGAAAAACTGGCGGGTTACTTGCGCCAGGAAAATGCGGAGGATAAGAAGAAGCCATGAAGGCACACGAAGATCATCCGCATCGCGATAAGCACCCGCGTCCCGAAGGCGAGGCAGGGCATCCCGCGGCCCCGCAGGGCGGCGAGGCGCCGAAACCGAACGCGGGTGCGGCGCCGGCGTCGAGCGGGCAGGCCGCCCCGTCGGAGACCGAGAAGCTCCTTGCGGCCAAGACGAAGGAGTGCCGGGAGCTGGTCGAGCATCTCCAGCGCGTGGCCGCCGAGTACTCGAACTACCAGAAGCGCATGGAGCGGCACCTGCACGAGGAGAGCCGCCAGGTCATCCGCGATCTGGCGCTCGACATCCTGCCGGCCGTCGATAACCTCGAACGGGCGATGGCCCACGCGAAGGAGCCGAAGGATTTCGCCGCCCTTCTCGAGGGCGTCAAGGCGGTGCATGCCCAGATGCTGGCGGCCCTGAAGAAGCATGGCGTAACGCTGATCGAGGCGGTCGGCGAGGCGTTCGACCCCGAGCATCACGAGGCGGTGGCCCTCCTGCCGAGCGAGACGCACCCCGCGGGCAAGGTCATGGAAGAAGTGCAGAAGGGGTATCGCCTCGACGGCCGGATCCTCCGGGCGACGCGCGTGACGGTCTCGGGCGGCCCGAGCAAGCCCGAGAAGCCCGAGCCCTCGCCGGGCGAACCGTCGCCCGACGGCGAGGCGGGCAAGGCATGACGGTTCAGCCGTCGCCGACGCAGCGGCGCTGTTTTTGACGAAGGGGCGTACAATGCCGACGTATGATTATGAGTGTTCGAGTTGCGGGCACGAGTTTGAAGTGTTCCAGCCCATGACGGCCGCTCTCGTCCGCAAGTGCCCGTCGTGCGGTAAGCACAAGGTGAAGCGGCTGATCGGAACCGGCGGCGCCCTCATTTTCAAAGGCTCCGGTTTCTACGCGACTGACTATCGCAGTTCGTCATACAAGGAAGGCGCGAAGAAGGACGTGGCCCCCGGCTCAGGCGGCTCGAAGAGCGAATCCAAGGGCGAATCCAAGAGCGAATCCAAGAGCGAATCCAAGGGCGAATCCAAGAGCGAGTCGAAGAGCGAATCCAAGAGTGAATCGAAAAAGGGCAAGGCCGGCAAGTGAGCGGGCGCAAAAAGAAGGCCGTGGCCGAACGTTGTCGCTACTGCCATCGGCGTCTGGACCCAGGTGACCCGGAGCACAAGCGATTCTGGCCGTTTTGCGGCGAGCGCTGTAAGATGGCCGAACTGGGCCTCTGGTTCCAGGACCGTTACGTCATCAGCCGCGCGGTGGACCAAGTGAGCGACGATGCGGCCGCAACGCCGCCCAAGCCGCTCAAGACCGGCGGAATGCCCGAATAGTGCTTGACACTTCTCGTTGGGCGGCGGAGTATGGGACTTTGAAGCGGTAGCCGGCCGGGTTTGCGCGGCGCCTTATCGCAGACCCTTCGCAATCATCACAAGGAGAACGTCATGGCAGACGAACCGAAGGAAATCCAGTGCATTGATTGGCACCGGTGCTTTGCGTTTCTCGAGATCCTGCGCTCGTTTCGCATGGCCATCCATCCGGTCAAGCTCTTCCTGTGCCTGGTGGGGCTGGCGGCCAGCTTCGGCGCGGGCGTCCTGGTGGACCAGATTTCGGGGATCGGGCAGACCGATGTTCACGTGGCCGGCATGAACTCGCTCGAGTACCGCCTTGCCAGCCTCGGCCTGATGGCGTCGGAAAGTCGGACCAGCTTCTACGACAACGTCCACTTCATCGCCGCCAAGTCGCTCTGGGGCAATTGGGCGATGGCCCAGATGAGCGGCAGGTCAGTGGGCGAGAGCCTGGCCTTCGTGGCCTCGCCGCTCTATGCGGCCAAGGATTGCGTGGAGCTTGCGATCGCCTACTGGCGGCAGGCCCCGTGGTTCGCCTTGGTTACCACGGTGCTTATGCTGATCATCTGGGGGCTCATCGGCGGGGCCGTCACGCGGATCACCGCCGTCAGGTTCGCCCGCGAAGAAGGCGTGCCGATGAAGAAGGCGCTCGGCTTCGCGGTCTCGAAGTGGCCGAGCACCGCCACGTGCATGCTCATCCCGTTCGGCGTCCTGGTGCTCATGGCCATCGGCGTGGGTGCCCTGGCGGGCCTGCCGCTGATGATCCCGTACGGTGGCGAGATCGTCGAGGGGGTCTTCTTCTTCCTCGCGCTCATCGTGGGCGTGCTGCTGGCGCTGATCTTCATCGGCGGAACGTTCAGCCTCGGCCTTCAGTGGCCGACGATTGCCGTCGAGGGCTCCGATTCGTTCGACGCGATCAGCCGCAGCATCTCGTACATTTCCAGCCGCCCGTGGCGGTATCTCTTTTACACGGGCTTCAGCGCCGCGTACGGATGCCTGACGTTCGTGTTCGTCAAGTTCGTGACGTACCTCACGCTGGCCATTACGCACAAGACGATCAACATTTTCTCCTTCGGCAAGCTGGAGATGATGTGGCCGGCGCCGAGCCTCGATAACCTTTGCCCTCGCCTGACCGAGAACCTGCCGTACGGCGAGCCGGTGGCCCAGTACTTCTATGCGTTCTGGGTCTGGATCCTGCTGGGCCTGATGGCGGCGTTCCTCGTGAGCTTCTTCTTCACGTCGCAAACGGTGATCTACTTCCTCCTCCGCAAGATCGTGGACGCGACTGACATCGAAGAGGTTTACATGGAGGAGTCGGACGAAGAGCCGCTGCCGCTGGGCCAGCAACCGGCAGAGACGGCGAAGGGCGGCGCCGAAGCACCGGGCGCCGGTCCTGCGGCCGCACCGCCGGCGACCTGAGCGAAGCCGATCTGACGAGGAGTTCTCTCGCAACGTACACGCACGGTCCGAAAGGGCCGTGCGTTGTTTGGTGTGCCCGCGTGGCCCTGTGTCTACACCCGCTCAAACGGCTCGTATAGCCGCTGGTACTCGTCTTGGGCGTAACGGTCGGTCATGCCCGCGATGTAGTCGCAGATGGCGATTTCCAGGCCCTCCTGCTTGGCCCGTTCGTAGTAGGTGGGCGGCAACTGGTCGCAATTGGCCTGGTAGGCCTCGTAGATCTTGGTGATGAACCGCTTGGACTTCGTCATCATCCGTGCAACGCGGTAGTGCCGGTACACGCGCTCCATCAGGAAGACCTCGAGCTGTTTGACTTTCGGCTGAAGTCCCTCCGACAGCCGCACGAGCCGCACCGGCGCCGCCCGCACGGCATCGACGTTCGTGACGCCTGCCTCCCGGATGGCCCGCTCGCTCGTGCCGATGGTATCGGTCACCATGAGGTCGATGAGGAGCTTGGCGATGCGGCGGATGCGCTGGTCCTCGGTCAGGTCGGCCAGGGTCGTGGCGAAGTCGCTGGCGGCCTGGCGGAAGATCGCCAGGTCGTGAAGCTCCGTCGGCGAGACCACGCCCATCGCGATCGCGTCGTCAAGGTCGTGGCTGTCGTAGGCGATGGCGTCGGCCATCTCAACCACCTGGCCCTCCAGCGGCGGGTTCCCCGCATCGAACTGCGTGGAGTGCGGCTTATCGTAGCTCGTGGCGTGCTTGTCGATGCACTCGCGGACTTCGTAGGTCAGGTTCAGGCCGCGGAACTGGGGATACGGATGCTCGAGCTTGTCCACGATGCGCAGGCCGTGGTGATTGTGCTCGAAGCCGCCGTGGTCGCGCATGAGCTCGCGCAGCGCCTCTTCGCCCGAGTGGCCGAAGGGCGTGTGTCCGAGGTCGTGGGCCAGCGCGACGGCTTCCGTCAGGTCCTCGTTCAGGTTGAGCGCGCGGGCCAGCGTCCGGGCGATCTGGGCCACCTCGAGCGTGTGCGTCAGCCGCGTCCGGAAAAAATCGCCCTCGTGCGTCAGGAAGACCTGCGTCTTGTACTCCAGCCGCCGGAACGCCGTGGAATGGACCACCCGGTCGCGGTCGCGCTGGTAGGCCGTCCGGTACGCATGTTCCGGTTCGGCGTGCGCGCGGCCGCGCGACTGGGCGCTCTTGGCGGCGTACGGGGCGAGCTCGCGTTCCTCGCGGGCCTCGAACTCTCGGCGGCTCAGCATCGAAAGATTCCTAATGTTGGGGATCGCCGGCCGGGTTCTCCACGGCGGCGCGCAGCCGGTCGAACAGGTCCTCGAGCGCCTGCGGGATGACCTTCGTGTCGGCCAAGACGGGCATGTAGTTCGTGTCGCCGTTCCACCGGGGAACGATGTGCAGGTGCAGATGTTCCGGCAACCCCGCCCCGGCCGCGCGCCCGAAGTTGAAGCCCACGTTGAAGCCGTCCGGACGCATCAACCGGCTGAACAACTCCATCACGTCGCGCGTGAGCGTCATCAGGGCCAGCATTTCGGCGTCGGAGAGAGCGGTCAGGCTGCCCTTGTGGGCGGCGGGGACGATGAGCGTGTGGCCGTTGTTGTACGGGAACCGGTTGAGCACGGCAAACGCGTCGGGCCGGCGCAGGAAGACGAGCGCCTTGCGGTCCTCCGCGGCATCGCGGGCGGCACACAGGAAGCAGCCGCCCTTGTGGCTGCCGTCGTCGCCCATGCCGTCGATGTAGGTCATCCGCCAGGGTGCCCAGAGCCGCTCCATGCCTTCTCCTCTCGGGCCGAACGCGGCACTCAGTGGCCGCACGTGGCGCAGGACCCGGAATGGCAGCTTGCGCATCCGCCGCCACCGTTGCTTCGACCCTTGCCTGGGGTGATGCCGCTCATCGCGAAGGTTGAGAACCGTTTCCGCACGTTCGGGCTTTTGCAGTGAGGACACTTGGGGCGGCGCCGCTCGGTCGTCGAGCGGATCAACTCCTCAAACTTCTTGCCGCACGCGTCGCAGTCGAACTCGTAAAGGGGCATTCGTGATTCCTTCCGGCAGCGCAGCGTTCACGTCATCGCTCGTGCAATTCGGGTATTCTACCCTGTGGCTAACGGCCCCTCAAGGACGAATGCAATAGACGGCCGGCAGCTCCGTTTGACTGGCAGGAGAAAAAATTGCGCACAATGAGAATAATCGCTGCGGAGAAACAATACGCCGTCGTACAATTTGAGTGACCCCCGGTCGCTTTGTGCAGGCGGCCGGCCTTGACGCCGCATCGGTCTCGGCCGAATAATCCCCCGGTGCGACCTGCGGAAAATGCGACCGGTTTTTTCCATGGCTTCGCGTGGTCTTGCCGATAAGGACTGGCACGCGGGGCTGCCGCAAACAGCCACACTTTACGAGTGGAGTGCCGGCAGGGTGGGCCGGCGTGATGAGGGGTAGCACGTGAGTAAGGTCTTTGCAGGTCTTCAGGCCGTAGCCAGGCTTGGTGTGGCCGTGGCCGTTCTTGCGATGGCGGGCTCGGCGGTCTATGGCGACGTGAGTGCCGAAGTCCGAGCCCTGACCGGAAGCCGCGCGCGGATCGTGTGGGTCCAGCATACGGGCGACGGCGCCGACATCTTTGCCCACGGCGACAGCCTGCGCCTGATGGGCCTGGATACCGATGACGGGCGCGGCGAGCGCGAAATCCTTCCCGCCACGGGCGCCTACCATAAGCCGCTGATTACTCCCAGCGGCAAGCAGATCGTGTTCTCGAGTTTCCCGGCGCAGATCGTCTACGTGGTGGCTTGGGACGGCTCCGGCCTGCGGGAATTCGTGCACGGGATTGCCGCCGCCGTCTGGCAGGACCCGCGGACGCGCGTCGAGTGGGTTTACGTGCAGACCGGCAAGGAAGCCGGCGTTGAGGCCCGCAACAACCCGATCTGGCGGTATCGGCTGGACGACCCGAAAGTCGGCGAGTTGGTGTGGGACAAGACGCCGACGAATCCGGAAGGGTTCCAGGTGTCGCGCGACGGCACGCGGGCCGTGTCGCTGTTTCCGTGGCCGCACTTCGGCGTCGCCAATCTGCCCAACGGGTCGGTGACGGAGCTGGGGCAGGGGTGTTGCGCGTCGCTCGCTCCGGGCGGGGCCGACCTGGCGTTCCACCTGCTGGGCGACCACAGGCACCTCATGATGTACGCCCTCGACACGGGCATGATGTGGAAGGTCGAACTGGACCAGGCCCCCGGGGTCGACGGGTTCGAGAGCTATCACCCCACGTGGAGTAACACGATTCGGATTATGTCCATGTGCGGTCCGTTCCGGGGCAGCGGCGGTGTTACGGCCGAGATCTACGTGGGCCGTTTCGACGCCAACATGAGGACCATTGAGTCCTGGGTCCGCGTGACGCATAATGAGAAGGGCGATTTCTACCCCGACGTGTGGATCGAACCGGATTCGACCCCGCCGGGCCGGCTGACCCTGAGCGGCAACCTCACGCGGGGCGCTCCGTCCCTCCACTGATGAACTGCCCCTCCTGCAACCGTTGCGCCGCCGCCCGCCACGGCGGATCTTCGACGAGGCCGGTCGGGCGAGGAGCCATAGGCCGCATGGACCTGCTGCTTCGATCCTGGAGGACCGTTCCCGCGGTGCTGGCCGCCGTTGTTCTGGCGGCGTGGGGCGGGCTCGCGGCCGGGGCCGAGTCATGGCCCGGCAGCCGCGACGGCCTCGAATTCGCCTGGCAGGCCTCCAACCGGCCGAATTCGGTCACTGACCCCGTAACGCAATCCACCCGCAGTTGCCGCGTGACGCCGCGCGGCATGGCGGTCTTCGGACGGTTCTTCGACATGGACCTCTCCTCCACGGCGGGTCTTCGACGGGGCGGCGAGTTCGTGGTCGAGGGCGAGCGCGAGCCGCGCCCCGCCGCAAGCGCCAAGACCCACCAAGTGACCGTCGAGGCCGTGATCACGCCGGGCCCGGCCCCGAAGGCCGTGGCGCGGATCATCACGTTCTTGACCGGCGCGGGCACCGCAAACTTCATGCTCGGCCAGGAATCCGACGCACTGGTTCTGCACCTGCGGACCTCCGAGACGGCCGGCACCGACGTGCCCGCGGTGAAGCTGGGCAAGGTGGCCGAGGGCCGGCCGGTACACGTGCTTGTCAGCTACTCGCCCGGGCATCTCACGTGCCTGCGCGATGGCGAGCCGGTTGCGCTGCCGTCCCTGGCGGGCGACCTGGGCAACTGGGCGCCGCAGACCATCGTCTTCGGCGGCGGATGGAAGGGGCAGATCGAGGGCGTGGCCATCTACAGCCGCGCGCTCGGCGCCGAGGAAGCCAAGGCGCACTACGCGATGGCGGCGGCGCGTTTGAAGGGCCGCAAGGCCGCCGAGCGCCTGGTGGTCGAGGCGCGGCTGGTCGCGACGACGGCCACACCGGATCCGAAAGACATCGCGCCCTACGTGCGGGCGCTTACGGGCCATCGCTATGAAGTGGTGAAAGTCGAGCAGGGGCGGTACGATCGTAAGGAACTGCTGGCGGCGCGCTGGGCGATCCTCGATAAAACCGTCCTGCCGACGACCCGCCTCGTGGGCGAGTCGTACCGGTTGGTGCTCGAGCGATTCGAGGACCATCCTGAACTCGAGCCGGAGCGCCTGGTCATGGACGGGGCGACGTCCGATCTGCCGCTCTTTTACGAAGTTGAACCGTAAGGCGGGAGCGCGAGCACGGCATGGTTTTCAGCAGTCACGTATTCCTGTTTTACTTCCTGCCGCTGGCGCTGCTGATCTATTATGTCCTGCCCCTGCGCGGCCGCAACCTCGCCCTCACGATCGTCAGCTACGTCTTCTACGGGTGGGTGAACCCGCTGTTCGTGCTGCTGATGCTCGGTTCGACCTTCCTCGACTACGTGTGCGGGCTGGTCGTGGCGGGGCAGTTCGAGCGGGGCGCGTGGTCGCGTCCGGTGCCGCTGCTGGAGCACGGCGGCCCGCGCACGCGGACGCAGAAGGTGGCGCTCGCGATCACGATCGGCTCGAACCTGGCGCTGCTGGGGTTCTTCAAGTACTTCAATTTCGGCGTGGATAACTACGAGACGATGGCCACGTGGCTGGGCCTCGAGTCGCTGCACTTCGACCTGGCGTTCAAGGTCATCCTGCCGCTGGGCCTGAGCTTCTACACGTTTCACGCCCTCAGCTACGGGATCGACGTTTACCGCGGCGACGCGCACGCCATCCGCAACCCGATCGATTACGCCTGCTACATCGCGATGTTCCCGCAACTGGTGGCCGGGCCGATCATCCGGTTCCAGGAGATTTCGAGCCAGCTCCGGCATCGCACGTGCACGCTCGAGAAGTTCGCGCGCGGCGTTTCGTTCGTCGCGCTGGGCCTGGCGAAGAAGATCCTCATTGCTAACCCATGTGGGCACGTGGCCGACGTGGCCTTCGGCGCCGGCTCGGTTGGGTTCGCGGGGTCGTGGCTGGGGGCGCTGGCGTATGCGTTTCAGATCTACTTCGACTTCAGCGGCTACTCCGACATGGCGATTGGCCTGGGCCTGATGCTCGGGTTCGTGTTCGCCAAGAACTTCGACTCGCCGTACCGCGCGCAGTCGTTCACGGAGTTCTGGCGCCGGTGGCACCTGTCGCTCTCGACCTGGCTCCGCGATTACCTGTACATTCCGCTGGGCGGCAACCGCAAGGGCGAGAGCCGCACCTACTTCAACCTGGCCGCCGTGATGCTGCTGGGCGGTCTGTGGCACGGCGCCGCGTGGCCGTTCGTCATCTGGGGCGGCCTCCACGGCGCCATGCTCATCTTCGAGCGGTTCCAGGGGCGCGACACGCTCTATCGCGGCCTGCCGAAGGCGGCGCGGATTGGCCTGACGTTCATCCTCCTTCTCTTCACGTGGGTCTTTTTCCGATCGAACGACGTCGCGGCGGCGCTCAATTTCTGTGCCGGCATGGTGGGCCTGCATGGGTTCGGCGACGCGTCGGGCCTCCTCGGCGGCGCGCTCTATCAGCCGTACTACCTGGGCACACTCGCGGTGGCGGCGCTGGTCACGTGGCGGTTCCCGCAGACGTGGGACTGGACTCGCTCGATCACCTGGCCCAAGGTGGCCGCGATCATGCTGCTCCTCTGGCTCGCGATCGCCGTGCTATGGACGCAGGCCTATAACCCGTTCATCTACTTTATCTTTTAGGGCAGCGGATGGCCCCTCAGCCAAAACCATTGATGACTCGCGAGCACATCGCCCGCATCGAGGTGGGCCATACCCGCATGACGCGCCCGATGGCTTGGGCCCTGACCCTCGCGATGCTGGCGACGATAGCGGCCGTTCCGCTGTTGCAGCACGTGGACCATTTCAGGGCGTACCGGGCCGGCCTGCGCGACTCCGTCTGGCCGCAGGCCTACGACATTTTCAAAGCGGTGCCGGTGGCGATTTCGGCGGGGCTGGAGAGCAAGCGCTCGCTCCCCGGCCGCATCCTCGATGGCAACAACGTCCTCCGCGAGGCCATCCACGATTACACGGCAACGCTCGAAGGCGTCTCGGTCGCCGCCGGGGCCGTGCGCCCGTACACGCAGTACGTCCTGACGGCATGGCTCGGCGTGGGCACCGATGAGGTGTACATCGGGCGCGACGGCTGGCTCTTCTACCGGCCCACGATCGAGTACCTGACGGACCCCGGCTTCCTCGAGCCCAGGCAACTGGCGCATCGGGCCGCGGGCCGGCCTGGGGAGCCGGCGATTCAGCCGGACCCTCGGCCGGCGATCTTCGAGTTCAATCGCCAGTTGGCCGAACGCGGCATCCGACTCATCGTGTTTCCGGCGCCCGCCAAGCCGATGATCTACCCCGAGAAGTTCACGGCGACGTTCGACGGGCGGCCGGGGGTGCCGCAGAACCCGTCGTTTGACCGCTTCAAGCGGGAGCTTGAGGGCGAAGGCATCCTCGTCTTCGACCCGAGCGAGGCCCTGGCGGCGGCCAAGACGTCCGGCCCGCGGTATCTGGCCACCGATACGCACTGGCGGCCCGAGGCGGTGGAGCAGGTGGCCCAGCGCCTGGGCGATTTCATCGAGCAAAACGTCCGCCTGCCGCCCGTGCCGCCGGCCGGCTACCGAAGCGAGACCCTCGACGTGACCAACCTGGGCGACGTCGCCCGCATGTTGCGCCTACCGCCCGGGCTGGAAGTCTTCCCGGCCGAGACGGTGACCGCGCACCCGATCGTGACCCGGCGCGGGCAGTGGTGGCGGCCGAGGCGGTCGGCCGATGTCCTGATCCTCGGCGACTCGTTCGCCAACGTCTTCTCGCTGCGGCCGATGAACTGGGGCGAGTCCGCCGGCCTCGTCGAGCAGCTTTCGTACCGCTTGCAGCGGCCGCTGGATGCAATCCTCCGGAACGGCTCCGGCGCCTGGGGTCCGCGCGAAACCCTGTCGCACGAACTGGCCCGCGGAGACGATCGCCTGGCCGGCAAGCGCGTGGTCGTCTGGGAGTTCGCCGTGCGCGAGCTCAGCGAGGGCGACTGGCGCTTCGCCGACATGACGCTGGGCGAGCGGCCCGCCCGTGAGTTCTTCGTCCCCGTGCCGGGGTCGGAGGTGATCGTCACCGGCGAAATCCGCGGCCTCTCCGAGATTCCGCGGCCCGGCATGGCCCCGTATCGGTATCACATCATGGCGATTCACTTGACAGACGTGCGGACCGTAAGGGATGATAAGCCCGCGGGCGACGCCGTCGTCTACATCTGGAGCATGCAGGCGAACGTCCTGACGGCGGCGGCGCGGTTCAGGGTCGGCCAGACGGTGACGTTGCGGCTGAAACCGTGGAGCGACGTTTCACAGATGTACGAAGCGATCAACCGGAGTGAACTCGAGGATGAAACGCTGCATCTCGAAGAGCCCTGCTGGGGCGAGGTCGTGAACCCATGAAGCATTGGCATATCTTCGGCGCGATCGTGATGGGCGCCTGCGTGGCGGCCGTGGGCGCTGGGAGGCCGGCCGGCGCCGCCGAGTCCGATATCGCCAATGCGTTTGCCGCCGAGAGTGCCGCCAAGGCGGCCGCCGCCGAGCGGGCCTCCGCCATGGCCGTGGCGGGCAGGGAGGGCTGGCTCTTCCCCGTGGCGGAATTGCGGCACCTGGCGGCCGGCAAGTTCTGGGGCGATGCCGCGGCCAAGGTCTCGCGGGCATCGAAGGCCGAGTTTGCTGATCCACTTCCCGCGATCCTCGATTTCAAGGCGCAGCTCGACAAGGCGGGCATCGAGCTCGTGGTCGTTCCTGTTCCGGGCAAGTCGACGATCTATCCCGACATGCTTTCGGCCGCGGTGACCGTGGCGCCGGGCGCCGCGCCGCCGCGCGTCGACGCCGCCGACCAGGAGTTCATGGAGGTCCTGCGCGGCGCGGGCGTCAGGGTGGTGGACCTCGTGCCGGAGTTCCTGGCCCACCGGTCCGGCAAGGAAGGGCAGCTCTTCTGCAAGACCGACTCGCACTGGTCCGGCAACGGCTGTGTGGTGGCCGCCCGTTTGATCGCCGCGGAGATCAAGGACCGGCCTTGGCTCGCGGCCGTGCCGAAGATCAGCGTGGTCGGNNGGGCGAGAAGACCGGCGACGACCCCGAGATGATCGAGGCGAACCCCAAGAGCCCCGTGGTGCTCCTGGGCGACTCGAGCAGCCTCGTGTTCCACGCGGGCGCCGATATGCACGCCGTGGGGGCGGGGCTGGCCGACCAGTTGACGGCGGAACTCGGTTTTGCGATGGACCTTGTGGCTGTGCAAGGCTCGGGCACGGCGTCCGCCCGCATTAACCTTCTGAGGCGCAGCTCGTCGGACCCGAATTACCTTAAGGCCAAGCGCCTGATCATCTGGTGCTTTGTGGCCCGTGACTTCACCGAGAGCCAGGAGTGGAAGAAAGTGCCGATCGCCAAGGAACCCAAGGCGGCCAACGCCAAGGGGTGATGGCGAAAAGAAATGCGCGGCGAGCCGGGAGACCCGCCGCGCTTGTGGCGCGCAAAACTGTTCTTGTGGGTGCCATGCTNNGCGCCGTTGCGAAAGCATGTTCTCGCCCGCTGCGGCGGGGCACCCGAACTAAATGAGTCCTTTTTCCCGCCGGTGGTCGATGACGCGATTGGCCTTGCCGATCGACCGCTTCAGCGTCTGCGGCATGATGAGTTCCACGTTCACGCGGATGCCCGTAATGGACTGGATCTCGCGATCGATCCGCTCGCGCAGCGCCTCCATGACGCGCATCTCGTCGGAGAAGTCCTGCGCCCGCATCTCGACCTTCACCGTGATCATGTCCATCGCGCCGGGGCGGTCGACCTCGATCAGGTAGTGCGGCGCGGTGCCCTCGACGCGCAGCAGCGCCTCCTCGATCTGCGACGGGAACACGTTCACGCCGCGGACGATGAGCATGTCGTCGGTCCGGCCCACCACGCGGCTCATGCGGACGGTCGTGCGCCTGCACGGGCAGGGCGACGAGTCGAGCGACGCGATGTCGCGCGTGCGGTAGCGGATGATCGGGAATGCCTCTTTCGTGAGCGACGTGAACACGAGTTCGCCGTTCTCGCCCTCCGGCACCGGCTCGAGCGTGTCGGGGTTGACGCACTCGACCAGGAAGTGGTCTTCCTGGATGTGCATGCCGCGGCGTGCGACGCACTCGCCGCTGACGCCGGGGCCGATGACCTCCGAAAGGCCGTAGTTGTTGAACGCCAGCAGCCCGAACTCGCGTTCGATCTCGACGCGCATGTCCTCGGTCCACGGCTCGCCGCCGAAATGCGCGAACTTCAGGCCCAGGCTTCGCGGGTCGATCCCCTGCGCCCGCGCGACCTCGGCGATCTGGAGCGAGTAGCTGGGCGTCCCCACGAGGACCTGCGGCTTGAGGTCCTGGATGAGCATGAGGTGGCGCGGCGTATTGCCCGCCGCGGCGGGGATGATGGCCGCGCCCACCTTCTCGATACCATAGTGCAGCCCGAAGCCGCCCGTGAAAAGCCCGTAGCCGAACGTGATCTGCACGAGGTGCTCGGGCCTCAGGCCCCCGGCCACCAGGAACCGCGCGCAAAGGTTGGCCCACGTGTCGCGGTCGCGGGCCGTGTAGGCGACGAACGTGGGCCGGCCCGTGGTGCCCGACGAGCCGTGGATCCGCACGATCTTCTCCGTCGGCACGGCCAGGAACCCCAGCGGGTAGTAGCGGCGCAGGTCGTCCTTGGTGGTGAAGGGCAGGCGGCGCAGGTCGTCGAGGCTCTTGATCTTGCGCGGCGTGATGCCGCTACGGGCGAACGCTTCCTTGTAGTAGGGCACCTCGGCCACGCGCGCCACGGTGCGCCTCAGGCGCTGGAGCTGGAGGGCCATGAGCCGGTCGCGGGGCGTCGTTTCGGCGCGGTCCCAGATGCGATTCTCAAAGGCGAACGGGGTCATGGCGGCGCCTTAGTGCTTGGCCCGGTCAAAAAGCTCAACGCTGCCGACCACGTTGACGCCTTTCGATTGCAGAACCTTGATCGCCGCGTCCGGGTCCTCGAAACGGAACACGAGGACGGCCTTGTCCTCGGACCCGAACGTGAATGCATACATATATTCAAGATTTATGCCGGCTTGCTCGATGACCTCCAGGACCTCGGCCAGGCCGCCCGGCCGGTCGGCGACCTCGATGGCGACGACCTCGGTCACGTTGACCACGAGGCCCGCGCCCTCGAGCACCTGCTTGGCCTGCTGCCAGTCCTTCAGCACCAGCCGCAGGATGCCGAACTGGCGCGTGTCGGCCAGCGAGAGCGTGAGGATGTTGATCCCGGCCTTCGACAGGGCCTTGCACGGCACGCTCAGGCGGCCGGGCTTGTTCTCCAGGAACACCGACAGTTGCTTGATCTTCATGCGGAACCCTTTCCCGAAAATGCCGGCTGGTTCATTGACCCAGGTTGCGCTGGTCCAGCACGCGCTTGGCCTTGCCCTGGCTGCGCTCGATCGTGTGCGGTTCCACGAGGCGCACCTCGGCCCGGAGGCCAAGGGTCGTCTCGAGCTTGTGCGAGAGCTGGCCCTGGAGCGTTTCGAGCGACCGCACCTTGTCGGTGAAGAACTCGGCTGTGACTTCGACCTGGACCTCCATCTGGTCGAGGCCCTTGATACGCGTGAGGACGATCTGGTAATGCGGCAGCGTGCCCTC
>PMZT01000187.1:15791-22124 GCA_003170085.1 Planctomycetia bacterium | reverse complement strand
TGGGCTAAAAAAGACGCCCCTTCCGGGGCTGACGGCCAACGACCCCATTGCCGTCCGCTCAAACCCACAGCCCCGGCAACTGGCGTTTGCAGTGCGGGCAGCGGCCGGCCTTCAGGTCGTTCGACAGGACCCTGAAGCCCAGGCGCCGGATGACGGCCTTGCCGCAGCCGGGGCAATAGGTGTGGTTGCCCTCGTGCGGTGCGAGGTTCGAGATATAAACGAATTTCAGGCCCGCATCGAGGCCGATCTTGCGGGCCTTTTCGAGCGTGGCCTGCGGCGTCTCGGGCAGGTCCTTGAGCATGTACTGCGGCATGAACCGCTCGAGGTGCCACGGCGTTTCGGTGCCCAGGTTCCTGGCGATCCACGAGGCCATCGTCGTGAGCGACGCCGTGTCGTCGTTCATCGTCGGGACGACCAGCGTTGCCACCTCCAGCCACTTCTGTTCGGCCTTCACGAGCAGCATCGTGTCGAGCACCGGCTTGAGCTCGGCCTGGCACACCTTCTGGTAGAACGCCTCGGTCGGCCCTTTCAGGGTGATCGTGACGGCGGCGAACGGGACGAGGATCTCGCGCATCGGCTTCGGCTGCACGAACCCGCAGGTGCACAGCGTGGGCACGAGGCCCTTGGCCTTGGCCAGCACGGCCATCTCGCCCACGAACTCGGGGCAGGAGGTCGGCTCGGTATATGTGAATGCGATGGTCCTGAGATTGCGGGGCTTGACCGTCGTGAAGGCCGAGTCCTGCGTGAAGTCCGAGAGGTTGCGGGTCTCGGCGGGGCTTCTCTGCGAGAACTCCCAGTTCTGGCAGTACAGGCATCGCAGGTTGCAGCCGGCATGGGCGACCGAGAGGCCCTCCGAGCCCGGCAGGACGTGGGCCGCCGGGTTCTTCTCGATCGGGTCGACGTTCAGGATACACGGCTGATTGTAGCCGTAGGTCACGATCGAGCCGGTGCGTCCGCGGCGGACGTGGCAGAAGCCCCACTGGTCGGGGCCGAGCAGCTCGCGGCGCGGGCAGAGTTCACACTCGGCCCCCTGGCCGCTCGCGTGCCAGTATTTGGCCGGGTGCGGCTCGGCGGCCGCGGCGCGGGCCGGGCCTTCCATCAGCCGCAGGACGAGCGGGGCGAGGGCCGCCGCGGCGCCAAGGCGGGTCATTTCCGACAGGAGGGCGCGACGGGTAATCACTTCGTGGCCACCTTCTGGGTATCCAGCCGCTGGATCAGGCGATCGTACGCCTCGACCGTGCCGGAGCCGATGAGGAACCTTGCCACCATGAACAGCCGATAATTGTCGGGCGCATTCTTGTTCGAGTCATGCACGGTTGCATACAGGTCACCGGCCAACTGGTCCTTCTGGAGTTCGAAGTCGGTGTCGGACAGGCCGCGGGCCTTCTCGCACACGGCGGAGACCTTCGCGGCAACCTTCTCCTTCTCGGCCTCGGTGATGCCCGCGGCCTTCATGACGAGGGCGCTGCGGTACTTCTCCAGCAGCCACGCCTTGGAGGTGGGCCAGGTCGAGGCGGGAACGCTGCGCACCCACCGCAGCGTTTTCGTCTCCTGTTCGCCGCCCTGGGCCTGCCCGGCGCGGACCGGGTCGCTCATCGACTTCGGCGGCGTGAGGCAGCAGGTGAACGAGCCGATGACGTCCTTCTGTTCGGCCGTCATGATCCCATCGACGCGGCTCGCATACTTGTGCACCAGGGCCATGCCGGCCTTGCCCAGGAGGCAGACCTCGTGGGCCTGGAACTGCTCGGCGCCCGTCCCGCGCGCCGCGGGGTCCTTGGCAAGAACGGCCTTGTTGTCGGGCAGGCTGCGCACGTCGGCCGCGGAGGGCTCGCCGTGGCAGCGGAGGCAATCGGCGGCGCTCGGCTTCGGGCAACCGCCGGAGAGGCGAAGGACGTTGGACTCGATGGTGCGGGCCTGGTGCACCTTCTTCTCGACCGAGTCGGGCACGTCCTGGCCGGCGAGGAGCAGCGTGCGGTCTTCGAGGTACGTGTCGCGGACCTCGGCAAAGTCGGGCCGCAGCGCGGCGTTCACGTCCGGCGCCGCGGGGGCGACGGCCTCGATCTCCCTGGCCATCGCGCGAAGCTGGACGGCCTGCTCGCGCGTCAGGTTGATGCCGTTGATCGCGTTGATGCTTGAGAGGTTCATGATGAAGTAGCGCATGAGGCGGAGTTGCTCGGGCCAGGGGGCCGCCTGGGGCGTCCCGTCTGCCGCCGCCATGCCCGCCATGAGCCCGATGACGACCGTTGTCACAAGCGCGCGTTTCACGAGCGTCTCCCTAAATATGACAGTGCTAGATTGCCATTTGCGCGGCGGGTCTCCGCACCCGCCGCGTCAAAGACCCGCCGTGGCGGGCCGACTACCTATAAACTTCGCGAGCATGAGGCATTCCCACGCGGCGGGTCTCCGCACCCGCCGCGCAAAACCTGGAAAGTGGCGCTGTCATTTTAATGACCGATCGGTATTCCATTAGGTACAACGAACGTGTGGCGGCGCGGTTTCACAAAAGCATTATCGGCACGCCGAAAATTCCACAATTGCACCGCGTCAGTTACGGGGGCAGAGTCTCAACTGTGGGTGGCACGGCCCCTGTAGCTGACGCACTACGGAGCACGCGTTTATTGGGCCCGGCTTTTGCCTTGAAAGCCCGCCGGGGGGCGAATAGGATGGCCCGGCGCCCGAGGCCGGATCACGCAGCCCGGGCGCTCCTGTTGCAAGGCCCATGGACGAAACCCGCACCATCCAGCGCGGGGACCGCCGCTGGTGGATCCGGCCCGAGGCCGCGGCACTGCTCCTGGCCGAGGGCTGGCCGCCCGACGATCCCGCACGACTTGTCGCCGTCAAACGCGGCGCCGGGCGGACGGTCTCGCGCTGCACGGCCGGCGGGGCCGCCTTCTACGTCAAGGCCTATGCGCCCACGGACCTCTTCCGGCGCCTCCGGGCACGCCTGGGCTTCGGGCCGGGGCGGCGCGAGTGGGAAGCGCTGCTGGCGGCCCGCGCGGCCGGGCTCGACGTGCCGGAGCCCGTGGCGATCACCCTGGGCGCCGAGGAACAACTCATCACCCGCGAGATCGCCGGCGGCCGCCGGCTCGACGAGTATCTCTTCGAGCGTTACTTCGAGCCGCTCGCAGGCGACCCGCCGTATCCCGGCGCGCGGCCGCCTGAGCTGGTCAGCCTGTTTCGGCGGCGCCGCAGGCCACCCGAGGGCACCCTTCCCCCGCGCGAGCTGGCCCACCGCCTGGCCGAGATTCTGTACCGCCTGGCGGATGCCGACCTGTTTCTGCCCGATCTGCATCCGGGCAACATCCTTGTCTCTGGCGAGGCCGGAAACTGGCGCCTGAGCCTTGTGGACCTGGCCGAGGCCGAGCACCCCGCCCCGCCCGAGGCCTTGCTTGAACACCTGCTCAGGCTCGAGCACTTCTTCGAGCCGATCGCCTCGGCGGCCGAGCGGCTGCGGTGCCTGGCGCGCCTGGGCGAACTCGTGAAGGCGCGCCGGCCCCAATCGGTCGGCGTCGTGCCCTCGGCAGGGCTGGTTGCACACGCCACCGCGTTTTACCGGCGGGGTTTTTACCGGCGGCGCGACCGCCGCACGCGGCGCCCGTCCAAGTACTTCGCCCGTCTGGCGGTGGACGCGTGGTACGGCTGGGCGACCGCCGACTGGGCCGAGACGGTCGCGAAACTCCTTGCCGAGATGGGCACCGCCACCGCGCCGCCGGCGTCGCGGACCGCCCCGCTCAAAGAGGGGCGGACCTCCACCGTGTGGCGCGTGCGGCTGGACAACGGCCGGGCGCTGATCGTCAAACGGCACAACCGCGCCGAGCGCAGCTCCCTCGCACAGGCTATCCTGTGCCTATCGCGCTCGATCGCGGCCTTCCGGCGCGGGCACGCGCTGCTGGCGCGCGGACTGGCAACCGCCCGCCCCGCCGCCGCCGTTGACCTGCGCCGGGGCGGCGCCGTGGTCGCCACGCTCGTCTTCACCGAGCCGGTGGAGGACGCAATGCCGCTGTCGGACTGGCTCCGCACAAGCCCCGTGCCGCGGCTGCGCCGGCACGTCACGTGGCAACTGGCGCGGATGATCCAGCGCTTGCACGACGCCGGGTTCTCGCACCGCGACCTCAAGGCGCCGAACCTTCTGATTGCCGGGGCCGGCGGCGCCGATCCGCGGCCCGTGCTCGTTGACCTTGACGGCCTGCGCGCCGGGCGGCGCCCCTCGGCCCGGCGGCGGGCGCAGAACCTGATGCGGCTGAGCGTCAGCCTGGACGAATGGGGCGTGGCCCGCCGCACCGACCGCCTGCGGTTCCTCCGCATCTACCTGGGCCGGCGCGGCTGCCCGGCGGCCATCACGGTGCGGGGGCGGCGGCGCGGCAGCACGAAGGCCGCGGCGCGACTGCGGCGGTGGTGGAAGCGCATCGCCCGGCTGAGCGCCCGCAAACGGGAAGCGCTCGGCCTGAAGGCGCCCGCAACGAGGCCGTCATGAACTTCCAGCGCACGCTCATCATCAAGCCGTCGTCCATGGGCGACATCGTCCAGGCGCTGCCGGTGCTGACGGCCCTGAAGGAATCGCACCCCGAGGCCCGCGTCTCGTGGTTGGTGGCCCGCGCGTTCGCCGAGATCCTCGAGGGCCACCCACGCGTGGACGAGGTGATCGTCTTCGACCGCCACCGCATCGGCCGCATGAGCCACAGCCTGGGGGCCGCGCGCGAGTTCTTCACGCTGCTCGAGACGTTGCGTAAGCGCCAGTTCACGACGGCGCTGGACCTGCAGGGGCTTTTCCGGAGCGGCTTCTTCGCCGCCGCCACGGGGGCGCCCAGCCGCGTCGGGTTCCACTCGGCGCGAGAGTTTGCGCCGCTCTTCTACACCGACGTCGTGCGGCTGCCCAGCGACGAGATGCACGCCGTGGACCGGTATCTCGCGATGGCGCAGCACGTGGGGCTGGGCCTGCCGAAGGCGACGGACCATCTGCCGGTGCCGGCCCTGTCGCGGGCCGCCGCGCGAGCGCATCTGGCGCAAGAAGGCCTCGCGCCCGGCGAACCGTTCGTGGCGGTATGCGCCCACGCGCGGTGGGAGACGAAGCAGTGGCCGCCGGAGCGGTTCGCCGAGGTGCTCCTGGCACTGCACGCGGCCACCGGCGCGCGGGCCGTGCTCTTCGGGGGCGAGCCAGCCGAGGCCATCGGCCGCCGCATCGCCGCCGCCGCGGCCGCCGCGCAGCCGGTGGACCTGACCCATCGCACGACGCTCAGGGAACTCGTGGCCCTCATCGCCGAGGCCCGCGCCATAGTGACCAACGACTCCGGTCCCATGCACGTGGCGGCGGCCGTCGGTACGCCCGTCGTCGCCGTCTTCGGGCCGACCAACCCCGTCCGCACGGGTCCGTACGGCCCGGGCCATCGGGTCATCGCCGGCCGCGCACCGTGCAGCCCGTGCTACCGTCGCGAGTGCCCGTACAAGGGCGGTCCGCAGGCCCTGTGCTGCCTCAAGAACATCGCCTCCGAAGAAGTCGCGAGGCTGCTGCTGGAGACGTGGGCGGCAGGGGGCTGACGACTTTGGGTGGCACGGCCTCGCGCTTTTGCGTGGCCGTGCATCGTCCGATTGCGGATTGCGAATNNGCAATCCGCAATCCGCAATCGTCTTCCAGGTGGGGCCTTGCGTCGCCGGCCGCGTTTCTGGGACAATTATGAGCCGGAGTCGGGCGGCCGGACCAGGGCCGCCGAAGACTGACTTTCGGGGGACCGCGCGGGCGTGAACACGCACTTCGTCATCATCGGAAACGGTGCGGCTGGATACCGGGCCGCCAAGGCGCTCCGCCGCGCCGACGCCGACGCCCAGATCAGCATCGTTACCGAGGAACGATACCCGTTCTACCTGCGCCGGCAACTGGGCGACTTCCTGACCGGCGCCCTCACGCTTGAAGAGCTCATCTTCCAGAGCCGCAACACCTACCGCCGCGAGCGGATCGACCTGTTCCTGATGACCCGCATCGAGCGCATCGACGCCGCGGAGCACGAAGTCCTCTTTACCTCGGGCCAGCGGGTGCGGTACGACCGCCTTCTCATCGCCACGGGCACCCACGCGGTGCCGTTGGAGATTCCCGGTGTCGACCTGGAGGGCGTCTCCACGTTCGACACGCTCAGCCAGGCCCAGGACGTCAAGGCGCTGTTGGGCAACGTCCGCCGCGCGGCCATCCTGGGTGAGGGTATCGTCGGCCTAACGCTGGCCGAGAGTCTCATCGAGCGCGGCATCGGCGTTACGCAATTCGTTCGCGACGAGCGGTTCTGGCCCGAGATGCTCGACGAGCAGGCGAGCGGCCTGGTGGAGGACCTGCTGGAGGAGCGCGGC
>PMZT01000187.1:0-15765 GCA_003170085.1 Planctomycetia bacterium | reverse complement strand
GTGTTTGCCGCCGGCGACGTGGCGGAGCCCGCGGCACTGGATGAGTTCAGCGGCGAGAGCTCCGTCTTCTGCTGGCAGCGGGCGTGGGCCCAGGGCGGCGTGGCGGCGGCCGGCATGCTGGGCCAGAAGGCCGATCCCACGCTGGAAGCCGTGCGGCTGCGCGCGGTCCTCTTCGGCCACGACCTGGCCGTCATCGGCCGCGGCCACCTGCCCACGGAGGGCGCGATCACGGCCGTGGAGTTGCGCGAGGAGCCGAGCATCTATCGCCGCCTCGTCTTCGAGGACAACGCGCTCGTGGGCGCCATCGTCTTCGGCACCGGCGAATCGGTCCACGAACTCAACCGCATGGTGGCCCAGCACACGCCTCGCGAGAACGTTGAGGCGACGCTTAGGCTGGGGCCGGCCGTGCCCGGGGGGCCCGAGGTCCTGCCGAAGACCTTCGCCCGACACTGCCCCATCTGCGCCGCCGAGTTGGTCATCCATTGCGGCACACGGGCGGGAACGGTCGTCCGCTGCGAGGTCTGCAACACGGATCTCATGGTCCGCTGGGACGGTCACCGCGGCTGGCTCGACGTTGGGCGGCCGTAGCGCTCTTTCACTTGGCAGATGAAGGGTGCCATGCTTTCGCGCCGTTGCGAAAGCATGTTATCGGTATACGCGGCGGGTACGGAGACCCGCCGCGCGAAGTGGCGTTGTAGTATTAGGCATCCGCTGCAAACTCGAGATCGCATGAAACTGGCGTCCCCACAACTGGTCCTGGCCTCGAACTCGCCGCGCCGGCGGGAACTCCTGCGGCAGGCCGGATACCGTTTCACCGTCAGCCCGCCCCCGATCGAAGATCGCGGCCTGCCGGCGGCGCCCACGCCGGGCGCATTCGTCGAGAGCCTGGCGTACCTGAAGGCGGCCGCGGCGATCGACGGCCACCGCTTGACCGCGGGCCTCGTCCTCGGGGCCGACACGATCGTCGTCCTCGGCGGCCGCATCATCGGCAAGCCCGCCGACGAGGCCGACGCGCGGCGGATTCTGTCGGACCTTTCGGGCTCGCAGCACGAGGTAATCACGGGGCTGGCGCTCGTGGACGCCGCCACCGGCCGGCGGATGCTGGCGCACGACGTCACGCGCATCCACATGCGCCGCATGAGCCCGGCGGAGATCGCGGCCTACGTTGCGAGCGGCGAGGCCCTGGGCAAGGCCGGCGCCTATGCCCTCCAGGAAACCGGCGACCGGTACGTCGAGGAGATGGCGGGCAGCATGACGAACGTTGTGGGGTTGCCGATGCAACTGCTGGAGCGTATGCTGAAAGCGATGGGGTATGAGCCTGGGGATTTTCGTGACTAAAACGGCCGCACAACTTGTGACTTTGCGCGGTGGGTGGACCGCCGTAACCTTGCTGCTCGCGCTCCTGGCCCTGGCGGTTGCGGCCGGCTGCGATCGGTCGTCGTCGCCTGCACCCGCGCCGCCGCCCGATACGGCCGATCAGCCGCAGCACCTTGCCACGGGGCAGATACTGATCGGCGACGCGCGCCTCAAGGTCGAGCTCGCGGTCACGCCCGAGGAGCAGCAGAAGGGGATGATGTTCCGCAAGACGCTCGGGCCTGACGAGGCGATGCTCTTCATCTTCCCGCGCGACAGCAACCTTTCCTTCTGGATGAAGAACACGTACGTGGACCTCGACCTGGCGTACATCCGTTCCGACGGCCTGATCCTTCAGATCGAGCATTTGAAGGCTCACGACCTGACGTCGGTCTTCAGCCGCCGCCCGGCCCGATTCGCGTTGGAGGTGCCGCCGGGGTGGTTCGCGGCGCATGGGGTAGAGGCGGGCGGCCGGGCGACGATTCCGCCGGAGATCGCGGCGCTCAATCCGAGCGGGTGACCGCGGCGTGCGGATTACATTTCCGACGCAAAGGCGCTTGCAGTCTGCCGCAAGGAATCTAGAATAGGTGCTTGTCTCTCGTGAACGGCCCCACGGAAGCGGGCCGCCAAGGAGAATGTCGAATGGCGGATCAACCGACGACCCCCGCGCAGCCGCCCACCGCCGCCAAGGCTTCGGCGGACAAGCCGGCCGGCGCCACACCGGAGGAACCGAAGTCCGCCCCGTGGGGGCCGGGGCCGCTGATGTTCTTCGGCCTCGCCTTCCTGGGCCTGGCCGTCTACTGCTTCTATGACCTGTTCATCGGAGAGGCCGGCGAGAAGTGGGCGAAGGAGGGCGCGCAGTATACGATCCTTTTCAACTGGGCGGGGATGCTTGTCGGTATCGGCGGCGCGGGCTACTCGTTCGTGATGGCCGTGGTGCGGTCGCGAACGCCCGCCGAGAAGCCGTAAGGCGCCGTCACGCATGAAATGAGGAGGCTTTTCCCGGCCCGACAACTTTGGGCGGAGGAGTTCGAATGAGCGCGCGGACGAAGGTCATTATCGGCCTGGTCATTGGGGCGGCGGTAGTGGTGATGCTCACCGTCGTTCTGGCGGCAGCAGGAGGATTCCTTTACTACCGCTTGCAAAGCAGGGTCCAGATGGAACATGCCATGCGCGCGGAGAAAGAGGCCGAATTGGCCCGGCACGCCGCGATGGTCCTGGCGGCCGAGGAGCGCGCCAAGGACGAGTCGTTCCGCCTGGTCGCCGCAGCCGGTGCCGCCGAAACGCCCGCCCCCATAGCGGCCCCCGCGGCTGTAACCGCCGATGCCCGGCCGCTGGCCGAACGCCGCAAAGAGGCGATGGCCAGGGGCGCCGAGTTCCTCCTCAAGCAGCAGGCCGAGGACGGGTCCTGGGGCAAGGGCAACGTGGGCATCACGGCCCTCGTGACCGACGCCTTGGTGGCCGCCGGCAAGACGGTCAAAGACCCGCCGGTTCGCAAGGCCGTCGATTACCTGCTGAAGGCGCAGAAGGACGACGGCGGCATTTACGACGACGTGGGCCTGAAGACGTACTCCACGAGCATCTCGCTCGTGGTCCTCGTCGAGACCGACGCCAAGGCCAGCGCCGCCGCCATTGAGAAGGCCAAGGACTGGCTCATCAAGAACCAGTGGGACGAGGGCGAGAGCATCGACCGCGCGAACCCCTGGTACGGCGGCCACGGCTACGGCAAACACGAGCGGCCGGACCTGTCGAACACACAGTATTTCGTCGAGGCGATGCACCGGGCGAACGTGCCCAAGGACAATCCGGTGTGGGCCAAAGTCGTGGTGTTCCTGAGCCGGTCGCAGGACCGCTCGGAGTCGAACGACAACACGTTCGTGGGCACCGATTCGGGCGGGTTCATCTACAGCCCCAACAAGGGCGGCGAGTCGGCGGCCGGCACGGTTGACCTGCCCGACGGCAGGAAGGGCCTGAAGGCCTATGGCTCGATGACCTACGCGGGTTTCAAGAGCTTCATCTACGCCGACCTCAAGCGCGACGACCCGCGCGTGCAGGCGGCCCTGGAGTGGATTCGCAAGCACTGGACGTTCGACGAGAACCCGGAGCTCGATCAGCAGGGCCTGTACTATTACTATCAGACCGCCGCCAAGGCGCTAAAGGCGTGGAACGAGGACAAGGTCATGGACTCGCGCCGCCGCTCGCACGATTGGCGCGAGGAACTTTCGCAGGCGATCCTGAGCCGCCAGTTGCCCGACGGCTCGTGGATCAACAAGGCCGAACGCTGGTACGAGGGAGAACAGATGGCTCCCGTGCCCACGAGCTACGCCATCACGGCGCTGGCGGAATGCCAGTAGAGGTCTGGGTAACCCCTCGGTTAGGGGGGCGGATTCTCGACCTTCGGTGGCAGGAGACGTTCATGCGCCTCATATCCGCCCTTCTCATTTTCCTGGCGGTGGCCGCCGCGGCCGCCGCCGAGCAGGCCGCCCCCACGCAGGATCTCATCATCAAGACCCTGCCGGGCATCGTCGTCGACACGAAAGCCAAGGAGGTCCGCCTCGAGGGAACCGTGTGCCTCCAGAAAGGGGCGCTCGAGCTCATGGTCTGCAGCCCGGGCACGCGCGAGCACGAGAGCATCGTCGTGGTCAAGGCCAAGCCGTCGCACGTGACCTTCGCGCTGGCGCTGCTGGGCCTGGCGCCCGGCAAGCCGGGGTTCACGACCGAGGGCGGCGCGTTCAGCCCGCCGGCCGGCGAGGTGCTCGACATCACGGCCCGGTTCCGCGTCGTCCGCGGCGAGGGCGCAGCGAAGAAGGAGGATGCGGTCGAGGTGCCGGCGTGGAAGCTCCTGCGCCTGGCGGGCACGGAGTTCGCCCTGGAGCGGCCCCTGGAGTGGGTCTACGTGGGTCAGCCCGGCGAGGCCGCGCTCAAGGCCGCCGACAACGAGGGCACGGTGATCTGCCTGTCGAACTTTGCCGAGGCCGTCATCGACGTGCCGTTCGAATCGACATCCGACAACGCCAACCTCGCCTACGAGGCCAACCCCGCGGTCGTGCCGCCCGTCGGCACGCTCATCGAGCTCGTGCTGCGGCCGGCGGGGCGCCGCCTNNAGCCGGCGGCGCTCAAGGACGCGTGCCTGGCGATGCCCGCCGACATCCAGACGGCCATCCTGCGGGCCGACGCCGACGAGAAGTTCGGCCGCGTCATGGAGATTAGCGCGATCCTGCGCGACGCCCTTATGAACGTGCACCTGGCGGTCCTGAGGAACGCCGAGCCGGGCGCGGGCGCTGCGGTGGGGCCGCCGCTGGCGATCAGCGTAACGGCCGACGACAAGGTCCGCCTCGGCGGCCGGACGATGACGGTTGAGGAGTTCAAGGCCAAGGCGGCGGAGCTTCTGAAGGGCACCGAGCGGGCCGTCCTGACGGCCGACGCCAAGGCATCGGCCAAGACCGTGGCCGAAGTCATGGCCGCGGCACGCGGGCACAATGTCTCGGTCACCCTCAGCCGCGGCGGGGGCGCCAGGGAAGAACCGGCGANNTGCAATCTGTAATCTGAAATTTGAGATCTGCAATCCGAAATTTGCAATCTGTAATCTGAAATTTGAGATCTGAAATTTGAGATTTCATCCCCGTCTTCCGGGAGGTCCGCTCTCGGATTTCAGATCTCAAATCTCCAATTTCAGATCTCAGATCTCAGATTTCACACCCACGTCCGAAAATCCTCGCCGATGTCGCCGCGCTGTTTATAGCGTTGCATGGCGCGGCGGCAGTAGCACGGGCGGGCGGGCGTCACGCGGTCGAGCGCCGCCGCCAGAACGCCCGGGATCGCGGCCGCGGCGCGGTCGCCCTCGGCCAGTTCGTCGGCCGTGGCCATCCCCTCGAAGAGCACGTCGGGCCGGTACGGCCGCTCGACCACGCCCTCGGCCGGGTTGACCACCCACGCAAGCGCCGCGTAGCACATCTCGAGTTCCCGCGCCAGCGCGAACTCCGGCGCCAGCGTCATGCCCACGAGCGTCGCGCCCTCGCCCGCCAGCGCACGGATCTCGGCCGGCGTCTCCAGGCGCGGCCCGTCGGTGCACGCGTACACGCCGCCCAGGCGGTGGCGCGCGCTGGCCGACGCCAGCGCCTCGCCCAGCGCCCCGCGCAGCGACGGGCAGAAAGGCTCGCCGTGCCGCAGAATGCCCAGGCCGCTCGACTCGAAGAACGTCTTGGCGCGGCGGGTGGTCTTATCGAGGATGTCATGCGGCACGATGAAGGTGCCCACGGTCAGGCGCGGGTCGATCGCCCCGCAGGAACACGTGGCCAGGAGGTGATCGGTCCCCAGGTCCTTCAGGGCCCACAGGTTCGCGCGGTAGTTGACCGCCCACGCGCCCACCTGGTAGCCGGTCTCGCCGTGGCGCGTCAGGAGGAGCACCTTGCGGCCGCCGGGCAGAACGGCCTCGAAGACAGGCCGCGACGGGCCGAAGGGAGTCTCGCGGACCGTGCCGCCGTCGAGTTGCAGATCGCGGCGCTCGCGGATGACGTGCCAGATGCCGCTGCCGAGGATCACGGCAGCGCGGGAATGCGGGGCGCGGGAACGCGCGGCGCGGCCGGGCGGCGTCACGTGCCGCCCTCCTCCGAAGGCAGGTCGGCGGCATTGCACTCGGTCGCAAGCTGCTCCATGAACGCCCGGGCCGACGCCAGGCGGCCCTCGGCCAACTGCCGGGCCGTCTCCAGGTAGAACGCGTCGCGGACGCGGGTCTTCCAGTACCCATACTGCTCGCGGCGTGCCCAGGCATGGGTGAACTCTTCGACGGCGCGGCCATCGAGCACCGCCCGCCTGAGGTCGCGCCACACGCCCAGTGCCCCGACGTCGTCAAGGCTGTCGGCATCGGAAAGGACCTGCGCCTCGGGAGTCTCGGGCCCCGCATCGTGCGCGTGGCGGATGATGTCCTGCACGAGTTCCAGTGGCCGGGCCGGCACCTTGCCCAGAAGGCGGTCGCCGGCGAGTTCGGCGCTGTAGCTCTTGACGTCCTCGGCGCTCATCGTGGCGGCGGCGTATACGGTCGACGTCCGCCGCTCCTCATCCAGCCGCACGAGGGCCGCCTGGTGAAACAGCGCCGCCACCGACAGGGCGAACCGATCCATCCGCCACGTCTTCACCTCGGCGCACAGCGACAGCCGATCGGCCACGCGCATGACGCGCAGCGAATGGTCGAAGAGGAACGTGTCGTCCTTGCCCAGCGGCGATCGGCCCGTGAGCACACCGCGGGCGATCTCGATGATCGGTTCGATTTCGGGCATGGCACTCTCCGCGTTGCCGATTCCAGGCGGTTCGCGCGCTCCGCTTCTTCCGAAGGCGCGGCATGCCGGGTTCTTGCGGATGCGGCCTCGCGCAACAACGCCGGAATCGCTCTGCTCCCGACCTGTAGTATCGGCGAGATTTACAGGATGTGATAACGAGAATCACGCTGGCGCGCCTCGAAGCCCGCCTTGCGGATCAGCCGCGCGAGCTGGTCCGGCGATGCCCGGTGGACGCACCCCGCGGCCGCGACCACGTTCTCCTCGATCATCGTGCTCCCCAGGTCGTTCGCGCCGAACCACAGGGCCGCCTGCCCGATGCCCGTGCCCATGGTCACCCACGAGGCCTGCACGTTCGGGAAGTTGTCGAGGAACAGCCGCGCGACCGCCAGCATCCGCAGGTACTCGGCGCCGGTCACCGGGCGCCAGTCGGGGGCAAGGCCGCCGGTCCGCGCGAGCTCCGTGTAGCAGGTCTGCATCGGCCACGCGATGAATGAGAGGAAGCCGCCCGTTTCGTCCTGAAGGTCGCGCAGGCGCCGGAGGTGCTCGATCCGCTCGGCCAGCGTCTCGACGTGCCCGAAGACCATCGTCGCCGTCGTCCGCAGACCCATCGCGTGTGCGGTGCGCATAACGTCGAGCCACTCGTCGGCGGTACATTTGCGCGGGCTGACGAGCCGCCGGACGCGATCGACCAGTATCTCGGCCCCGCCGCCGGGCAGGCTGTCGAGCCCCGCGGCGCGCAGGCGCTCGAGCGTCTCGCGGACCGAGAGGCCCTCGCGCCGCGCCAGGTGGCAGACCTCCGGCGGGCTGAAGCAGTGCAGCCTCACGCCGAAGCGCCGCTTGATCCCGCATAGGAACCGCTCATAGAAATCCAGGCCCAGGCCCGGGTGCAACCCGCCTTGCGCCAGGATGTGCGTGGCCCCCAGCGCGACGGCCTCTTCAACCTTCGCGGCCACCGCCGACTCGTCCAGAACGTACGCCTCCGGATCGTCGGCGGCCCGCCAGAAGGCGCAGAACCGGCAGTGGCACTCGCAGATGTTCGTGAAGTTGATGTTGCGGTCGATGGCAAACGTGCGGTACGGCTCGGGGTGAAGCCGCCGCGCCGCGGCGTCGGCCTGGCGCGCGAGGTCCGGCAGGTCGGCCTCGAGCAAGGCCGCAAGGGCCTCCTCGGGCGAAAGGCGTCGCGACGGGCTCGACACGGCCACTCCCCGTGGTTCCACTTTGCCACTTGGCGCGGTGGGTCGGGAGACCCACCGCGCAAAGGCATGAGTTTCGCAGTCGTCCACGACTTTGCGCGGCGGGTCTCCCGACCCGCCGCGCATGCCGCGCGATGGCATGAGTTGTACTTCCGCGTCAGGCCATCGCATCCGGCGCAGCGGGGAAGCGCAGCCTCGCGCTCTCCGGGGCCAGGCCTTCCTCGGCGGCCATTCGGTAGAACAGCCGCAGGCCTTCCTTCTCTTTCGAGCCGAACGTGTAGCGGACCTGCTCCGTGAGGTACCGCCGCGTGATCTCGGTCGAGACGCCGAGCTCCGACGCGGCCGCGTCGGCGATCGCCTCGCGGCCCTCAAGGCCGCGGTCCCGCGCCGCCGACAGCAACTCCGTCAGGCGCGCGATCGGCCCGTCGGCCCGCGCCACCCACAGGGCGTAGACGAACGGAAGATATGTGAACTTGTGCCACTCCAGGCCAAGGTCGGCAATCCACTCGGCCTTGGGCCGCTCGGCCACGAGGCCGGCGTCGCCGATGAGAAGCTCGGCATCCGGCGGGCGCGACGGCGACGCGCCGATCTCCTCGGGCAACACGAAGTGCGGCTCGACGCCGAACCGCCGCTTCACGATCAGCCGCGCCAGGGCGTTCGACGTGCGGCTGGCGGGATCGAGAAGCACCCGCCGCAGTCGCGTCTGGTCGACGTAACCAAAGAGGCGGATCGATCCGATGGCCCCGCGCGAGCCGATGATCCCCGTCGGCAGCACAACGAAGTGGGTGGGCGCGGCTCGGACGGCCTCGCTCCCGGCGGCCGGCACGTGGTGGACGCGGGCGCGCTCGCCGGGGCTCGCCACCAGGCGGAAATACTCGATCGCCGGAATGAGCGCCGCGTCGACCTCGCCGCGCGCCAGGAGCGGCGCCAGGTCCGACGGCCTCTCCAGGCGCAGCCGCACCCCCGGCTCACGGTCCAGACCGTAGATCAGCGGGCGCGTGTTCAGGTACTTCACGGCGCCGAAGGTGACGATGTCGGACATCGCTTCTCCTCAAAGACCATCCGCCTATTATAGAGGCCGCCGGTGAGGGTCACAAGACCGCGGCCGATCGCCGTTGACACCGCGCGCGGGGCCGTCTAAAGTGGAAGTCGTGCCGGCCGCACGCGCCGGCCGTCCGGGCGGGAGGGCACGATGAGGCAGCACGTACTGGGACTTGTCTTGGCGGGCCTGGCGGGATCGATGATAGGCGCCGGTTGCGGCGCGGCGCCGCTCACGCGCGATGAGCAGGTCCGGGGCTTGATGGCCGAGAACCGGCAACTCCAGCAGCAACTGGGGGCGTGCGAGCAGAAGGTTGCCGCCCTGACGGCCTCAGGGGCTAAGCCGGTCGCCGCCGTCCCCGCGCCGCCGGAAGACGCGTGGCGGGCCGTCGCCGTCCGGTTCGGCAAGTTCTCGGGTGTGGTCGGCGCGGGCGGCGCGCCCTCCGACCAGCGGTTGAAGATCGTCCTCGAGCCGCTCGACGCCACGGGCGACGTCGTCAAGCGGGCCGGCCGGATCGACCTTGAGGCCTGGCTGCTCGCCGCCGACGGCAAGCCGCAGGCGTTGCTCCATCGGTGGTCGCTGCCGGAGGACCAGCTCCGGCAGACGTGGCTGAGCGGTCTGGGAACTTATGCGTATGTCATGAGGTTCCCGTGGCCGGGCGGACGCCGGCCCGCCGCCGACAAGCTCCTCGTGAAGGCGAAGTTCACCTGCCTCGACGGCACCGTCCTGGCGGCCGACACCGAGATTCCCCTCGCCCCCGCCGTAGCGGCGCCCAAGCCCGAGCCGGCCAAGCCGACGGCCGAGAAGGCGCCGGCCAAGTAGTCCCGCATCGCTCTTATGCGCGGCGGGTCAGGAGACCCGCCGCGCAATGTCATGAGTTATCCTGCGATAGTTTGAGCGCAAAAAACACACGGCCCACGCGGGGCCGTGCGTTCATTATTCTCGGTGGTCGGCGGCTGAGCCGCTACGGTTTCGCGGGGGGCGCGGGCGTCGCAGGCGTCTCCGGGCCGGGCTTCGCCTGGAACTTCCCGATCGGGCCGCCCGGGTACGCGCGGGGCTCCTCGCCCGGCAGCGCCTGGATCGGCGGCACGTTGCCCTGTGTTTCCTCGGCTTTCTTGGCCAAGTCCTTCTTCGACTCGATGTACTTGGCGACGACGATCTCCTTGTCATCGAGCACGAAGCGCAGGCGCACCGGCTTCTCCGGATCGTCGTAGATGTAGAACATCTCGCTCTGCTGGGTGAGGGTCGGCTCGCCGAGGTCCTTGACGACGCCCTCGCGCGATTCGCCGACAGCCACCTTGGCGTACATCTGCTCAATGTCGGGGCGCTTGTAGTAGCAGCCGCTCGACGCCAGCACGGAAACCGCCACGCAGGCGATGACCCACCGGTACATGTGCATCCTCAACCCCTTTCACGCTGTCGGCCCCGCGGTCCGCGTGCCGCCTATGGCTGTGGCACCTGGCCCTCGTGCTGATTCTCTCCCGGTTTCTCCGGGTTCTGCCACCTCTTACCGACGACCTTCTTGTCGGGCCCGAAGAAGATGCTGACCCTTGTCAGGTCGCGCGGATCGTCACTCGTGTAGTCCCATTCGCCGTCGTACTGGTACCGCGGGGCTCCAAGGAGTTGACGGACCTCCTCGGGCGACTGGCCCAGCGTGACGGCCCGATAGTTGTCGCGGCTGAGTTGGCACCCGGCCAACACAAGGCCGAGCGCAACGACCGCGGCCGCCCACCACCATCCCCTGGGCATATCGCCTCCCCGCCCCGCCGGGATCACTCCCCGCCGACGCGGATCACACGCTGCGCAAACAGCTTTTCCTGGAACCCGGCCGGCGGATAAAACGTCGCCTGGACCACCACCATCTTGCCGGCCTCGACCGTCTTGTCCCACAAGAGCGGGAACACGTACGACCGGTCCACGGCATCATAATACTTGCGGTTGCTCTCGATGTCGAGAACCGAGATGAACCAGTGCCCCAGCCGCACGCCGCGCTTCTCGCCGCTGTACTGACGGTACTCGAAGACCTCGATGCGGTACGAGCCGATGGCTTTCGTGGGATCGCCGAACTGGTCGAGCGGCCGCAGGCGGACCTCAATGCCCGACTCGCCCTCATTGCCGCCGAAGTTCCGGGTCTCGGTGAAGTAGCCGATGACCAGGCTCTTGGGCGTGAAGATCGTGGCCCACTGCGGGGCGGGCGCCGCGCCGCCGGGCGGCTCCGGCAACTTCGGATCCCTGGCCGCCGTAATCGCCGACGCGGGCGGCTCGTATTTGAGCATCGCTTCGACGCTCGTGCCGCCGCTGAGCAACTCGCGCAACTGGATGAGGCCCGTCACCAAACGTTCGCGCTGCCCGCCCTCGGGCAACTTCAGCGCTTCTTCGCGCAGGGCGTCGGTCAGATCGGCGGTGACCAGCCGCTCGTTGACGGACATGGTCGACGATGCGGACGAACCGCATCCGCCCGCCATGGCGACGCAAAATCCTATCGTGGCGACGATGACCGCTGCCGTTATCCGCCCGCTCGCCACCGAACGCTCTCCGAGTTGCACAAGAACTGCCGCCGCGGATTATAGACCCAGCCGCCGGAGGGTGTCAATCCCATAGCGCCTCCCATGTCGTGCCACAGCGATTATGTCACCGGAGAACCACAGCGATTATGTCTGGGCTTCCCCACGAATGGTGGGCGCGCCGGGGGGCATCCGTCGAGGCCGGCCTCGAACGTTTCGGGGCTCACATAGCCTAACGAACTGTGCAGCCGCTGGCGGTTATAAAACACCTCGCGGCGGGCACGGGCTTGACGTTGACGTTCATCCAATACCAGTGAAGCCACGACCGGGCCTCGGTCGGCGGACTGAAGAATCTTGTTTCAAGCTGATCCTCCGATCTTGCGGCAGTGGCGCAACGCGTCGCCCGCGGAGCCAACAGCAGGGCGGAGCGCGCGAGGATCGGGCGCTTCGGGGTGGTCTTCTTTCTATCACCAGACTTTGAGCACGAGCGAACCGGTTCCGGTATTCTCGAATGGCCCCGGTGTTGGATTCGTTTCATTTCTGCTCTTGCCGAAGTAGTCGGTGTTAACGCGAATCGGCGTGCCCTCGGGGCGTTCATAGGGCAGATTGGGGATGGCCGCCCTGCCCAGCAGTTCGGTGGTCACGAGTTTGCGCGGTCTTTCGCCGGCCCAGGCTTTGTCGAACGTGACTTCCAGGTAAAAGCCATCGGCCTTCTCGACCAGTTTGAACGCCGGATCGGACTGCGGTTTGAGCAGCGGATCGGTTTCATGCCTGGAGGGCTTGGTGCCTTTGAGGAACACATTGCCGTCCATCCACACGGGCAATCGCGCCGCATCGTATTGGCTCAAATCGCCGCGTTCCACGAACAGGTTGTTGTAGTAGCGGTCATCGCCGCACGGGTTGTCGTGCATCCCCGCCAGTTCGGTGGAGTGTGGCTTGTGAAACGGGGTCTGGCGGCGATCGAGGTCGTTCACGCGGATTCCCCCGGCGATCAGGTTGTGGACATAGGCGCCGCCTTGCGACACGACGAGCAGTGTCATCGGCGAAAGAAAAAGGTTGTTATCCACCAGGAACGGTCCGTGATCCACCTCGACGAACAAATCCTGATCGCGGTTTT
Organism: Planctomycetia bacterium; assembly: GCA_003170085.1. Lineage (GTDB taxonomy): Bacteria > Planctomycetota > Phycisphaerae > FEN-1346 > FEN-1346 > FEN-1346. The sequence goes on along the minus strand of PMZT01000187.1, from coordinate 3,283 downwards.
CGTGGAAGAGATTGGCGGTCACGCGCGTGCCCTGCGCCATCCAGTCCAGCCAGAGTCCCCGGCAAGTCCGGTAGATGTGATTGCGGCTGATCTCGACGTCAATGGCGGCGTGAAACTTGATGCCCGCCATCTCGGCTCCCGAGAACAGCCTCCGGACATGAATGTCATGGATGGTGTTGCCGGTCACGGTGCTGAACGCGGCGCCCAGGCTGCCGACAATGCCCGCCTGTTCGCAGTGCGAAATGGTGTTGTTGCGGACGATGTGGTGGCCGATAGTCTCTTTGTTCCAGCCATTTTGGAGGGCGTGCTCGATGGTCTTGACGTAGCCCTCGGCGGAATTGGCCGATTTGTTATCCCACTCGTCGCCGTACTTTCCCAGCGCGATTCCCGAACACGTCGAGTGGCTGATCACGTTGTTCTCGATGATCCAGCCTTTGCTCCAATGCGTGCCGACCAGGCCGACCTGCTCGGCCGTGGGTGGCGCCCACGGCGTGGCCGCATGGCGCAGCGTGAACCCGCGCACGGTGATGTAGTTCATGCCCGGCTTTTCCGGGTAGAACACGGTCCGCCGCACGTTCATCTCCGCCAGTTGCTCGTTGGGATCGACACCCTTGAACTGCGCCCAGATCGTGGTGTTCTCCTGGTCCACCTGGCCAAACCAAAGCGGGGTGGCTCCCACGGGTTTCAGAACCTCGTCCAGCTTGGCCGCCTCGGCCAGCCATTCGCCGTTGAGATAGACGGCGCCGGTGTGATGCTGGCGGCCCTTGGGGCTGAACCAGTCGCCGTGGATGAGGTCGCTGTAGGGATTGAAGCCGCCGAAGAACGAATTGGGAACGGTCACTTTCCAGACATCGTCCTGAACCTTCACCCAGTTCTTGACGACTTCCGACCCCTTGATCTCGACCTTCTCACCCGGTGCGGTCTGATAGACGATGCGCTTGGCGTCGGATTCGCCCCCGCGCGGCGGGGCGATGCGTTCGCGGTAAACGCCTTCATGCACGGTGATGGCGTCGCCCGGCTGCGCAAGGTCGGCGGCGCGCTGGATCGTGCGGAGGGGGGCCGCCTGCGCGCCGGGGTTGGAGTCCTTGCCGTTGGTGGCCACGTGGAACTCGGCGGCGTGAGTGGCCACGGCAAGTGCGATGATGCCTGAGAACGTGAAGATTGCCATTTTCATTTTGCTCTTCCCCTTTTCCAATCAAGGGTTTCAGTGCTGGGTGCCAACCTCGCACAGCGAATAACCAAACGGCGTGCCGCGGCTCGTGCCAGAACGCGTGGCATCCCCCGTTGACGAGAGGAGGCGTTTGCTGCCCGGTTTCGCCGACGCGGCGGCATGCGACGCGGCCAGCGGAGCCCGCAGCAGCGGCGGCATCCGCCGGGTTCAAATGCCATGCTTCCATCCCCCGTTGGCCCCGTGAGGTGGCGGCATTATACGACAACTTGTCGGGGCTTGCATCATCGGCCCCAGGCAATCCGTTTGCCGGCTATTGCCGACAGGCAGATGGGCCGATACGCTGTCCAAGCACGAAGAAGGAAGATTGACGTGTTCGACCTTGGTTTGACGCCCGGCGGCAACGACGTGGTCGTGGCCCTGCCCGACCCCGCGACGCTGCCAGCGGATCCCGCGGCAGCGGCGGCATCCGCCGGGAAGAATTGCGGATTGCGAATTGCGGATTAGAAAAAACAACGGCGAGGCTGTTGAATCCGCAATCCGAAATCCGCNNGAAATCCGCAATCCGCAATTCGCTAAGCGCCTCGCTTGTCCAGACCGTTAATGAGGCCGCTGATCATCTTGGCCATGGCCTCCAGCGATTGCTTGAGGGCGGTCATGACGGGCATCATCGAGCAGTCCCCGCCGCCGAGCCACCTCCAGCAGAGGCGCACACTCCTGGACTGAGCCCCGCGCAATGATGAAGAAGTTCCGCCGGTCCGGCTTGGTGAAGCGACCGTTGCCCTCGGCGGGGTTGGTTGCGATAGAGAGTGCCGCGCGGTTCAACTGGTCTGCCAGGAAGCCCTATCCGCGAGGAAAGCCCTGGGTCAGTGCGGCGATCTCGTCGGCAAACGTGACGGCCTTCTGGTAGACATCGAGGTTCTCGAACATGAAGGACATGGGCGGGTCCGTTTCAAGATCAAGACACAGAGAACAGATTGAACAGGAGATCAGGTGAACAGGGGATCAGGTGAACAGATGACCGCAGGTGAGCGAGTTTACGAGCCATCAACGCCGTATGACGTGCTGTATTCTCTGCCGTCTCGCCTGCTCAACTGTTCCATCGCTCACCTGCTCTACCATTTTGTCCGGCAGTGCCGGACAACAGCAACGGCAGAAAGTAGAAAGGAGAGAGGAGACCGCAGGAGAGCCGCCGCGCGGGCCGTGTCTTTTTACGCGGGATGGCTTTGTTGCCTTTTCTACTCCCTACTTTCTTCCGTTCTCCTGCTCTACCATTTTGTCCGGCAGTGCCGGACAAAATGGTCGGGGCGAGAGGACTTGAACCTCCGACCCCTTGCACCCCATGCAAGTGCTCTAGCCAAGCTGAGCTACGCCCCGACGTTTCGGGTCCGACCAACTATGATTATACCGGGTACTGCGGCTGGGTCAAACGCTTTCGGCGATGACCTGCGATTTCGAATGACCGATGACCCGGTGCCGTTGCCAGAGACGAGCGCCATCGTTCACTCCTTCTGCCACGGAATGGCCCCGTTGCCCGTGCCGTCGGGCCGCACGGGCGTGGGGGCGGGGCGGAGGCTCGTGCCCTCGCTCAGGGCGGCCCCGTCCTTGAGTTCCCAGTGGCTGCCCGCGTTCTGTTCGAGGCGGAACCGCCCGGGGATCGAGAAGTAATCCGAGTCCATCAGCGTAAAGTGCAGGTGCGGCATGGCGCTCTGGCCCGAGTTGCCCGTGCAGGCGAGCTTCTGCCCCGCGCGGACCCAGTCGCCCACGTGCACCGCGGCCGAGCCTTTCCGGAGGTGAGCGTACTGGGCGTACACCCCGCCGCCGCAATCGAGGATGATGTTGTTCACCGGTGCGTTCGAGCCGGGGCTGGTCAGTGGCGTATCGGGGTAACTATCTTCCGCCCAGGCGACACGGCCCTCGGCCGTACGTCCCGCCACAGGGCGCTCGGGTCGCACTCCTGCGGAGCCCTGTCCTCCCCATGGCTCGCCTCACCCTACCGCCAAGAAACCCTACCGTCCAGGCCCGGATCATCTCTGGAGAAAAGGCTTCAAACAGCAACGCCCAAACCGGACATTTCTATTGGGTCAGGACCCCGGACATTTCTAATGGGCCTTG
>PMZT01000148.1 GCA_003170085.1 Planctomycetia bacterium | reverse complement strand
CGCCCCCCTGGGGCTCAAAGACGCAAAAAACAGAACTCGGAATCGTGGGACTCTCGCCATCCACGGGCTCGCGCCGCGTGGCTATTCACAGCCGCCCCAGGGGGGCTAATGAAAGGTTGTGCTTGCACACACCCTACGGACTTTCACGGCGCACCGATCCCGTGGTTCACAAGTTCGGATATCGGCATGCGATTCTCGTGGCTTTGCGAGGCGTTGCACCAGAGCTTCGCGGTCGGAACGTGATAGAGAAGGTAGAAACACTCGCCGCTCGCCAGCACAAACTCCTTGTCCGCAACGAAGTGACGCCCGAACAGGGCGAAGGCGTCGCCGCCGGCCGACCACACGAACCGTTCGGTGCCCGGCGGCCGTCCCTCATCGGGCGACTCAAAGATCCTCGAAACCGCCCCGGTCTTCAGGTCGGTAAGCGTGAGTGCGAAATTGCGGTCGACCGACAGATCCGGGCTTGTTTCAATGAGGCTGACCCTGTACCGCCCATCCGGCGAAACGCTTGACGTTGTAACGTCCATGCGCGGGCGGCTTAACCGCCAGAACTTGACGGCGTAGTACCCAAGAACGATCAACACCCCCGCCGCCACGAGGCCCCACCAGAAACGCTGCCGCCGAGCGAGATCAGAATCGTTCGCCATGACCATGCCTTAAGAACTATGTCAGAACGGCCTTTGTTTGTGGCACAGCCGCCCTCGGCTGTGATGCTTTCTCCCAAGGAAGGGCGTGCCACATTTCTAACATAATCTCTAAATCCCATCTCGATCGGCCGGGGTTCCGGGCAGGCCGCCGCCCTTGGCGGCCACGGCACCGGAAATCTCACGCAGGAGTTCGATGATGGCACTCAGGCCCAGCAGGACCGCCGCACAGACGATCCCCAGGGCCAGCATCTGCAAGGCCCCGGCCACGTCGAATTGCAGGGCCATGGCCCCGGCGCCGACGATGCCCACAATAACCGAGAGCGCTCCCAACATCGCCAGCGCCCATGAGGCGGCCGCCCCCGTCTTAGACTTTGCCATGCGTGCATCCCTTTCCTTGTCCTTGCCGTTCTCATCACGGTTTTTAGTCGATCCTATGGCCCGGGCAGCCCAGTAGGGTGCGTGCTTGCACGCACGCGGACATTCTGTAGGTGCGTGCAAGCACGCACCCTATTTTCGCTGGTCCGCTGCGCGGGCTTCGGATTTCGGAGCACCGGCTTGCGGCGTTATCGTGCAATAAACCAAACTCCACCGCACTCCATCCGCGATAAAAGGATGTTGCTCTTCGTACCACTTCGCATTGACATCATATGTTACACCCCTGTAGCGCAACTCGCCCGCCGCAACCAGCGTGCCCTTCGCCTCGCGCGAATCAATGATGATGCTGAAGCCAGGGCCTGTCATCGAATAGCGACCAGAGGCCGTTCTCCAAGGACATTGCTTCCCCGAAGAGTCCGTAACAGACAACCGTGGCACAGAGATATGTCGGATATCCAGGTCATACCCGTACTTCCTGATTGACAAGGCCACTCTATCGTGATGGAAGAACCAACTGCCGCCATGCCGTAGATACACGACCTTGTTCCACTGCTTCTCGGCGTACCAGGAGTAAACCACGGTAAGCCCGGCGACAAGAACAGCGATGAAAATAAAAGTCAGTCTGCCCCGGGGCGTGTTCGCACACGGCCAGTAAAGCCTGCGCCGCCAGCGACCGTCGGGCGTGCGTGCCGGGATTTCCGCTGCATGTGGCATAATGAAACCTTAATGCCTCGGCCCCCTCGCGTCAACGGCAAAGTAGGGTGCGTGCCGGCACAGCCGGGGGCGGCTGTGCCACATAAGTCAATCGGCCGCCGCATCCATCACCACCAGCGGGTAATCGGCCAGCGGCATTTGCGGAAGGAGCCAATCGGGGCCGTCGCGCTTGGCGTCGGGAAGGGCGTAGACCTGGCCGCTGAGAAGGTCGGCGAGGACGGGCTTGTCCACCGCAGCCCCTGAGGGGACGGGCTTATCCGCCGAAGCCGTGTCGAAGACCCGCCGGGGCGGGGCGGAGGCGGAGCTGTCCGCCGCAGCCCCTGAGGGGGCGGGCTTGTCCACCGCGGCCCCAGCGGAGGCGGACTTTTCGACCGGCGAATCGGCGGCCGCCGCCACGCGCAGGCCCACCTTCCGCACCGTCCAGTCTTTCATCAGGTCGGCGGGATACCAATAAGCGTACATAGGCCGGCCGCGGCGGATGAACGGGGCGACGATGATCTTGTCGGCCTCGGCATCGTCAACGTGTGCGGCGAGTTCCACGGCCCGCTTCGTGTCGGCGTCGAACAGCGGGGCCATCTGCCGGTAGGCGTGGTAGGCCCGCTTGGGCTCGTAGGTCTTGCCGCGCAGGAGGCCCTTATAGTTCGTCGAGCCGCGGTAGCCCGCGAGGTCGACGATCAGGAAGTAGCTGGTGAGTTCGACGCCCAGGCGGAGGTCGTAGATGAGCCTGCGCAGCAGCCACTTGGCCTGGCGGTCCTCGGTCCAGGGGAGGTCGGCGATCGCCCCCGCCCCGCCCTTTTCCGACGGGGCACCGTTCTCGCCCTGCCACAGGGGGATCTCACGGCCGCACGCCGCCAGCGTTTGCCTGAGCGCCCGCACGTCGCGCACGTAGCCGGCCTCGGGCGTCGCGCGATAGGGGTGATACGAGACCTTATCGACGAAGTCGGCCATGCCGGCGTCGACGCACCCCTTGAGGTACTCGGCCGGCGTGCCGGCGAGCGCCCCGCCGATGATGACGGCCTTGGGCACGCGCTTGCGGATTTCCGGCGCGGTCATCCGCACGAGGTCCACGTAGGCGGCCGCGCTGGGCTTCCCGGGCTTCCAGAAAGCCGTGATGTTCGGCTCGTTCCAGATTTCCCAGTGCTGCACGCGGCCGGCGAAGTGCTCGGCGATTTTCTGCGTGTAGCGGAGCCACGCCTGCCTGGCCTCATCCGTAAAGACGGGCGCCCAGCCGACGGCGAACTCGTCGGCCTGCGGCGTGTACAGCGGGTTTCCGTAGCCCAGGTTGAACCACGGCTGCACGCCGATCCGGAGGAGCGAATCGACCACCGCGTCGAGCCACGCGAAATCGAACTCGCCCTTGGTGCGCTCGGTGCGGGCCCAGCCGGTCTGGCATCGCGCCCACTTGGCCCCAAGGTCGGCCATGGCGGGGTACGTCTTTTCGGGGTCCCACAGCTTGCGGTCGAGGACCTCGAACCCCACGCCCAGCGGCGACGCGGCGACCTCCTTGGCGGCGCGCGGCTTGAGGCGTCCGACGGCCGTCAGGCCGAAGTCCGGCGGAGCGGACGTGCCCCCGGCCGGCGCGGGCGTTGCGGGCGCGCCTCCGGCCGGCGCAGGCGACTCGGCGGCAGCCCGCCCCGCCAACCCTGCGGCTGCAGCGGCGGCGCTCAACTGGAGGAAGCTGCGCCGAGTGACGGCAAGGCGATTGGTCAGGATGCGAGTGAGAGGGTTCATGGTGTGCGTCCTCCGAGAAGGCGGTAGGGTGTGTGCAAGCACGCACCCTACGGGCTAAATGCCATCGCGATCGGCCGGGGTCGCCGGCAGGCCGCTGCCCTTGGCGCCCGCGGCACCGGAAATCTCCCGCAACAGTTCGATGATGGCTTTCAGCGCCAGAAGGAGCACGGCACCCACGACGCCCTGGGCCAGCACCAGCAAGGCCGGGACCAGCATCCTTTGCGCCAACATGACGATGGCGACGCCGGCGCCCACAATGACCGAGAGGACCGCCAGCCAGGCCAGTGCCAATGCCACGTTTTCCCCTGTCTTAGACTTTGCCATGCGTGCATCCCTTTCCTTGTCCTTGCCGCCGCGCCGCGGTTCACGGCGCCGGCAGCGGTTTTGCGTTCGGGGACCTATAGTTGCTACGCCACTTCATTGAACCGCAAAGAGCGCCAAGAAAGACAGATTCGGGGGAACGACAACGAACAAGAATGCCACCGGGCACATCCTCCTCGTTGCCCCGACCCACTCTCAGCGGCCAGGAGCGCGAGTCTGTTGTTAACAAATCATTCCCTTTGCGCTCTTTGCGGCCTTTGCGGTTAAATAGCGCTGTAGTTGCAGACACGGTCACCGATTTCACCGCATACCAAAACATTAATGTCTCGGCCCCCGCGCGTCAACGGCAAAGCGGCGAACCGGCGGCAGGCTCACTCGCCCGCGGCTTTCAGTTCCTTCAGCAGCCGGAGGGCGGCATCAACGAGCCTCTCGCCGCCGCCGGGGGCGATGATCGAATTCACCGTTTCGTAGCTGCCTTCCGCAAACGCCTTCTTCGTGGGGATGTAGTCGGGGTCGTCGCCCGAAAGCTCGATCACGAGCGTGGTGGCAAAGGGCGAGCCGCGGCGAATCGCCAGGCCCAGCTCGACGAAGACCTCGCCGGGCAGGCCCACGACGGCCGCGTCGTCGCCCAGGCGGAACACCTGCACCTCGGGCGGCAGCGCGGGGCGGCCGCGCGCCTCCAGCGTCAGGACCTTGCAGGCCTCCACGTCCTTGAGGAACTCGCCGCTCTTACCGATCTGGGGCAGCCGCTCGCGGGCCGCGGCCAGTTGCTCGGGCGTGTACGTCTGAAGGGGCACGTCAACGACGGTGCTCCGCACGAGGAGCGACGGCCGCGCGACCAGCCGCTCCTTCGCCTGGCCGAGCGCCGCGGCCAGCCGCGCGCCGATCTCGTCGGGCTTCAGGCGGTCCTTGGTCTTCACATCAATATGATTGATGTCGCCGCACGTGCCGGTGCCGAAGACGAGCACGAACTCCCTGCCCAGCGACGCCCGCAGCGCCTGCTCGGCGTAGAACGGGTAGTCGGCCGAGTACAGTGTGCCGCCGGTCGTATCGAGATGCAATGCGAAGTTGGCCAGGGCCGCCAGCGGCCGCCCGCCCGCGGCGTCGCGCACGAGGACCATGCGGGCCTGCGGATCGACCGGCCCGGCCGGGCCGACGATGGCCGGGTTCAGCACGCCGGGGTTGAACCGGACGGAACCGTCCTTCATGTGGAACCGCCGGTTGAACGCCAGCGGCGGCGATGGTTCGGCCTCGGCCACGGCCAGCGTTACCGGGCGCAGCGCGGCGTTCGCCTCCGTCACGGCCCGCGCGATGTTGGCGATGAGGTCGGCGGCGTAGTCCACCTGCTCGTGCGGATCGCTGCCGCCGGCGGCCACGGCCCGCGCGTGGAAATCATCGCGCAGGACGCCGTAGTACAGCGGCCCCGTGTGGCTGTGCGTGGCGGCGATGAGGATGTGCGACGCGGGGATGCCGGTGGCGGCCTCGGCCTTCTTGCGGGCCTCGGCGGTGACGGCGGGCGTGAGGCCGAGGAGATCGCAGCAGACGAGCGCCGCCGCCTGGCCGCCCTGCCTGAGAACGATCGCCTTGGCCATGAGCGGATCGTGCGTGCCGGTGCTCAGCCGCTCGGAAAAGTACCCCGCCATGCGGTAGCCCACCGGCGGCGTGATATCGACCACGGCCACGCCCGCCGTAAGGCCCGGGGCGGCGGGCGCGGGCGGCTCCGGCGCGGCGGCGGCAAACGACGCCCAAAGGACCACGGGGAGCGTGAGCAAGGCCAGGGGGCGCATGGGAGGCTCCTTCAATCTTCCGGTGTCCTATTTCCATGTGTGCCACGGCGGGCCTTGCCCCGCCGTGCGGTGCGCCACTGCCCGTTCGCACGGCCGGACAGGGCCGGCTCCGCCACGGCGGATCTTCGACGTGGCACGCGGATGAGNNGAGGAGCTTGCCGTCGGCCAGGGCCATGGGGGCCCACACGTGATCGCCCTGGGCCGGCGTCAGCACCTTGGCGCGGGCCAGTTCCTTGTAGCCCGCGGGCGACGCCTCGGCCAGGCACAGCTCGCCGGTCTTACCGTGAAGGACGAAGATCAGGCCGTCGGCGAT
>PMZT01000103.1 GCA_003170085.1 Planctomycetia bacterium | reverse complement strand
CACGGGCGTTTTTCGGGATTCCGAAAAATATTTTGCACGACAAAACGGAAAAAATCTGAGAATCTGAAATCTGAAGATTTCAAATTTGAGATCTCAAATCTAAGAATTTCAAATCTGAGATGAGGAGGGACGGCAAGAAAGTTCAAAGTCCAAAGTCTAAGGCCAAAGGTTCCTGGTCCACGGTGCCACCGGCCGGCGATGATTCTGGCGTGGTCGGGCTGCGCGGTCTATAATGCCGCCGCCGATACGGCCTTCTCCGGCGACGCATTCGGGAACTCTTGCCACAAGGAGCCGCCGATGATCTGGGGATTCCTTTTCGTGCTCGTGGGGGCCATCTGCGGCGGCTCATTCGGACTGCCCAGCAAGTACGCCTCCAAAGACACCCCGTGGGAGAACCTGTGGGGGCCGTTCTTCCTTTTCGTGACGGTGCTGATTCCCGTAACGCTGGGTCCGCTGGCGGTGGACGGCCTTTTCGCGACGCTTCCGGCGGTTGGGATTGCGGCGATCGTGCCCGTGCTGGTCTTCGGGTTCCTGTGGGGCCTCGGCTCGATGACGCTCGGGATGAGTTTCGCGTTCGTCGGCCTGTCGCTCGCCTACTCGATCAACTATGGGGCGCAGATTGCGTGCGGCTCGATTCTGCCCATGGCTATCCACAATGCCGACCAGATCCCGACGCTGCGCGGCGGCGTGATCCTGGCGGGCGTGGCGGTGTGCCTCGTCGGTGTGGTGATCGCGGGCCGGGCGGGTATCCTGAAGGACCGCAGCCTGAGCGGCGGCGGCGCGGTCAAGGCGGAGTCGGGGGCGAAGAAGCCCAAAATGTTCCTGGGGCTGCTCCTGGCGTTCGTCTCGGGCGTGTTCTGTGCGTGCTACGCTATCGCGTTCAGCTTCGGCGGCGACGTGATGACGGTGTCGCAGCAGCAGTTCAGCAACGCCGCGTGGCGGTCCACGTTTGTGGTCACGGCGCTGGTGCTGTGGGGCGGCGCGCTTTCGGCGTGCCTCTACTGCGTCTTCCAGCTTACGCGGAACAAGACGTGGAAGAACTTCGGCCGGCCCGGCACGGGGCGCATCCTGCTCCTGGCGGCGGTGATGGCGGTGCTGCACGATGCGGCGATTCTTTTCTGGGGCCTGGGGGCGTCGAGGCTGGGCGACCTGGGCGTTTCGGTCGGGTATGCGGCGTTCATGTCGTTCGCGATCATCGTGGGCAACGTGCATGGGTTCCGCAGCGGCGAGTGGAAGGGCGCCAGCCGCCGGAGCATCGCGTGGATCGTCGCCGGCATCATCGTTCTTATCCTCGGCGTCTGCATCCTGGGGCATGGTAACGCAATGGCAAAGGTGTAGCTCAGAAACGGAAACCCCATCCTATGGCTGAAATGACCAGTCGCGAGCGTGTCATGCGGGCCTTGGCGCGGCAGGAACCGGACCGGGTGCCCACGTTCGAGTGGCTTATCGCGAAGAAGGTACGCGAGGCCCTGTGCCCCGGCTGCAAGAGCCACAACGAGTTCGCGGTGCGCATGGGGCACGATGCGATCCTGGTCGATCCCGACTTCACGAAGACGCAGGTAAGCCCCACGCGGTGGCGGACCGAGTGGGGTTACGTGGTCGAGTATGGGCAGGAGGAGCACGGCGTTGAGGTCGAGTCGCCGATCCAGTCGATGGCCGACTTCGAGCGTTACGCGCCGCCCGACCCCCTCGCCCCCGGCCGCTACGCCACTCTCGAAAAGGCCGTGCGCGAGTTCAAGGGCAAGATGGCCATCGGCGTGCACCTGAACGACGTGTTCTCGATTCCGCGATACCTGATGGGCATGCAGAGCCTGCTGATGGCCATTGCGTGCGAGCCCGAGCTTATTGCGGCCCTCGTCAATCTCTCGGTCGAGACGAACCTGAAGATGGTCAGGGAGGTGGCGGCGCGCGGGGCGGATTTCGTCTGGACCGGCGACGACTACGCCGGCAACGCCGGGCCGCTGATGTCGCCCGCCCATTTCCGCACGCTTTTCTACCCCGGCCTGCGGCGGGTGGCGCAGGGGTTCAAGGAGCTGGGCCTTCCGTTCATAAAGCATTGCGACGGGAATATCTGGCCGATCAGCGACATGATGGTCGACGCCGGCATCAGTTGCCTCGATCCGATCGACCCGCAGGGCGGCATGGACCTGGCGGCGGTCAAGGCCCGCTACGGCGACCGTGTAGCCGTCAAGGGCAACGTCGATTGCGCCCGGACGCTCACGAGCGGCACGCCCGAGGAAGTGGTGGCCGAGACGCGGGCGGCGCTACGCAAGGGCATGCCCGGCGGCGGGTACATCTGCTCGTCGAGCAACTCGATTCACTCGGCCGTCAAGCCCGAGAATTACCGCGTGATGCTCGAAACGCTCAGGCAATTCGGTCGCTACCCCCTCTCCCTGTGAGGACGACGCGATGGACTACCTTGTGGGCATCGACCTGGGATCGACCCGCCTGAAGGCGGCGATCTACGACCTCGGCGGCAACCTGGTGGCCATGGGCAGCCGGCCCACCGAGCGGTTTCACCCCGATCCCGCGCACCCCGACTGGACCGTGTGGCAGCCCGAGCAGATCTGGGGCGGTACGGCCGACGCCCTGCGCGAGGCCGTCGCGAAGATCGGCGGCCCCGTGGCGATCCGCGCCGTGGCCGTCACCGGCATGGGCATGGACGGCGTACCGATCGACGCCGGCGGCCGCTGGCTCTACCCGTTCATCAGTTGGCTCGACCCGCGCACCGCGCCGCAACTTGAGTGGTGGAAGTCGCACATCGGCGCCGAGAAGGTGTTCTCGGTGGGCGGCAACCCGCTCTGGGCCATCAACTCGGCCCTGCGCATTCTGTGGATGAAAGAGCACGAGCCGGCGATCCTCGAGCGCACCGACAAGTGGCTTCTGATCGAGGACTTCCTGAACTTCATGCTCTGCGGCCGCCGCGCAACCGATTACAGCATGGCCTCATGCACGCTGCTCTTCGACCAGAAACGGCTGGCGTGGTCCGACGAGATGCTGGGCCTGGCGGGCATCGACCGGCGGCTGATGCCCGACGCCTTCCCGGCGGGCACGGTCCTGGGCCAGGTGACGCCCGCGGCGGCGCAGGCCACGGGGCTTGCCGAGGGCACGCCGGTGGTGCTGGGCGGGCACGATCACCTGTGCGGGGCGCTGCCGGTGGGCGGGTTCCGGCCGGGCGTGGTGCTCGACGTCACGGGCACGTGGGAGATCGTTTCGACGTCCATCGCGCGGCCTGTTCTGACGCCGCAGGTCCACCGCGCGGGCCTCACGATTCAGGCGCACGTGGCGCGGGGCGTTCATGCGGCATGGGCGAGCACGCCGGCGGCGGAATCGCTCGAGTGGTTCCGCAGGCAGTTCGCGGCGGATCGCACCGCCGCCGCCGACGCGCCGGCCGACTGGGGCACGCTCATGGCGGCTGCGGCAAAGTCGCCGCCGGGCGCGGGCGGCGTCCTCTTCCTGCCGCACCTCTCGGGCAGCACGTGCCCGGTGGTCGATCCGCACTCGCGCGGCAGCTTCGTGGGCCTGCGAAGCGTGACGACGCTGGGCGACATGGTCCGCGCGATCATCGAGGGGCTTGACTACCAGTTCCTCGACATGCTGACCTCGTTCGAGGCGGGCCTGGGCACGAAGGCCGAGCGGATCATCGCCGTCGGCGGCGCGATTCAGAACGAGTTTTGGATGCAGAACAAGGCCGACGTGGTCGGCAAGACGATCGAGGTGCCGGCCGTCCGCGAGGCCACGCCGCTGGGGGCGGCGATCCTGGCGGGCATCGGCGCGGGCCTCTACAAGGATGAGCAGGACGCGTACGAAAAGGTCTGCCGGCCGGGCCGCGTGTACGAGCCGCGCGCGGCGCTCGCGCAGTCGTATGCCGAGGGCTTCGCGCTCTATCGGCAGATGTATCCGGCGCTCCGCGAGATTCACACGGCGCTGGCCGGCCGGGCGTTTTCTTGAAACTATCTCAGAACTGTGGCACGCCCGCCCTCGGGCGTGCGAATGAGCGAAAAGCACAGCCGAGGGCGGCTGTGCCACAAACAAAGGCCGTTCTGAGATAGTTTTTTAGCGCGACAGCGCGGTTTTCCGGCTTCTGCGCGGCGGGAAAGCATGATCTGTGGCGGGAAGGGTTCAAGCGGGGAACACGGGTTGAGAGGACACACCATGCATGAAACGCTGATTGCCGGTCTGGTTGCCGCAGCCGTGTGGCTGGGCGCATCGGCCGCGAGCGCTGGGGCCGAGTCGGCCGCGGGCGCCGAGGCCAGGGACTACCCCATCCGGCCGGTGCCGTTCACGAAGGTCCACATCGCCGACGGGTTCTGGTCGCCGCGCATGGAGACCAATCGCACGGTCAGCATTCCGTACGCCTTCAAGATGTGCGAGGAGACCGGGCGGATCGACAACTTCGCCGTCGCGGGCAAGCTGAAGGAGGGGAAGTTCCGCGGCATCTACTTCAATGATTCCGATGTGTACAAGGTGATCGAGGGCGCCTCGTACGCCCTGGCGATCGCGCCCGACCCGGCCCTCGACAAGTACGTTGACGAGGTGATCGCCAAGATCGCCGCGGCCCAGGAGAAGGACGGCTACCTTTACACGGCCCGCACGCTCATGACGCCCGAAAAGATGCCCCCCGGCGGCAAGGAGCGGTGGTCGGACCTGGCCGGCGGGCACGAGTTGTACTGCGCGGGCCACATGTACGAGGCGGCGGTGGCCCACTTCATGGCCACGGGCAAGCGGACGCTGCTCGACGTGGCCATCCGCAACGCCGACCTCGTGTGCAGCGTCTTCGGCCCCGGCCGCAAGAGCGCCCCGTGCGGCCACCCGGAGGTCGAGATCGGCCTTGGCAAGCTCTACCGCGCGACCGGCGACCGGAAGTACATCGAGATGGCAAAGTTCTTCCTCGATGTCCGCGGCAAGCCGATCGGCGGCCGCCGCCTTTACGGCGAGTACGCCCAGGACCATAAGCCGCTTGCCGAGCAGACCAACGCCGTGGGCCACGCCGTGCGCGCCGCCTACGTGTACTCGGGCATGGCCGACGTGACCGCAATGACCGGCAGCGCCGACTACGGCCGTGCGCTTGATCGGTTGTGGGAAAGCGCCGTCTCCCGGAAGCTGTACATCACCGGCGGCATCGGCGCGCGGGGCGGCGGCGAGGCGTTTGGCGATGACTACGAGTTGCCCAACCGGACGGCGTACTGCGAGACCTGTGCCGCAATCGCCAACGCCCTGTGGAACCACCGCATGTTCCTCCTCAAGGGCGACGCGAAGTACCTCGACGTCCTGGAACGCGTCCTCTACAACGGTTTCCTCGCGGGTGTCTCGATGGAAGGCAACCGGTTCTTCTATCCGAACCCGCTGGAGTCGCGCGGGGCGGCGCGGTCGCCGTGGTTCGATTGCGCCTGCTGCCCGTCGAACGTCGTCCGCTTCGTGCCATCCATCCCCGGCTATGTGTACGCCGAGACCACCGGCATGCTCTTCGTCAACCTCTTCATCGGCGGCAGCGCGAAGGTCCAGATGGGCAAGAACACCGTCCGCATGACGCAGGAAACGCGGTACCCGTGGGACGGCGCGGTGAAGATCACCGTTGACCCCGGGCAGGCGGCCGGTTTTGCGGTGCTCGTCCGCATTCCGGGGTGGGCACGGAACCAGCCGGTGCCCGGCGACCTGTACCGCTACGCCGAGCCGTCGGCCGACAAGGTCACGCTCAAGGTCAACGGCAGCGAGGAGACGCTGGCCATCGAGAACGGCTTTGCCCGGCTTCAGCGCGAGTGGAAGGAGGGGGACGTGATCGAACTGGCGCTGCCGATGCCGGTCCGGCGCGTGCTGGCCCACCCGAAGGTCAAGGATGATGTCGGGCGCGTGGCCCTGGAGCGCGGCCCGATCGTCTTCTGCGCCGAGGGGATCGACAACAAGGACGGCAGCGTCCTGCCGCTCATGCTGCCCGACGATGCGCCGCTACGGGCCGAGTTCCGCAAGGACCTCCTCGGCGGCGTCGAGGTGATCCAGGGCAAGGCCCGCGTCGTCAGCCGCAAGGAAGACGGCACGCCTGCCGCCGGCGAGGAGCGGGACCTGACCGCGATTCCGTACTACGCGTGGGCCCACCGCAAACCGTCGCAGATGGCCGTGTGGCTGGCCCGCGAACCGGCGGCGGCCAAGCCGCTGCCCGCGCCCACGATTGCCTCGACCAGCAAGATCACGGTCTCCAGCGGCACGGGGAGCGAGGCCCTGGCCGACCAGCTTGAGCCGCGCAACTCCATCGACCATTCCAACCCGTTCTTCCACTGGTGGCCGCACAAGGGAACGGCGGAGTGGGTGCAGTACGATTTCAGTAAGCCCGAGCGGGTGAGCGAGGTCGAGGTGTACTGGTTCGACGACACGGGCATCGGCGAGTGCCGCCTGCCGGCGTCGTGGACGCTCGAGGCCAAGGTCAACGGCCAGTGGCAGCCAGTGGCGAATCCCAGCGGCTACGGCATCGAAAAGGACAAGTATAACCGTTGCACGTTCGACCCGGTCGTGGCCGAGGGGCTGCGTCTGAAGGTCCAATTATCCCCCAAGTTTGCCGCGGGGATTCATGAGTGGCGGGTGAAATAGGGTGCCCCGCCGCGGCGGGCGAGAACATGCTTTCGCAACGGCGCGAAAGCATGGCACCCACGAGAACAGCGTTTACCCACCACTTGAAGGGAACACGAATGAAGCTTGCATCGGCAGGCCCGTGCGCGGCCGTGGCGGCGCTCATGCTGGGGCTTCTCTGCGTTTCGCCGGCCCGCGGGCAGGTCACGGGCGAGATCCGGAAGATCGACCCGCCCGAGCAGGGCTTCTACAGCAAGGAATTCGTGGTGCGCGGCATCCGGATCCTCGCGCACGCCGACGTCAGCGACGCCGCCATTGACGAGGCCGCGCGGCGGCTGGACCGGCAGCTCGGGCGCGCCCCGGAGATCGTAGCCAACATGGCGGCGATGGGGGCGGAATTGCATATCATCGGCGAGAAACAGGAGGTCTCGGACCTTCCGGAGTACCGCCACATGAAGGGCAAACCGTTTGAAGGCACGCAGACCGTTGACGCGCGGGCCCGCGGCCTCGGCGGCCTCACGTCGTCCTGCTGCGAGGAGAACCTGCTCATGCTGCCGAGTGACCGGTGGACGGACCACCGCGACATCTGCGTTCACGAGTTCGCGCACGGTATCCTCGAGTTCGGCGTCACGCGCGACATCCGCGACAAGGTCGAGGCCCAGCGCAAGGCATCCCTTGCCGCCGGCAGGTGGACCACGATGTACGCCGGCACCAACGACCAGGAATTCTTTGCCGAGCTTACGATGTGGTACTTCGGCACGCGCGGCGATTATGGGAAGCTCCAGCCGCCGCCCAGCCCCGGGCCGCGGTGGTTCCGCTCGTATGATCCGGAGGCGTATAACCTTCTCGATGCGATCTACAGCGGCCGTCTGAAGCCGGGCAAGATCGAGGTTAAGGAACTCGCGCCGCTCGGGCCGGAGGCCGAGGCGAAGACCCGCTCGGGTGATAGCCGGCGGCCAACGACGATTATCTTCGTGAACAAGACGGATAAGCCCGTCGAGAAGTTCTGGCTCGATTTCGGCGGCAAACGCAAGAGTTACGGCACCCTCAGGCCCGGCGGCATGGACAGCATCAGCACGTTCGCAACGCACGCGTGGCTGATCGAGGGCCAGAACAAGGCCGTCCTCGGCATCTTCGTGGCGGAGGAGGGGATAGGGCGCGCCGTCATCCGTGGGCCGGAGGGCACGCCAGGTGCTCCGTCCGCGAAATAATTCCCTTCCTTGGAGGGAGATCGGGCCGCGCCGCTTTCCCTAATCCCGCCGCTCAGTCATATTCCATCGCAACGCGCACCATCTCGAGCGCCTTGGGAGCGGTGACGTGGCCGCTATCGCGCACGCCGGGGCCGGTGCCCTTCACGCCGAGGTCGGCGTCCATCTTGGCAACGTACTCCTGCAACCGCTTCACCACGTCGGGATGTTGCGTCGCCACGTCGGTCGTCTCACCGATATCGGTGTCCAGGTTGTAGAGCACCGGCGTGAACGGCTGCGCGGCCTCGGCGGGGGTGGCGTTCCTGATACCCGTGCCCTGGTGCGCAATGGCGAGCTTCCAGGGGCCGGACCGGACGGCCTCCAGCCGGTTCCCGTGGAAGTAGAACAGGGCCTCGTGGGGCGATTCCTTGCTCTGGCCCGAGAGCAGCGGCCAGATATCCCTGCCGTCGATGACCCGGTCGGCCGGCACCTGGCCGCCGGCCAGCTTCACCAGCGTCGGCAGCACGTCCATCTCGCTGACCGGCGCGTCGCACGCGGCGCCCGCGGCGATCTTGCCCGGCCACCAGGCGATGGTCGGCTCACGCACGCCGCCCTCCCACGTCGTCCCCTTGCCGCTGCGCAGCGGGCCGGCCACGCCGGCGTCCTTGCCCTGGATCAGCCACGGGCCGTTGTCGCTCGTGAAGAGGACCAGGGTGCGCGAGTCGAGCTTGAGTTCGCGCAGCGTATCGAGGACGCGTCCGACGCTCCAGTCCACTTCCTCCACCCAATCGCCGTAGCGCCCGTTGGCCGACTTGCCCTGGAACGCCTGGCCTGGATGGATCGGCGTGTGGACGGCGGTGTGCGGCAGGTAGAGGAAGAACGGCTGGTCCTTGTTGGCGGTGATGAACTTCACGGCCTCCGCGGTGTAGAGCGCGGTGAGCTTGTCCTGGTCGGCCGGGGCCTCGATCACCTTGTCATCGCGCACGAGCGGCAGCGGCGGGCGGCCGTCGGCCTTGCCGTTCGGCTTCTTCGCGGCCTTTCCCGCGCCGCCCATGTCGTTGGAGTAGGGCAGCCCGAGATACTTGTCAAACCCGTGATGCGTGGGCAGATACTCGGGCTGATCGCCCAGGTGCCACTTGCCGATGCACATCGTGGCATAGCCGCGGGCCTTCAGGAGGTCCGCCACGGTCCGCTCGCCGGCGCTGATGCCCACCTGAGACACCGGACCGAGGACGTTGGGCAGCGAGACGCGCTTGGCGTAGCAGCCGGTCATCATCTGCGCCCGCGACGGCGTGCAGACGGGAGCCGCGTAGAAGCTGGTCAGCTTCATGCCCTCGGCGGCCATGCGGACGAGGTTCGGCGTGCGGTTGACTTTCGAGCCGTACGGCTCGATGTCGCCGTAGCCCATGTCGTCGATGAGGATGACGACGAGGTTGGGCAGCGACTTGGCCGCGGGGGCGTCGGCGGCCCAGGCCGTCGGACGATTCAACCCAGTGGGCAGCGCCAGGGCCGCGGCGCCCAGGCCGGCCAGTTTCAGAAAATCACGACGATTCATTTTCCGGCTCCTTCCATGAAACGGGTTTGCCCGGCACGCGCCGGAGAACGCCCGCCGGCGCCCGCCGCCAGCCTAGACGAAGATTCTACCTCGCACGCGGGCTTGTACCAACGGGTTATTCTTCAATACAATGAAGGTCGGACGTCCGCGACGGTCATGGGCGAAGGCTCACGTGAAAGATACGGGTCCAACCTTAAAGGAGTTACGCATGACTCGCGCGACGCGGCTCTCCCGTTTTCTTGGCGCGGTGGTGGCGCTCTGCCTCGCCGTGGCGATGGTGCAGGAGCGGTCGGTCGCGGGTCAGGAGACGGGTTCTCCCGCTTCCCCGCCTGCCGCCACGAAATCAACCGCCGCCGCGGTCCTGACGTACCAGTTACAGTTCTCCACGTACTTCGGCGGCGCGGGCGGCGATCTCCTCCGCGACATGACGGTGGACGCCCAGGGCAACATCTACGTCGCGGGCGTCGCCGGCCCGCCCGACTTTCCCAGGACCCCCGGCGTCATTCCGGGGCAATCCGACGCGGGCGGGGCCATGGTGGCCAAGTTCAGCCCCGCCGGCACACTCGTCTGGTCCAAGGTCGTCGCCGGCGAGTACTTCTACAGCGTCAAGGTGGATCGCACGGGCCACGTGTTTGTGGCCGGCCGGATGCGTCCGGGGTTTCCCACCACGCCCGGGGCGTTCCAGCCGACCGCCGCCCACCCCTGCGGCTTCGTCGGCAAGCTCAAGCCCGACGCCTCGGGCTGGGTATGGGCCAGTTATGTCGGCACGGGTTATGCGGTCCGCGACATGACGATGGATGACAAGGGCAACCTCTACTGTGTCCTGGATTACTTTGCCGCTAGCAAAGAGGTTCTGCCGGCCAGTTGGTTTGCGAATGCCTTTCAGAAGACGCCCCACGGCGGCGGAGACCATTTCGGCAAGTGTGATGCGGGGGTCATCAAGATTTCCGGCGAGGGGAAGGTGATCTGGGCGACGTGGATAGGGGGTTCCACCGGGAATGATTGGGTGGCCTCCCTGGCCGTGGGTTCCGATGACTGCCCGGTCGTGCTCCTGCGGACATTCTCGAAGGACATGCCGACGACGCCCGACGCGTACAGCCAGGTTCCGAGCGAGGGCTGGCTGGGCAAGGTGTCGGCCGACGGGTCAGGGCTGATCTTCGGCACGTACTTCGCCGATGCCTTTCCGCGGACGCACAACATGGCGCTGGACCCGCGTGGCAATATCTTCATCTGCACCTGCACGAAGAGGTGGCCGGTGACACCGGGGGCCTTCCAGACGAAATTCGGCGGCGGACCTGAGGACTTCGGCGTGGCCAAGTTCTCTCCCACGGGCAAGTTGCTGGCGGCCACCTATCTCGGGGGCAACGGCCACGAGACCAACGGTCCCGACCAGATCGCGGTGGACGCGCAGGGCCGCGTGGTGGTGGCCGGCAGCACCAGTTCCACCGACTACCCCGTGACGGAAGGCGCCTTCCAGGCCCGCAACGCCGACGCCGGCGGAAAGTATCCTTATGACGGGGTGGTGTCCATGCTATCCAACGACCTGGGCACATTGATCTACTCGAGCTACCTGGGCGGCACCGGCGATGACATGGCCCGTGCCTGCTGCGTGGGTCCCGACGGCATGTTGTATGTGGGTGGCGTTACCACCAGCAGGGATTTTCCCACGAAGAACGCCTGGCAGGGCAAGTACGGCGGAGACCCGGGGTTCGGATCTGTCCCCAACGGCGGTAAATTCCCCGCGGGTTGGGGCAATGGCGACTGTTGGCTGGCCAAGTTCCAACGACTCGTGCCAGCCGACTCGCTCCATGGGAAATGACCGTGAAACACACGCTCACACAGGTCACCGCCTTGCTGCCGGCGTCGCCGTCGTGGCGTTGGCCGGCGCTCCTTCTGGTGTCCGCGCTTTGTTTCCTCTCGCCGCCTCTCCGCGCCGCGGACGGAATCGAATTGTCGGCGGATTCGTTCACCCTGACTTTTGCGTCCGACGGCCGGCCCGGCGCGTGCCGGCGCAAAGCCGATAGCGCGGAGTTGCTGCGCGCCGGCAATGGCGGCCAAGGCTTCTATCTGAAGACGGCCGTGGCGGCACCCGTGCGGCTGACGAATCTGTCCCTGCAGCCTGATGGCCGGCTCTTGGCCCGTAGCGAAGACGGCGCGAAGACGGTTCTCTTTCGCGTGGCGCGCGGGCGGCGGCACGTGGCGCTGCGCATTGAACGAGTCGAGGGGGTGCCGCCGGAGCGGTTCGAGACGCTGTATTTCGAGATGAACGCCGATCCGAGTCTGCGGGTGCTGGACCTGGATTACATGACGCACGCGGACAACGTCCCCGAGGGCGTGCGCGTGGAGTGGCGGGAGTTGTGGCATCGTTCGCCGCAGGATCCGCTCGGCGGGTTTGCGATTTACGAGAAGACCGGCGATGAGGATGAGGACGCGACGTTGCTGCGCCTCTGGGTGGAAGAGAAGTTGCCGCATCCGAAGGGGGAAGGCGCGTGGACCGAGGAGCGCGCCCGCCGCTGGATGGCCGATTGGCAGCGCCGCTTCGCCGACCGCAGCCAGCTTATCCTGGCGGGCCGGAGCATCGCGGAACTTCACGAGGGCGTGGAGTTCGCCCGCCGCGCGGGCATCAGGCAGATCTACCTGTTTACGGACACCTGGCGGACGGACGCGTTCTGGCCGAGCACCGATCTCAACTGGGCGGTCAACCGCACGGTCTTTCCGCGCGGTGAAACGGATCTGCGGGAGTTCGCCGAGTTCGTGCGAAGCCAGGGCATGTATCTTGCCCTGCACTACGTGAGCGGCGGCATCGGCCTGCGCGATCCGCTCTATGTCGGCCTGAAACCCGACCGTCGCCTCGCCACGTGGGGTAGCGGGCGGCTTGCACGCGACGGCGGGGCCGCCGACACGACGCTCATTCTCCAGCCCGCGCCCGGCGTGGTCCCGCCCGCGCAGCATCGGCCGATTTATCCGCGTTTCTTCGAATGGAACATGCTGCGCCTCGGAGACGAGCTTGTCCGAATCGGCGAGATCGAACCGGCGCCGGACGGCACGTGGACCTTGAAGCGTTGCCAGCGCGGCCAAGGCTCGACGAAGGCGGCCGCCCACCCCCAGGGGGAAGAGGCCGCCGGCCTGCTCGTCGCGTACGGGCAGAACTTCGTTCCCGACAACGACTCGACGTTGCTCGACGAAATCGCGCGGAACTACGCCGGCTTGTTGAATCGTTGCCTCGTTGAGCACGCGGAATTCGACGGCGCCGAGATTCATCGGTACGAGGGCGATTGGGGCTATCGCAAGTTCGCCGCGCGCCTCTACGAAGCGCTCGATCACCCGACGACGTCGCACGACAGCTCGGGGCGAAGGCCGGCCGCCTGGTTCGAGTACCGGTTGAATTCCTCCCGCCGGCTCATGCGCGGCAGTTGCGCCTACAGCCACGGCAACTACAGCGTGCCGGTGACGCTGGCCACGCCGTCGCGCCCGGCGACCACGCTGCTCGATGCGCATTTCACGCTCAGCCAGGGCAACCTCGGCGGCGCGCTGGGCATCTGCAAACCGGAGCCGATGTTCGGCGTGACGCCGCAAGTGCTCAAGGCGCACGGCCTGACCGGCCAATTCCTCGAGGCCCTCGCCACCTGGAAGGAAGTCAGCACGTTGCTGACCGAAGAGCAGCGCGAACGCATCGACGCCTTTTTCAGCCGGCCCAAGGGCGCCTCGGCGCAGTTCAACCACCATCTCTGCTCGCCCGTGGTGCCGGTGGCCAGGTGCGTGGACGGCCGTTACGAGGTCGTTCCCACGCGCGTTCTTATACGCAAGGCCGGCGACATCCCTTGGCAACACGGCCAGGAACACGGCCCGATCTCTCCGCGACAGTTCATCAGGCCGGGCGAGACTCTTTTGCTCGAGAACCCCGAGGCTGCGCAGCCGCTTCAGTTCATTATCCATGTTCTGCCCGCGTTTAACCCGGAGAGCAAGGCGGCCACTGCTGCCGCCGGGAGCGCCGCCGTGGAGAACGTTCTGCTCCAGCCTGCCGGCGCACAGGCGATTCACGCGGACGGTTCCACTGGCGCCCGGCTCGAGGGCAACACGCTGGTGCTTACGGCCTTCAATCCGGGCGACCGGATGCAGCGCGAGATCGAACAACTCCCGTCGTGGAACCTCGCCGTGGACATGACGCGGCGGCGCGGGCTGGGTCTGTGGCTGACAGGCGACAACAGCGGCGCACTCGTGCTTGTGGAGCTCGGCCGCCGCGATTATGTGCTTCCGATTGATTTCAATGGCCGCCGGTACGTCGAAATTCCCAACGGCGAAGTTTCCTGGGCCAGCAGCGCCTGGGGCTGGCGAATGGAAACCAAGAGCACCGACTACTCGAAAGTGCGCAGCGTCAGGATCGGCTTCGGCGAACTCCCGCCCCACGCGAAAGCAACCGTCAAGGTCGAGCAACTCTCCGCGCTGGGCGAAATCCCCGTGACGCTGCGGAACCCTGTCGTCCGCGTCGGCACAGGCCAACTGCGTGTGCGCGGCGTTGTCGCGAGCGGCCAGTTCCTGCAATACACCGGCGGCGACACGGCGATCGTGTATGACGAGAACTGGCACTGGTTTGCGGAGTGTCCCGTCGAGAAAGCCGATTACGCCATGCCCTCCGGCCAAGCCGGGGTCACCGTGACCGTTGAACAGGCGGGGTCGTTGCCGTGGCTGGAAGTGCAGTTCATCACCACCGGGGTGCCGATTCCCGTCGGTAGCTCGGGCAGGAGAACGGAAACCGGCTTCTTAAGCCTCGATGACCCACTCTTTTGCAGTCCTGCTGGCGTATCCACTCCGGAAGTAGACAATTCTACTTTGCAGAAACCGGACATTATCACCCTGCGGCGACACGGCCGACTTTTGGGCTTGAAATGGCCTTACCCGCGTAGTATCTCAACCGCCCGCGTGATCAGGCTCGCCAGGGGGGAGGAGGTTCGGGGGGCGGTCTGAGCCCGGAAAGATTCGGAAAGACGTTGCCGAGACATCATGTTGTCGCACTCTCGGTCGGTCATTGCTTACTCCTGATACATACCTTGGATATCGCGGCAGAAGTTGCCTTCCGGGGTCTCCACCACGAGGTAGAGCAGAGGCTTGCTGACCGGGTTCTTTGTCAGGAAGGCCTTGGCGGCGCTTGCGCTGGGGCCTTTGTAGACCTTGTAGATCATCGTCTGGCCGGTTGGCGCTTGCCGCCGGTCCTCTCGCACGTACTCAACCTTGGCCCCATCGTCGATTGCCGGAGTTTTCCGAGCGGGAGCTTCCGGGGGTGGATCGCTTACCCCCTTGCGTTTGCCGCCGTGCTTCTCGAAGGCGGCGCAGGCGGCCAACCACATGGTCCGCGTTACGGGCTTGCCCACGATTTCCGTCTCCCACACGCCATCCTCGCGGCGATAGACGCCGAACATGATCGGCTCGGTGGAGATCAGCTTGCCCGAGTCCCTGGCCTGATGGATGTAATCCAACTCCAACATGGCCTCGCGCGCATCGCTTTCTTTGCCAAACGTGTAAACGGCAAAACCGCCCTTGTCTTTCGTCAGGTTGACCACCCACCAGGTGCTGGCCTCCGCGAAATTTTCATGACGTGTGCCGAGGTTGTCGCGTTCCGAGTAGGCCTTGCCGTCTGAGGCCCCCGAGGCGGCACTTTGCGTCTTCTTCTCACGCAACCAGTCAAGAATCCCCATGGCCTTCTCCTTTTCTTCGGTTTCCCTGGTTTCCTCAAATGGTCCGATGCCCGGCGGATATCAGGATGACCTCGCCTTCGCCTCCGGCCGACCTCTGCCCGAGCCGCTCCTGGCGAGTCTGGCGCATCGTCAGCGCTCCTACTCCGGCACAACCCATACGCCGATTTCCGCCTCGATACCCTGGGCCAGACGGATCAGAACGCGGTACTTGTTGAGTGTGCGGATCGGCCCTGCCATGGCGATCTGCTTTGGGGCGATCTTGTAGCCTTCGGTCGCCAGGGCCTTGGCGATGCGCTCCGCGGTGACCGGTTCGTACAGATTCCCGAGTTCGTTGGCCTTTGCCTTGAGGGTGATCGACGTGCCGGCGAGTCTGGCGGCGATGGCCTGGAGGAGTTCCGGTCCCTGCTTGGCCGCCGGATCCTTCCGCACTTTCCCCCCTTCGACGCGTTTCTGGTTCGCCGGAGCCGGCGACACGGCCGACGCCTGGGGCGGCTTCTTGCGAGGGGCGGCGGGAGGCTGCGCGATTTCCGCAACCGGCGGAGCGCTTTCCCTGACGATCTCCAGTTGGCGCCGCGGCGAACCGACACGGCCAATCAGATGCTCCGATACATCGGGCCGCCACACGCCCCGGTATCCCGCGCGGAAGTAGTGATCCATCGCCTCGTAGCGTAAGATGCTCCGCAGTTCCTGATTGCCCCCGACTTGTTCGGATAGCATCGCACACGCCTCGGCCAGGATTTCCAGTTCGCCGACGAGGGTCAGTTGGGAGGACCGATACAGTGAACGGATGAGAGCATAATCGCGACGACTCAGCAACAGGCTCGCCAAGGCCCTCCTGGCTTTGAGAATCGCCCTTCTTTCGTCCAGAGGGGAGTCCGGCCGAAATCGTTGAACCCGGTCGGAGACGTCGGTCCACAGCCTCTTGATGACCGCCATGTGCAGGCGATCGGCCTCTTCACCGGTCCAGTCGGACCGCGCACAGTACATGACCAGCAGATGGAAAACCGGCGCCCACGTACGCTCGTCCTGCAAGAAGGGCCGGGCCTGCGCAACCGCCTGTGCCAAGTGGGCGGGCGGGTCAAGATGCAGCGTCACTTCCATGCAGGCGCAGGCATCGCAGACATCGCGGTGGCGTGCGGCCAGACAATGATCCGCGAGCATCTCAGTCGGCAGTTCCCCGTCTTTGCCGAGGGCGGACGCCCGCCGCTCCCCGGCCAACTCGGCGGCAGTCCGAAACAGCAGTTCGTCGGTGTCGCCTGTTTCCTTCCCCCCCGTGGGATCGTCTGAACCGATGGAGGCTCCCGGTTCGCCGTCTTGGGCCGCGACCCCTGCTTCGTCGTGCCGGTCTTTGGAGCGAACGACCGTGGCAACCGCCGCCGCGGGCTCTTCGGCAGCGGCGTCGCCCTCGATCCCACCAGGCTTCTCAGAAGCCTGGTCCTCCTCCGTTACCAGGACGCTCGCCGATACCGCGGGAGACTCACGGACTTCCGCCGCGCCTTCATCGGCGAGAATCGTATCGCCTGCCGGCTGTCCCGCCCGGCCTTCGAGTTCCGACTGAAGAAGTTCCTCGGCCAAGGCACGGTCCTCGTCGCTCATGGGTCCGGCGGGCGCGGGCGACGGGGCCGGCGCAGGCTCGTCCGCCCGCGTTGCCGGTTCGCTCGCATCCAATGCCGCCAAGCCATCCTCGGTCCACAGGTGCTCGTACCGACAGCGGGTGCGCCACGCCTCCAGGAATTGATTATGCGCGCCGAGGAGGTCCCGCCGGGCTTTCTTCGGCATCGGCCGCAGGAAGTACTCATACTCTCCGAGGGCCTCGTAAAGATGGGCCAGTTGCTCCGTGTGCAGACGAACGAGGCGTTCCTGTTCCACGTTTTCCCGCGGCGTCCGTTTCAGCCACGTCCCCAAGGATGTGTCTTGGTAGGCTTGCCGCACCTCGTTCTGGACGCGAGCAAGCTGGCTTTCCAGAACGGCCCGCACATGCGGTTGGGCGAGATCGACCGTCCCTTGTCCCAGCCGCCAATAGGCCGGCAATCGCGGGTAAAGCCCGATCGCCAGGTCGCACATCGCAGCGAACGCGAGGAAGACGCGGCCGCATGGGGTCTTCAGCGCGACCATGGCGGGCAGGTTGTCTCTTCGCTGCCGAGGCGACCGCAGGACCGGCAAACCCCGCCGCGCACGCGCCAAGTCAAACAGGTAACTGCAACCAGGATCGAACCACAGGCTGGCGCGGATCAGCGCCGTGCTGAACCATCCGTGAGGGGCCACGTACCAGACCCACACGGCGAGGCGAAGGATTAGCGCCCCGCCGAGAACCCACGCGGCCACAGGGGCATACCGGTGCATGTCCCACGCACACAGGCAGACCACGTGCCAGAGAAGAAGCCCCAAGGTCAGGCCCTTGGCCGAGGATCGGTGCAGGGGCGTCAGAAGAACAGCAACGAGCAGGGGCGGCATCCAGAGCCAGATCGCCTGGAAGTACACGGCGAAAACCGCATAAAGAATCAGATTGTCGTATATCCAGATCACAGCGTGTCCTCAGCCGGCACGGGCGGCGCCGGCACGGAAGGCGCTGCCTGCTCCAGATCGGGCAGAACCCCCAGGATTTTCCCCAAGTCATCCGGCGCTGGTCCTCGGTGGCGCGGACTCCAACGCTCCAACCGGCCACCGATCCACTGACGCATCTTCAGGTACGCGTCGGTCCCCTCCGCGGCGATGGCTCGGCCGCACGTGCACAGGGCATCCTGGTTGGCGGTCTCGTCCACGAAATCGCGAATCACCAGACGCTGGACCCCCATCAGGGCGAGCAACTGCTGCCTGCGCTCGGTCATCCGGTGCGCCGCCGCCCAGATCCGTTCCGCCTGGCGGTCGAATTCGGCCTTACCCTGCGTCAAGGCCTTCTGAACCTCGGGCGCTCGGCCCTCACCGATGGCTTGGAGTGTGGCCGCCTGTTTTTCCATCGCCGCCACGCGGGTCCGGACAGGCTGCAAGGCTTTCTCGAAGGCAGCCGCCAGCGCCGGCAAGGCTTCCAGGCGATTCCTGAGGAGATCCAGTGCCGCCAGGAACTCGGGCGTTCGCTGCTCCGGCACGGCCGGCGGCTTCGGATGATCGTTCAATGGCATCAAGCGTTATCCCTTCGGAGGCGGCACCGGCGTGGCCTTCGCGCGGGCCTGGCCGTCTTTTTGGTGGAGACCGCCGTATTGGGCGTTCAGATAGTCCGCCCAGGCGGCGGCATGCGTCTGCCAGCGGTCGACGATGCCGGCCCTCCGCCTGAGCATCTCCGCCTCTTCATCGATGGCGGCGAATAGCTCGTCGGTTTGCCGCGACTCCGCGACAATTCGCTGGAGGTCCTCTTCGAGCCGCTGGAGCCTCGCGGCGGCATCGCGGAGGCGTTGGACCAGGGCATCCTCGGCCCTTGTCAATTCGGCGGCCTTGGAGACCGAGTCGATCTCCTTGGCCTGGACTTCGGCCTGGGTCTGCTTGAGTTTATCTTCGCGGTCGCGCATCTGTTCGCGGATGGTTTCGAGGCGTTTGAGACGTTCGCGGGCCTCTCGCTCCTGCTGATCGACGGAGTCGATCGCCGTCTGGATGCGATCGGCCTTCTGCTGGACCGCCGCGATGGCCTTGAGCCGAACCGCCAGTTTCTCGAAGGCGTCGCGAATCTCGACACAGATTCCAAAGAGCTTGGCATTGACCTCGCGTCCCTGCCGGAGCGTCTCGGCCGCCTGGCTCAAGTCCTTGGCCAAGGCATCGTGGTCGATCGCCACTTTGTCCACCGCCAGTTGGATTTGGGCCGCCAGGTCCCGATGGCACGCGGCGATGGCCCGGAGCCGACGATGTTCGTACACGTACTCGTTGCGAAGATTCTCGTAGGCCTCCTGCCGGTCCCGGCCAAGCTGGCGGTTCAGGTCAACGACTGCTCGGACGAAGTCCGCCCACAGGTTCGGAATATGCTCGATGAAATCGGCGACACGGGCCACCTCGGGCTCGTAGCAGACCAGTTCGCTCTCGGCCTTCACCACCTTCTCGTTGAGGTCCTTGTAGGTTGTTTCAATCTCCTCGCAACGGGCACCGATGTAGGTGAGGATGTCCTGCTCGATATCGCGGCAGGACAAGGTCAGGCTCTCGCGAGTCTGGCGCAATTGGTCGATCAGTGTCTTCCGGGTTTGCTCG
Source organism: Planctomycetia bacterium (assembly GCA_003170085.1). Classification (GTDB taxonomy): domain Bacteria; phylum Planctomycetota; class Phycisphaerae; order FEN-1346; family FEN-1346; genus FEN-1346. The sequence continues at coordinate 28,640 of PMZT01000103.1, read as the reverse complement.
GCCACCTGGCGGGCCTCCGCCCGCTGGAAGGCGTTCAGGACACGGAACTGACTCAGGAGCGGCTGGGTTTCCAGAACACGGGTTTCCAAGACCTTGCCCGCTCCCAGGTCATCCCACAGAATCGCGGAGGCATCGTGGGTCTGGGTCTTCTCGAGTAATTGCTGGAGGAGCGGAACGGCATCATCGACACCCAGCCCCGGGACAAGGCGCCGGCCGACCGGCAAATACAGGTTAACACCCCAGCGGCGATATTCCTCGGGCTGGAAGTAGACCGCGTCGGCCAACTGAACGCCGAAACCGAGTTGCCGCTCCGTCCGCTGCGCCACGAGCAGATGGTAGCCGGGGCCATCGGCCGGTTGGCACCAGGTGTACTCATACTCGGCCAGGATGCCCAATCGCTGCTGGAGAAAACGGATCAGCAGGGGATTCAGCCGGTCTGCGCCACGCTGCTCGAACCGATACGCGAAGTACACATCGCCGAACTTGCCGGAAGCCAACCGAAGCCGGCGGCGCTCCAATTCGTTGAGTTTCTGACGCTGGAGGTCGATCACTCTGTCGAGTTGCCAGAGGCGCAGGGGCGTGCCTTCTCCGTCGCCGACAAGGGCGAGTTCCAGAGGCAGTCGGTTGGCGCACTGGCCTTCCCGCAATTCCAGCAGCGGGGATTCCGTCGCGCTCACCTCCGCGCCCAGCACCTCGTGCATTTTGCGGAAGAAGTGCAGTTGCTTCTCGGCAAAAACAACCCACTGAGCGGCCCCCTTCTCGGTCGGCCGTAGCAGAACCAGTTCGGACTGAACGTCCGCCAGCGTGTCCAGGCCGGCCACCGGGAATCGGTAGCCATGCCGCACGTAGAACCCCGCATGGACCTCCGCCTGGTACGGGACAAACACCTCGACCTTGCCCTTGCTGCCGGCAGCCCAACTGAGAACCGCGTCCGGATGGGTCAACCCCTGAAGGCGAATCAGGAACGACGGCATGTCGGGCGTGCCGGCTTCAATGAACGCCACCTCGCAGCGCGCCGTAGCGATGTCATTCAGCACCAAGAGGGCCTCGCGCAATTGCTTCGTATCGAATCCCCACAGGGCCAGAAGCAGGCGATCGGACGCCACCTGGGCGGAAAGAGGTTGCAGCCGGATGCGGCGGAGGAACTTGGCCAGTTCGACCTCTTCGTACGCCGCGGTCATTTCCTCGAGCTTGTGGGCCGTGCCTCCGTTGGCGGCCGCGATACGCATGAGCGTGGCCACGGTCTCCACGTCAGCCATCACCCGGAGGTGCACCCAATAAGGAGGCTGTTTCCGGATGCGAATACGGTTCAAGCATTCGTCAAAGACAGGGGTGCCGCGCGCCAGGGACGCTACCTCCAGGCACGTCAGAAGGAAACTGCCCACTTCCGAAGCGGAGCGAAACTCCAGCGCCCGGGAAACACGTTGAACCGCGTGTGTGCGTGCCGTGGCCATCAGGCGTCTCCAATATCCGGTTGAACAGACGGAGGTCGTCGCGCCGCCGCCTTCAAGAGCACGGTCTCCAGGAAACGAGACCGCAGGCGCTCCTCGCTAAGGGTTCCTCCGCGGCCATAGGCGGTGGCCGTCAAAGAGGCCGGCCACTCCATATCCACCGTGGGCCGCGACGGATCGGGTATCACCACACAGATGCTGTCGCGGCCGTACTCGTCGCCGCTGACGCCAAGGTCGGTGACAGGCATGAATTCCCGACGGGTCATCGGCGAGGTAAACAAGACCAGGTTCCGACAATGGTACATACGGTTCTGGCTAAGAACCTCGAAGTTCCTCCAAGGATCCGGGTCAAGCGGAACGAACTCGTTCTGGTCGCTCGGATTCAGGTGGTGATAGAAGAAGGCGGGGGCCGCCTCGGCCAGTCGCGTGGCCACCTCGTAGCGATCGGCCGACCGCTCGGCGTCCCAGGCGAACAGGTCGAACTTGTCACGATAGCCGGGCACGGGGCTTCCGAACTCATCGGGGCCCCACAGGTACCAAACGACGTCGGCGCGCACGTTCTTGCGCGGGAAATAGCGGGCCAAGTCGCGGAGCAACTCCACCATGAGCGATTTGCCGAGCACCCAGGGCGTTATGCCGGTCGCCAAACGGGCGTGGACCTCTCCGGGCGGCTTCTGCATCAGCGAGCCCGAGTCCACGACAAAATAGAACAGGATTCGCAGTTCGGGCTCGATTCGTTCGATGTCCTCGCGAATGTAATGCAGCACGCCTTCGTTAACCAGCTTGTGGAACAGGACTTCCCGGAACCGGGCGAGGGCAAACTCGGCCGGCAGAATTTCGCTGACCGTCTCGCTCAGGCACTTGCGGTTGATGTCGACATAGCCGCCGATCCGCCCATCCTGCTGATAGCTCTCGGTCGGAATCTGTTCCTCCACCATCGTGTTCAAAGGCGGCCACGTTTCCGGTTTGGCGACCTCCGGCCCTGTCAGGATACGGTGAAGCAGGTGATAGTCAATACGTTCGATGGAACGGTCGCTGCGCGCAGCGTATTCGATCATGAACAGTTCTTCCGGGCTGATGAATTCCCCAAGGCGATGCTCCGAATAGTACTTCGCCACGAATTCCATCAGGTCGATCAGGAGTTCGTTGCTGGGATCGGCCAAGTCCACGCGCGTCAAGTCGAGGTTCAGCGGAACGTCGTTCGTCCGCTTTTGGGCAATGGTCAGCGAGGCGCTCTCGATGAAATCGGTCCGCATGCGCAGGGCGTGGACCCGGAGATCGCGGGCGTTGAAGGCCACCACCTTGGGAATGTGCGACAGCTCGGCCAATAGAAACCGCAGGAACACCTGGATGCTGGCGTTGCGACGAGCGTCGCTGGAAGCCCCCTTCACCAAGTGCGCCACATGCCTGAACAGCGGGTTGCCGCGCATTTCACGCAGCATCTGGTAGTAGCGGCGCGACAGATCGGATAGTTTGGGCGGCAGATGGGGATCCTTCCATCGCGTCGTGTACGCGACCCCCCCGAACAGGAGCATTGCAGACACATCCAGCACAAACGCCAGCGGCACGGTCCAGCCCGCGGTGATGAACGGCATGTAGTAGTCGTTGATGACCCTAAGCAGCAACGGACCCCGGAAGTTCTCGATCCGGGTCCCCGCAAGGCGGAGCGACCCCAGGGCAAACGACAACAAGTCGGCTTTGGGCGGGGGTGAGTTCACAGGCTGACTCCGCGCTTGAGGTTATTGACCAGGCGAGCCAACTCGCCCGCACCCGTCTCATCCCAACTGACGTAACGGAACACATTCAACTCCTCGACGGACAGGTGCGGGCGGCGTTCCACGAGGGCCGTGGCGCGAGCGAGCGCATACAGGTGTCGGAGCGTCCGGTCCGAAATGTCGTAGTCCCGCCGCAGGGACCGGAAAATCCGCAAAAACTCCGCGTTGAAGTCGATGTGCCCAGGCCCGCCGGCCGAGGAGGTTCCCCGCCCCCCGTACTGGCACAGCGCCATCCGGTTCAACAGCCGGAAATCGTTGGTGCACGAGATCGGCGACAAGGTCAACCCCTCCGGGTGGAACTGCTTGGCGAAACTCATCTCCCAGGAGCGCTGCCACAATTCGTTGACGTGTTCGTCCTCCACGCGACCGCACGTTGCCCGGATCGGAAAGCGATCGTAAAGGGCGGCCAACTGCGCATCCTGCGGCGGCTCGTTGGAGGCGGCGAAGATCATGACCAGCGGCACGCGCTGAATCACGTCCGCGTTGTGGAAGATTCGTTCGTTCAGGATCGCCAGCAACGTGTTGACGATCGCACTGGAGGCCTTGAAGATCTCATCCAGGAAGGCCACCTCCGCCTCCGGCAGCCGGCCGGTCGTCACGCGGCGATAGAGACGCCGCTCGATCAGGTCTTGGATGTGGACCGGCCCGAAGATCTCCTCCGGCGTGGTATACCGTGTAAACAGGTACTCGAAGAAACCGGCGGTAGACTTGCCGTTGCCGCCCTCATCGCCCGGCGTCGATTCGGCGGGCTTGCGGCCGGTGGATACGAGGCCGAGCCCTTCGCAGAAACTTCGGATCAGGTGGCTCTTAGCGGTCCCCGGCGGGCCAAGGAGAACCATCGGGACCTGGGCGATCGTGGCGTAGGTCATCAGGTCGATCACGTCATCGCGCCGCGCATAGAGCCTCTTCAGCGCATCGCGCAGGTCGCGCACACGGCGAACGGCTTCGCCGTGGAACCCCCCACTGGCGATTTCCGCCATGTCCTGCTCGGTCAGGTGCTCAAGCCGCTCGCGCCATGCGGCCGTATCGAACTTCTCCAGTTGGGCCATCTCATGCCACGCAGGGCCGGTGCGCGCCCGCGTTCCGACGGCCGAGCGGGCCGCAGGATACCCGAGGCGCGCGAACAAGGCGGCGATTCGCTCGGGAAGCGGCTCGGTCGTCACCACGACCAGAGCGCGCTGTTCGGACGGGATGAAGTGCCCCGCCATGTTCCGCAGCGCGCGGCGAAACGTGGTTTCGGCCTCCGCAACCCCCACTTGGTCCAGATTGAACACAAAGAGGGCCGGCTTCTTGAAGGTGCCCGCGTAGTCCAGCGCGTTCATCACTTCCTCGGTGTTCGGCGGGACACTGGCTCCGCCGGTCGCGCTCAGGCCATCAAGATGGTCCCAGTAAAACACGGGCCGTCCGGCCGCGCCGGGCGTCGGGTCCGAGTCGGTGAACGACTGGACCAACCCAAACGCCTCGTCGCTACACACGGCCACCAGGCACTTTCCTTCCGCCAATGCCGCGCGAACGTCTTTGAGGGTCTCGCTCATGATTGGGGTTCCTCAGCAGCGGTTACCTTGGCCGCCTCGGCCGGTGCAGCCAGGCGGTTCATTTCGCATAACCCGCGATACACCTTGAAACTGTCCAGGCAGGACGCCACGTCCTTCAAGTACGACAGCGCGTCCATCTGCCCCGCTTCCTCTTCGGGCGCGGTCTTCTGACGCAATGCCTCGATGTGTTTGACGGCATTGCGAAGCGGCTCGGCGGCCTTGGCCTGGCGGATCATCTCCGGCAGGGCCGATTCCTTGGCTTCCAGCAGTTCCCACAACCATCGGGCGGCCAGGAGCGCCGCATGAGTCTCCAGCCCGGGAAGCCCGAACATCGCACGGATCCAGAGGCCCGCCACGACCACGCCGACCGTCGGGTTCTGGGCACAGCGCAGGGCCAATCGACCGACGACGCGGGAACGGATGGACTCGGCGCCTGGATGAACCATCAGCGCCTTGAGGCCCGGCCACGTACGATAGTCTGCCCGCTCGAGTACCGCGATCGGGAAATCGAACGCCAAGTCCAGTTTCGCCACCACGCTGTGCGCCAAGAACGCCGGAAAGTACTCGTCCAGCAAGGCCTGGCTCTCGTCGCCAAAGACGTTGTCGCGGCGTGCCGCGGCGGCCGACCGGGCCGCCAGGTCCCAGAACAACAGGTCGCCGTTGACGAAACGATCGGCGTGCAAGCGGGCGATTTTCATCGGCATGTCGATCACGGGGGCCATCCGCTGGCGCGTCGCGCAGAGATAAGCCAGGTTGGCCAGGGCCAAAGCGCCCATGACCGACACGCCGCTGACATGGAAACTGTCGCCGGCCCTAAGGAGGGCTCGCGGCAACTGGCTCTCCAGGACGATATCGGACAACCGCTCCAAGAGCCCTCCGTGAAGGGCGACGATCTCGATTCCCAGGCGCGACAACAACGCGTTGATGTGTTTCCGCGACTTCTCGCCTGGGTGCTCGGCTCGCGGCCCGACCTGGGCCGGCGTAGCGGCCGCCGGGGCAGCCGTGGCCGGCGCCGACGGCGGTGCCTCGTGTTCCTCGGAGGCGAACGACAGGCGAAGGGGGCTCTCGGAGGAGTCTGCCTCGGCTGTTGCCGCCGCCTGTGCCGCCTGTACCGCCCGTGCGGCAGCAACCTCCCGCCGCGTCACGAACGGACGCTGGATGTTCGGCAGCGCGGCCTTAAGGTCCAGCAGGTGCTGGGCCAAGGCGAAGGGCTGAGCGGGAGGGGGGCACAGCGGCAGTTCCGAGCGTTCGCCCAGCCGCGGGTCGGTGGCCCACTGGCCGAGCAAGTCGCACAGGCGGCGGTTCTCTGCCTGACATACCTGCATGAATTGGCCGAAAACGCTCACGCTTGGAACCCTCGCAAGGTGTTTCTTGGAGACGGGTCGCCGCCGACCGCCTCCAGGGCTGCCTGAGCCTTCTCGTCGTGGGGCGCATGACGCAACGCCGCTGCAAAGCACGAACGCGCGCGGTCCTTGGCCTCAAGCCTTGCATAGACCTTGCCGGCGAGCACCCAGGCCCCCGCATCCTCGGGCCGATAGTGCAGGACCAGCGCCAAGGAGCACAGCGCATCGGCCCATTGCTGGCGGCGGGCGGCGTCCAGCCCGACGTTGAAGCACACGTCGGCCGCTTCCCCGGCCTCTGCAATCTGGGTCAGGTCCGCCTTGCAGTGAGGACACTGTTGCAGGTGCAGGTGAATCCGGTTGTCGCACGTCGGACACAGGTACGTTACGTTCGGAGCCATTGCCACCGCCTTCTTTAGCGTGACCTATCCTTCCGCCTTGGGTCCATCCCACTGCCCGTGCAGGTAATCCCCGGGCGGACAGACCTTAACGCTTCGAATCGATGGGCCCATTGATGGTCCCATCCTCCGGTTTCTTGTCGTCAATCCGGATGCCTTTCACAACAGCCTCCAGGCGCGAGTAAGAACCCTGGATAATGGAGATAACCTGGTTGAGGGCGTCCGGGGCGCCCAAGTTGACCTGTTTGATATCGTTGCGCGCCTGCGACAGGGCGGCAGTGAACTCCGGCCTGTCAGCCAAACCGGCGGCTCTTCCCTCGGCCTCCAATTCCCGGACGGCGTGCTGCAGTTGCATCAAGAGGATCTCCGGCTTGGGAGGAGGCGGGGGCGGCAGGATCAGCCGGTCGAAGGCTCCGATGATTTCTTTAACGTGTGCCGCAACCGTAGCCCAGGTGCGTGCGTCTTCCCTGGCATAGGCCTCGTCGGCCTGCACGGCCAGTTGATCGAGCGTCTTGGCGTAGCCCCTGGACCGCACGCTTGGGTCCTTGGCCTCAGCCTCGGGCAGCAGGGCGCGGGCCTTGGCAAACAGGTCGCCCATCTCTTCGCGGCTGGGCCTCATGGCCGATGCGGGAGACGGCTTGATCAGGCGATCGAGGCTCTTCAGAAGGCGTTGAATGCGATAGATATCCGCCTCGGTGTCCTTCAGAAGCGTCTCCACCTCGTCGACGATCTTGTCAATCTGGCCGCAGACCTGAATCTTCTTGTCGCCGGCAGGCGTGTTATCCCGGTACTGATCCGCTTCGCGTTTGCACCGCGCGAACTCGCGCTGAAGTTCCTCGACCTTGGGCCGAGGCGGTTGTGGGATCTTGATGTCATCGATCGTCTTGAACGCGCCGTTGATCGGGATGTCCACCCGCGCGCTCATCGAGTAATCGCGCCCCACGTGGACCTTCAGGATGACCTTGGTGCCCTCGGGCACCGGCTTCGAGAAGTCCTTCAGAGGCACCGTCGCCAAGTGCAGTTCACCTTCACCTTGGTAAAGTTCGACGTTGACCTTTGTGCTCTCCTTGCTGGCGGTCACGAGCCCGTCCACGGTGATGTCGACAGGCAGCGGTGCACCTTCTCGTATGATTTCGACCATGCCAAGGTTCCGCGTCTCCACGAAAAGCGACTTGGCCAGATACGTCGGGGGTAGCGGCGGCGGCGGCGGACCGCTGCTTCTGCCTTGGACAACCGTGAACGCGTAGCCGGCGAACTCGACGTTCTCCGCCGTCAGGGCTTTCAAGGTGAATGGGTGGGTGGCGCCTCTCGCGAGCGTCGCTTCGAAGTAGAAACTCCCCTCCGCGTTAAGTTTCTGGCTCTGCGGCGATTGGCCTTCCTGCGCGAGGACCGCGACGCACTGCTCCAGAACCGGCGCCTTGGGATTCGGCTCCGCGGCGCCGGCGACCACGATGCTGGTTTTCTCCGTCGCATCGGGAATGGGCATAAGCCGGAAGCCCGCGACGGTTCGCGGCTCCGCGTCGGCGACGAGGGCCGCCCCAATGGCCACGCACAAGTCGACCATATTTCCGTCGAACTCAAAGGGGCGCCCAAACTCCTCCTGGAGACGCCATTGAACGATCGGCAGGCGCGTCGACCCGCCCACAAGGATCGGCCGGTGAATCTGGTCGAACCCCAATTTGGCCTTGGTGAGGACCTCGTGGCAACACGCGATGGTGTGATCGATGTGCTTGCGGATCATCTCCTCAAACTGGTCGCGGGTAATGCTCATCTTGAGTTGCACCACGGTCTTCGGATCGTCGTCGAGGAACAGGCGGGGTTCGGAAATATCGGCTTTCAGGCCACGCTGGCCTTCACGGCTAAGGTTCCACTTGACCTCCTCAGCCAGTTGCATCAGCCGCGCCCACCGGGCGTCCTTCTCCGGTTTGTCGGGATCGATCTTCAACTGGTAGCCCTTGCGGCGAAGCTCGGCGAGCATATAATTGGCAAGTGCCTTATCGAAATTGTAGCCCCCCAGTTCCGCGTCGCCGCCGAAGGCCAGCGGAATGAACTTGCCGCCTGCCCGCTGGAGAACGGTGATGTCGAACGTTCCGCCGCCCAGGTCGTAGATCATGACGTTTACGGTTTTTTTGGTATCGGCGTCGTCTTGGAGGTAGGCCATGGCGGCCGCGATGGGCTCCATCACCAGCCGCCGCTCGCCCACGTTGAGGCCGGCGCCGTCGCCCGCCTCGCGTGTGGCGGTAATGGCATCGCCGCCGAAGTAGGCCGGATGCGTGATGACCGCCCCCGCAACGTCCTCGCCCATGGCGTCCTTGGCCACGCCCTTCATGTACAGCAGCAGTTCGCGGCTGAGGTCCTGCGGACGGAGGGACTTTCCCATCAGATCATAGGTGATCCCCTTGCCCATGTACCGCTTCCAGAAGCGGGCGGGGGCAAGCCCCACGGCCGCCAGTTGCTTGGCGTCCTCGCCAAAGACCATGCCGCCATCCTGCTCGCAGACGGCTGACACGTGGAGTTCCCTCCCGAAGCGATCCGGCAGGATCGACACGCGGCCAAACTTGCGCGCCTTGGGATAATCGCCGACCACGGCAATGACGCTGTTCGTGGTCCCGAGGTCAATGCCCACTACTTTACCCATGGTCAGTCTCCTTTTCCTTCCGGTTGGTCCTGACTCGGCTGGTTGGGCTTGGATTCCGGGGCATGCACCAGCACTCTCCCCTTGCTGACCCGCTGGCCCCAACGGCGCACCAGGGGCCTTTCGAGGTGGAACACGTAAGGCGCAGGCACATCGCTGCGCTGCGCCACGCCGCCCACGTCATAGTCCTCGCGCATCGTATCCACCCACGGCTGGCCGCTCGGATCTTCGACGGTTACATCGAAATCGGTCAGCAGCGCGCCCAGGCGATCACGGATGATGCCGACCGCGTTCCACTCGTGGGCGGTGTTGCCCTCGACGTGATCGGACACCTGCTTGAGCACCTGCTCGATTTCGAATCTCTCTCGCGCGAGGCGCGCCAACAGGTCGTTCTGCGCCTCGCGATGCCCGCGGGCCTGCGCCACCAGTCGTACGACGGGGCTTCGGACGGAATCGCCGTACCTGAGGTCACGGGGCTGCTCGTTAATCTCCAGCGCGTCTGCCATCGCCGCTTCCTTTCTTCGGCTACCAGGGAAGAACCCACTCCTGCCGACGGTCCGCCGCCAAGAGCGAAAGTATCGGTGCCAGGTCCGGCGCCTGGACAAGGGACGTGCCGATTCGGGTCGGCGCCGGCAGCCGCCGCGCAATCGGGGCCACATTCACCACCGGTAGCGGAAGCACGTCCTGGGCGCGGCCGGGGTCCGTCTGGGCAAAGGTCCGGCTGTACTCCTCGAACTGCTGTGTCTCCAACAGGTGCACCCTGTGGACCAGCAGCCGTTCGATCGTCAGGCGGTTGGTGTCTTTCTGGAGGGCCTGGGCCGTAGCCAGGTCAGTGTCCGTAGGAGTGTACCCGAATACTTTTCTCTCAATGTGGAGGGCCAACTGCTGATCGAGCCGCTCCACGCGCTCGTTGAACTCTTCGCTGGAGACGTTAGGATCGTCCAGGCCCAGGAGGGTGAAGATGTTGTGCAGGTACGGATTGCGACTTTCGTTCCATCGCCAGGGGTTCTGGATGAGGCCGTCGTGTGACTCACCGATCTTGGCCATGATGACCTCCTACTTTCATGCGCTCCGAAGCATCACAAGGACCTTGTCAATCGCTTCCAGCAGGTCTGGCGGCCCATGCTGTAGCGCGTGGGTGCGAGCCTTTTCCAAGAGTTGCCGAGCACGCGAGACCTGACTGTCGAGGAAGCAGGCATACCCCAGGTGGAACTCGAGATCGGCTTCGTTCGGACACAGGGCCAAGGCTTTCTCGAGGCAGCGAACGGCTTCGTGCGGACGGTTGCCCTTGAGATGGTCAATCCCCTCCCGCCGGTGCCGCATCGCCACTTCCCGATCCGGCCCGTTGCGCCTCAGACTGTTGATCTCGCCGGCCAACTCCGTATTGCCGCGCTGCTGGGCCTCGGATTCGGCTTCTTCCAGGAGGCGCGCGAACTCGTCTGGTTTGTGCTCGGCTGCCGCCATGCGTGCCATCTGACGCAGAAGGTACGGATCCTTGGGATCCTCCTCGCATCCTGCCTGGACAAGTTCCCTGGCCTTCTCGAACTCGCTTGAATTCGGCCCGCGGACGCGGTCCAGTTTCAAGCGGATGGCATGATCCAGCAGTCTGAAGAAGATGTCCCGAGCGCACTGGCCCGTGCGCTCCAACGGAATGGCTTCTCGGGCCGCCTGCCAGGCGCGCTCGAGCCAGCGGTCGAGTTCATCAATATCCTCGCGTTCGTACGCCGCGACCGCTTTCTGCCAGGCATATTCCCGAACGGCCAGATGGAAGTCGGCCAGCGATTGCGAAGACATGCTGTCTTCTCTTGCCAAGGCAAGGGCGGCCTTGTGGCGGGCCGCCTTCCGGCCTCCCTCGACAATGTCGTCCAGGCTCTTCCGCTCCTCCTCGTGGCCGGTTTGAGTGTTCACCAAGTAGGCGATCCACTGGCCCGAAATGCGTGCCAGGTCGCACAGCGCCTCGGCATAGTCCGGATCGGCCGCCAAGTACTCCTTGATCCGTTTCACCGCCTCTGCATAGCCGGCCTGTTGCTTGACCCCCATGTCGTGCGGCTGAAACGGGGCGTACAGGTCGCCACGCACCTGGTTGATATCGGTCTTATCGAAGCCGCTCTTCTTGATGACGGTCAACCAGCGTTTGGCCTCCGCCGGATCGGACTGGAGGCCCTGTCGGGCACGGTCGCAGTGAATCGGGAGCAGGAAGTCCGGCAAACGGCGGCGGAACCGATCCCATTCCTGAGGATCGAACGTGACGGCCAACGGCTCGTCCCCGCGCTCAAGGGCCTCCTTCCAGCGCTGCTTGACTCCTTCCCAGAAAGTGTCTTGCCTCCACAGCGCCGACCAGTAACCCAGGGCGCGCGTCCAGAGCGCCGCGAGCTGAGCAGGGTCGGACAGGCCCTGCCGCTCCGCCTCGATGGCCCGGCCGTGCGCAATGACGGCCAGATGGTGCAGGGCCATCGGGTCATCCGGATGGGCCCTGAGATATTCTTCCCAGAGGCGAGCCGAGTCCTCGTTCAGAACGCGGTCCGTCCCCTGGGCGGCACGCATGCGGTTATAGGCCACGACGTGCGGCGACTCCGACAACACCCGGGTCACCCGGTCCGCAAACTGCGCCAGGGGCTCGTCGATCGGCGGTAACGTCATGGCCGGTTCCCTCCTCGGGCATGGTCCGCCTTCTCCTGCCACTGCTTTGCAGCCGGCCAGTTGCCCATCTGACGGTACAGACCGGCCAGTTCCGTCATCAGCTCTTCCTGCTCGCAGGCCATCACGTTATCCATATGGTCGTGCAGGACCCTTACGGCCTGGGCAAGGAACATTTCCTTGAGAGGGTCGGTGAACTGCTCCCCCTGAACCTTGCTGATGGAGGACAGGACCAGGTAGGGCTCAGCCAGCGTCGGGTAGGCGGCGATCATGTTTCGGGCCGCCTTCTCGGCCTTGGCGTAGTCGCCGTGACGCAGGTGGTAGTTGACTTCCTCCTTCATCTGCTTTCGGACCTCGCCCGGGGGGGGAGGCTCCCCTGGGCCTTCGGGAAACTCGCGCCGCAGCTCCTCGTGCATCTGCTGCGCGTTGCGATAGCGTCGGGGCAAATCGTGCTCCAGCGCCGAGTTGAGAATCTCGATCATTGCCGGCGCAGTAGACAGGTCCAGGGCCTCCGCCGCCTTCTCCTTTGTGATCTGGACGCCGTAGCGACGCAGATTGCCGTGCATCTCGCGCAATTCGCCAAAACTCTTGGGGTCATCGTGCTTGAGGCCCCGGCCGACGCCGGCAAACGGATGCTCGCCGAAGAGCATCTCGTAGGCGATCAGACCGATGGAATACACGTCGGAGGCGGGCACCGCCGTGTCCCAATCGAACCCCTCCGGGGCCATGTATTCCAGCGCCCCGGCGGCGTGTCCTACGGCCAGCGCCCCGTCCATCGCGCCGGCCAGGCCGAAGTCCGCGACCTTGACCACGTCTCCGGCGTCGTGGCGCACCAGCAACAAGTTGTCGGGCTTCAGGTCGCGATGCAGAACGGGCTTGGGCAGCGTGTGCATGAACCCGATGGCCCGCGTAATCTGGATCAGATAGTCGCGTGTCTGCTCAACGTTGAATTTGCCGAAACAGTGGAGCCGCCGCTGGAGCGATCCGCCGCGGACGAGTTCCATCGCGACAAAGGCCTGGGGCTTCTCGCCGCGCGTCGCGCCCAGGTCGTAGACGTCGATGAAGTGCTGGCGGACGGTGCTGTCGTCGATTTGGTTCAGAACACCGATCAGGCTGATGGCATCGTTCATTTTTTCCAGCAGGTTGTCGGGGCCGACCGCGCCCTCGTGGAACAGTTTCAGGGCCACGTCGCGCAGGTCGGTGCCCAGGACGACCTGCTTGGCGCGGTACACGGCGCCAAAGCCGCCCCGCCCGAGTTCGTCCTCGATGCGGTACCGATCGTCGATGAGACTGCCCCAGAGCACCATGATTCACCTCAGGCGCGTGTCACGACCGTACGGCCGGCCTGGTCCACCGTTAGCCGCGCCGCCGTGCACGACACGTTCTCCCGCGCCGCGAAAAAGTCAATCACGGGCGACACCACGTCCGTGCCGATCACCTTGCGGACGGACCGGGCGCCCTCTTCCCGCCGGGCGAAGGCCCGCTCGGCCACCGCTTGTTCCAACCTCTCGTCGAACGTCACCCGGCGCTGCTTGATCTGGTCGAACCGGGCGGCTTCCGCCGCCAACTGGAGCCGGGTAATCTGGAGGTAATCCTCCAGCGAAAGCCCCCTGAAGAGCACGATCTCGTCGACGCGGTTGATGAATTCCGGCCGGAAGAAGGCGATGCTCTTCAGCGCCTCGCGGATCCGCGCCTGCCGGGAGTGCGGGTCCATCGCGTACAACTCCTTCAGTGTCGGCCGGTGCGGCTGGCCGGGGTTCTCGGAATCGACCCATCGCAGGTCCAGGGCGTTGTCCAGAAGCATGTTGCTCGTCAGGATCATGAGGCACTTGCGGCCGTCGCGGACCGCCCCGGCCGGGTCCATGATCACGCCTTCGTCGAGGAACCGCAGGATGACGTCGAAAACCGACTTGTCGGCCTTCTCGACCTCGTCAAACAGGATGACGCATTCGGGCTTGTCGCGCAGACCGTTGGTCAACTGCCCCTCGCCAAACCCTTTGTATCCGGGAGGAGCGCCGATGAACATGCTCTTGTCGTGCTCGCTACCGAACTGGTTCATCTCGAGGAAGATCAACTGGTTCTCATCGCCATAGATGCACTTGGCCAGGACCTTGGCCGTCTCGGTCTTGCCCGTGCCGCTGGGTCCGAGGAAAAGAAAGACGCCCATGGGCTTGTTGGGCGGCGCGTAGCGGAACTGGAGCCGCTGAAGCATCGGCCGCAGGGCCGCCATGACGTGATCCTGCCCGACGATCCGGCTCCGCAGACTGGCGACGACCTCTTCCACGGTGGCCGGCGTGTCGGTCGTAGCGGCTTCCTCGGCCGGTTCCTGGTGCCGCAGCGCGTAGTCCTTCAACTGGTCGACATTGATCTTGTGTTCATTCAGGATGGCCGTCGTGAAGATCTGGTCACGATTCAGGATCCCCCGCAGGAGGTGGGCTTCGCGGATCTCGGGGCTACGCTGTTTCTGCGCATCCCGCGCGGCTTCCTCGAGGATTTCCTGCACGACCTCCTGCATCTGGCTACGAACCCATCGCAGTTCGCTCAAGCGGTTTTTGCGGCCCAGGGCCCGTAGCCGGAGCATCAATCCTTCGTAAATCGGCTGGGGCGAAGCCTGCTGAGACCGCAGGGCCTTTTCCATCAGGCCGTCCGGTTGCCCTACCAGAGCGAACAGCAGCAGCGGCGGACCCACGAAGTCAAGGCCGAGCGACCGGCCTTCCGTCTCCGCGCGCTGCAGAACCCGCAGGGCACCCCGGTCGAAAGACGCCGCCCGCAGGCTGCCGTCCGGTTCGAAGATCTCCATCTTGGGCGGAGGGAGCATGGCGAATTCCTTCGCCATCTCGTGGACGTCCATGCCTCCGTAAGAAAAAATCCGAGCAGTCTTGGGGCCGCAGTGTTCGAGCACCACCGCCGATAGCAACCGCTCGTGCTGGCCGTCCGGGAGGGGGCCATGCTCGTAGAACGTAGCGAGCGCTTGCAACATCGACACGACTTCCGGGGAGAGCACATCGGCGGAGAGTTCCCGCCGCGGCTCCACCAACTCGCGCCGGAGGTTGCCGACCACGGTCTCGGCCACTCGGGCGGGATCGATGCCGTGCGCCGCACACGCGCAGGCGATGCTCCCCTCGCGGAACGGTAGCAGGGCGATCAGGAAATGCTCCGGCAATGCCTGGCGGCTGCCCGCCTGGTTGACCGCATCCAGCACGGACTGGAAGTTGCCCGTGGCGGCCAGCACCTCCGGCTGAAAATCGCCGCACTCCAAACCTTTGTCGCTGACGAACATGTCACTCGCCTTCCGCTGGTGTGCCTTTCAGGAGTCCCTCGGCCCGGCGCAGGTGCGTACACGCCGCCTCATACTCTTTCTCTTCGAGCAATCGAGTGGCACTGCGGGCCATCGCCAGTGCCTGGAGCCAGCGCGTCTGCGCATCGTCCAGGCCGGCTTTGTGAAGACGCGCCAGCACGCCCTCGGCCAGTTCCGGCCTGCCCTCTTCCAGATGATGCCGGGCCATGAATACCGCCAGTTCGCGCGGCGCCACCGGCAGGCACTCGGCGCGGAGGGGCGATTCGGCCACGAGCGGGCCGGCCAGTTCGGCCAGCCGCGAGGCATTCCGCCCCTGGTTGGCCGCCAGCATCTGAAGGTACCGCCGTTCGTCCGCGTCGACACCCACCGCATCCAAGAGCACGTCCATTTGCGCAATGGCGCCGGAGCCCCCCAACACCTTGTTGATTTCCGCCAGCAGTTTCAGGTCGGGCGAATCCCAGTCGATGTCCTTGAACCGCTCCACCAACGCCGCGTGTGCGGGGCCCGGCGCCTCGCCCTTCAGGGCACGGGCCGTCGCGGCCAGCAGGAGCGCAATGGGATGTCGTGGTTCCTGTGTCAGGACGTCGTCCGCCGCGGCTGCCACCTGGTCCAGGACCTGTCCTTCCGTAACTCCCTCTCGCAGGAGTTTGCCGGCTTCGAGCATGCGGCAGTTGACGAGCAGCGCGCGCAATTCGGGCGAATCCTGACTGACCAGAATCGCCTTGATGGCCACGGAGGCTTCGGAGAACTCCTCCTGCCGCAACTGGACCGCGACGCTCCATCGCGCCACGGTGGAGCGCTCGGCATCACCCAAGTCGGAGTAGGCGGGATGCCGGACCGCCTGGGCCAGCGCCTCTGCCAGGTCCGCGGGCCGGTTCGCCCGGTCCGCCAGCACGGCGGCCGCCAGCCACGCCCCGAGGGCGCGATCCCGCACCGGGACGGCCTCGAGCAGGGCGATCGCCTTCTGGGCCTTGGCCTGATCAACGTCGGACACCTTGGCCGCCAGGTAGGCGATCCGTTCCGCGGCGGCGGACCAAGTGGAATCCAGCGCAATCGCCATTTCGTACTGCCGGTCGGCCTCGGCCATGTCCCCCGCGGCCTCCGCCCGACGGCCGAGCGCCATTCGCGCCGCGGCACGCAGCCGCGGGGGGACATGATCGGCGGCCTCGGCCACTTGTTGCCAGAGATGGCAGGCCTGATCGACCTGACCGTCAGCCTCCGCCACTTCGGCCCCGACGAGTTGTGCCAGCGGATGGTCCTGCTCGCGCCGATGAACTGCCGTCAGCCACTTCCGCGCCGCCGCGAGATCGCCTTCACGAACAGCCACCTGGGCCAAGACGGCCGCGGCATCGACGTTGTCCGCCGCTTCCGGCTCAAGCAGACGCCTGGCTTCCCGTACGTTGCCGCCTTGCGCATGGGCGACGCCTTGCAACAGGCTCGCCCAACCCCCGCCAATCCATGGTTTTTCGACCGCCGCCAGGGCCCCAGCGGCCTCCGCAAAACGTCCCTCGGCAAGCGTGCGCCACGCTTCGACAATCCGGCCCAGACGGTCCACCTCAGCGTTCATGAAGCTCATCAAGGGCCGGAGCCACGCATGGGCCGCCCGTTTCGCCGCTTCTACCGCCGCGACGGCTTCCTGCGTCCGGCCGCGACGGAACTCATACGCCGCCACGAGCCAATGGAACAGCCGATTCCCGTGGCCCGAGCGGCGAACCACTTCCAGTTCCTCGGCAACCTCCGGAAGAACCGCAAAGCCCGGTTGCTCAAGGTGTAACCAGAGCGCCAGAAGTCGCAGGTCGTCGTTCGGCGGCAGAACCTCACCCAGTTGCCGCCACGCCGCCGCCGCGTCGTTGGGCCGACCCAGGCGAACCGCTGCCAGCCCGCCGATGACCGCAACCATCGCGGGCGGCTGGACCTTGGGCTCGAACGGGGCCACCCGTTGCGCGGCTTCCTCGGCCCGGCCAACCACCAGGAGGACCGCCGCCCGGCAGAGGAGAGCCAACTCGGCGAACTCCTCTGCCAGCCCTTCCTCGGCCTGACCGTGCCCTGCAAAGTCAGCCAGCAGCGCCTCCACGTCCAGGGCAGCCTCCGGCTGCGTCCGCCACAGGTTGACCACAAGGCAGAAGCCGTGCATCACGCGCGCCTCGCGAGCGCGGAATCCCCCCGTCGCTGCAAGGCCAAATGCCTCGCGGGCGCGATCCAATGCGTCCTGTCGAACCCAGGCGGATCCCTGGATCCAAAAGTCCTCGCCGCTCTTGGCCGTGTCCGGGATATGCGCCAGGCATTCCAGGCAGCGCACAGGCTCGTTGGCCCGCAATTCGGCCCTCGCCGCATTGGTATGGGGCCAGGTCCATCCCTTGCGAAGACCCGCGAACCGCTGCGTCCAGGCCATGCGGCGAGCCTGTTCCGCCTCTGGGCCAGGCTGCTGCTCATCAATCCGCAGACCTTTCATCAGCACGGCGCCGGGCGCCGTATCTCCGAAGACGGCGTCATCGCCCTGCCATGCCGCTGCGTAAACGGCGAACTCTTCAAGCACCTCGTCGGGCAAGGTCAGCGGAACGTCAACCTTGTGGGCCTGCTCCTCGGCGATCGCGCGGGCCAGCGATTCCGCAAAGGCGGCGTCGTGGCCTCGGCGCGCTCGCGCCAGGCCGCGCATGCGGCAGGCTTCCGTGAACTGCCCGGTCTTCACCAGACACAGGGCCGCCCGATCCAGGAGACCGCCGACCCACTCACGGGCCGCCGCCGATTCGACTTTCAGATGCCTGTCGGCATTTTGAAGCAATCGAATCGTCTGGTCCGGAAGATCGGCATCCAGCATCAGTTCGGCTAGATGACACAGGTCGGCCACGTCGCCGAGGGCTGGGTCCAGCCGCCAGTCCTCCGGCGGAATCTTGAGCCGCCAGAGGCGCGGCAGGGGAGGCACGGCGCCACGGGCATCCCCCTCAACGGTGGCCAAGAGGGATCGGGCCTCCTCGTGCCGGCCGAGCGCCAAGAGGGCCTCGCCCAGGATCACCGGCCCATCACGGCGGGCAACGGGATGCGTCATGACCGGCGAAACCGCCGAAACAGCTTCATCGTACCGCTTGCGGGCGAGATGCCAGGCGCCGGCCAGGAGCCGGTGGACCGGACGGTCGGGCGCACGCTGCAACAGTGCGCCGACGCGCTCCTCGGCGGCAGCCTGCTCGCCGCGATGGGCATCGACCACAACCCGCATTCTGTCGGCAAGCCACGGAGGGCCGGCATCATGACAGCGCTCAGCGATGCGGGCCGCCGCGTCATCGAAGCGGCCATCACGGATAGCTTCCCAGGCCGTCAGACGTGCGACCTGCGCGGCGACCGTCGGCGTACCCGCGTCGGCCGCATTGCCTTCCGTAGCAGGCTCGGCGGTTGCGCGGCCACCACAGAGCATCTGGAGTTCTCGATTCAAGGCGGAGGCCGCCGGCCTCACATCAGGGTCGACTTGCGCTACCCGCTTATCGCCGGCCAGTTCCACGGCCACCTGGATGGGCGTACGTGCGGCATCGGCATCGCCGTCCAGCAGGTGCCACAGGCCTTCGGCGGACTTCGCCAAGAACAAGGCCGGCCGGTCGGCGATGTCGATCCGCGCGGCCCAGGCGTCGAGTGGCGCGCGATCTCCGCAAATCCAGAGCGCATGCACCCACGCGGCCACGTGGCGATACCGGGGCAACGGGCCATCGGCCGGCGGAACGAAACCCGCCATGGCCTGCGTGTCGTCGCACGCAACCGCCAACTGGAGGAGGACCCAGGGTCCGTTCAGCGCTTTGACTCCCTGAAGCATGTGGGAGGCAAGGGCTTCACGCCGCTTAGCCAAGGCCTCGCGGCAAGCCTCAGGACTGACAAAAGACTCGGGGGCCAGCAAGGCCTGGTTCGCAGCGGCCAGCGCCGCATAGTACCGGCCGTCGGCCGTGAGCCGTCCCGCGGCCGCTGCCTTGTCCAACAGGTCCACGGCGCGCTGCCATTCGCCTCTGTGACAGGCAATGACGCCAAGAAGCGTCAGCGATTCAGCGTCGGCCTCATCAAGGGGCAGACAGGCCTTAACGGCCCCATCGGCTTCGGCTTTTTCTCCTAACCGCACAAAACCAACCGCTTCGTGGACCCGCGCCCAGAACAGTTGGCCTGCGAGAACCGCGCGGCGGTTAAACTTCATCATCTTCCGCAGACGCTTAGGGGACGGGCGATCGAAGTCAATGACGATGGCTGCGCGGAGTGCATCCGGGATACTTCCCCGCCGCAGATCGTCGGCCCCCTTGGCCGATTCCAGGCACGTCAGGTACAGTTCGACGGTGCCGTCGTCCTCGCGGTGAAGGCCGGCGGCCGCCGTTGCCAACTGGCGCAGGATTCCTGCGTCGAGTTCGAGCATGTCCCGGCCCTCGGCGTATACATCGAGGGCTTCCTCGAACTGGCCGAGGTCCGCGTCGAGGGCGATCAGCCGCTTGTACTGAACGCCGACATCTTTCCGCCAGGCCTTCCACTCGGGGGAACGCACACCGCGGAGGAATCGCCGAAGCGTCGGCTGAACGTCGGCCACCTGCCTCAGATCCGCCAAGCACTCCAGGACCTGCTTGTGCCCACGGATCCAGAGGAGGCGGTGGATGTCATCAATCTGGCCGGCGCCGGCAAGGGTATCGATGATTTTCTGCGTTTTGTGAAGGGCTCGCAGGGGCTGCCCTTCGCCGCGAAGTCGTTCGAGTTCATCCAACTCGGGGACAACCAGCGGCTCGCGTCGGAGGTCGCGCAGTTCGGCCAGTACCTGAAGAGAGCGGCGTCCGTAGACGGAGCCACCCGAGGTAGAGTCTGTTGCCTGCGCCATTCCCGTGCCTTTCGACCCCAACGCCCAACAAGAGGGGGCATGCCGAAGACTCCACCCGCCTTGTGTGTGGTCAACCTACTGCAAGTAAGATTTTCTAATGCCGCGTCGCCGCATCCTCTCCCGTCGAACCTCCCACAAGCCGTCGCAGGATCCGACCAGCGGCGCGGACCGCGGGTCAGGCTGGAGGAACAAGAGTTCGTCGACGGCGGCCACAAACAAGGCCGTTCGTGCCAAGTTCTCGGGCCACCAGGCAGTCCCCACGAGGTTGTGTACCGCCACCGCCAAAGACAGTTTCTGCCGGGCGAGGAAAGGTTCCTTTTCATCCCGCATGGGGCGTAAACCGTCCACCTCACGCTCCAGACAATCCATCAGGTGGCGGTAAGCGGGGGCGAGCCGCTCGTTGATCACGGGGGCAAGCCGCAGGTCGGGGGGCTCGTTAAGGAAGTCTCCCGATGAGGGGGTGCGATGGTAGTTGACGACAAACGGCGATTCCCCGGCGGAACGCAGGGGCACCGCCAGGCTTAAGGGCACGCCCATCTCGATCCAGTGGGCCAACCGCCCGATTTCGAAGACGGCATCGCCGATGGCGCCCGACGGGTTCGGATCAATGAGGCGGACACACACGTCGCGGATGCCGCCGTCCTGGCTGCGCGCGATGCCCACAAGGATGTTGGTGGCATTCAGATCGCCGTGTCCCCAGGTCGGCGCCCGAGTTTCCCGTGAGCCGTACAAGGCGTGGGCCCGGTCCGCGATTATCCCGACCGCGCGCTGCTGCGCCTTGCCGAAGAGGCGGCTGCCGACGAGGATCGGCGTAGGGCTATCGCGAAGCCGCTTGATCTTGTCCAGAATCAGATTATCCGGAGAGATTGCTTCCGTAGGCGGACAGGACGCCTTCCGAAGAAACTTGCCCAGCACCTGAGCGACGCGCTCGAGAACGAACTTCAACTCCGTCTCATTCCGCACCACTCCGGCCGCGGGAAGCCTCCATTCGTCCGGCATCACCGAGCACAGCACGTCGTGCAGCGTGACGAACTTCTCCATGAACGGCATGATGCAGAGGCAGTGCTGACCGTCAATCCGAAGGCCGGCCATGGGCACGAAGAAAAGGGCCATGCTCTTGTCATGCTTGCACAAGCGGGCCAGGTGCTGGGCCTGCTCATCAAACGAGCGGGTCGGCTTGACGTAGGGCCGCACGGACAGCGATGGCGAGACGCGCCGCTCGGCGTCCGCCGATTGCTCGAAAACCCATGCCGGGAGGCCGACCTTGTAAATGTCGGAAACACAAGCAAGTGCGGCATCGGTCTTCATGAGGCGATCAAACTCATGGAGAACCTGCCGCCCCAGATCGGTCAATCCCGTCTCGCCGGAGAGGCTCTCTGGAAGAATCTTGGTGGGGGCGAGGTTGCCGCCGGTCGCCGCACCGTGCTTGGCGCCAGGGGCTTCGCCTTCGGTCCATACGGGGAGAGCGTCCATGTCGGAGCCGTCGAGCCATCGTAGCGGACTCTGGTCGACGCAGAACCCCAACTCCAACTCGCTGCCGGGCAGCATGGTTGCCCCGGCAGCCAGCCGTTTGCGCCCTTCCAGCCTCCGCCAGCGGATCTGTTCCGCCTCGAGCAACCGCTCGGCAAGCGGCTGGAGGCTTCTCGGCATATCCAAGAGAACGGCCGGTATCCTATCAGACACGTGCGCCCCCCAACCGTCATCGAATCCGACCCCACTCCAAGACTACCGTGGCGGGCCCCCTTTGTTGCCGCGGTCTTGCGCCCGCCGGATGTTCCAGAGTGCCGGCTTTAACAGCCCACTTACCTTGCCAGCGTACTATACCGTCGGAATGCGCCTACGTCCATTCACTTGAAGAATCCTGCCATGCGACAGGGGAATCAGGAACGCCTCCCGGCCGCACGCATCAAGACCGGCGGCACGGGGCTGCCGAAACTGCGATACAGGAGCTTCAGGAAGTCCCGAACCCCGGGATCCTGAAGCATCGCCTCGCGCAGAACCACGCCCGTTTCGGATGGGGGCAGCGGCGGGTCCACCGGCAAGGCCACCACCGAGCGGTCGTTCGCCGGCACATGCCGGACAGGAACCAATCCTATGCCACAACCCAGTGCGACATAAGTCCGAATGACGTCCCATCCGCCGGCCTCCACGACCACCTTGGGCACCAGCCCTCGCGAATGAAACGCCGCCCGGATGGCCGACCGGAGCGCGCTTTCGCTGTCCGGCAGGACAAGCCCATAGCGGCTCAGGATTTCCGGGCTCACGCTTCGCAGGTCCGTCAACGGATGCCCCACCGCAACGATCGCCACGAGGGGCGACGACGCCAGCGGCAGGAACATCAA
This sequence comes from Planctomycetia bacterium, assembly GCA_003170085.1. Classification (GTDB taxonomy): domain Bacteria; phylum Planctomycetota; class Phycisphaerae; order FEN-1346; family FEN-1346; genus FEN-1346. The sequence goes on along the minus strand of PMZT01000103.1, from coordinate 6,398 downwards.
GTCCGTGCCCAAGCCGGGCCGCCGCGAGGTCACGCCCACGTCGGCTTTTCCCTCGAGCACGGCCCTCATCAGGACCTCGCTGCGGGCGACGCGCACCTGCATCTGGACCCGGGCGTGCGTCTGAATGAAAGACGCGACCACCCCCGGAAGCACATGCAGGGCATCGCTCTGGCCGGCCAGCACCCGGAGCATGCCGGCTTTACCCGCTAAACGCCGCTCCAGAAGCGAAGGCAGGTCGTCGATGGCATCGACCAGGGGCTCGAGGACCTCCTGCAGTTGCCGACCGGCCTCCGTCAGCGCCACAGGGCGCGGCCCGCGTCGTTCGAACAGGGAAGTGCCGAGGGCTTTTTCGAGAGCAAGGACGCGTTTGCTGATGGCGGATTGGGTCAGGTTCAGTTCGGCCTCGGCGCGGGCAAAACCGCCGGTCCGGACGACCGCCAGGAACGCGCGGCATGACTCCAGCGAGATGACGTCCCGCGGCATTCCATGATCCTTTCGAATCGGAAGAGATATCCGCCGATGACTTGCCCACGCCGCAAGACGGCGGTATCATATCCCCAGCCCAGTCACGAGGCAAGCGTTGTCTTGCGGTCCGAGCCCGCCCCGGAGACCGCTCAAAAGAATGGGGGGTGATCCATGAAGGCCTGGAGCCACGTTTGCGGCGACCAGCGGATTCTTTGGCTGAACATCTTCGGCGAATCGGGGCGCGTCTTTCACTTCAGCGCCACGGACAACCAGCGCGGAATGCTGGTGCCGCACGCAAGCATACGTCTCGACCTTAATACACAGGATCATCTGTCCGTCGCGCTGAGCCAGTTGACCAGTCCGAACCAGAGAACCGCCCCGGAGGCCTTCGCGCAATTTGGCCAACTGCTGTTTCGGATGGCCATGCCGCCGGAAATCCACGATACCCTCCTGCAGCACTCCGGCCCGATCGTCTTCGCCACGGAGGACCTGGCGCTTCCGTGGGAACTGCTGCATGACGGGACAAAGTACCTGGCGCTGGAGCACGCCTTGTCCCGGCTGCCTCCCGCCTACTCCCTGGCCGACCGGCTGTTCGGCCCGGCGCCCGCCCCCGCTACCCCTGAGGAGCCGCGGGCGCTGATCATCGCCGACCCCGCGGGCGACCTGCCGGAAGCCGTTTGCGAGGCCGAGGAACTCCTGGCACTGTTCGATCATCGCCATATGTTCTGCGACCACCTTATCGGGCCGGCCCAATGCCAGTACTTCAATATCATGGCCACGCTGTTGAAGACGCCGTACGACATCATCCATTTCGCCGGGCACACCTGCTACATGACCGAGCAACAGACCAGCGCCATTCTGCTGGAGGGCGGCAAGCGCCTGATGGCCGAGGATATCTGCCGCAGCCTCGTCGGCAGCCCGCTCGTGTTTCTGAACGCCTGCCATAGCAGCCTCCTGTCGACACAAACCTCGGCGCCGGAACACGCCGGCCCCAAGAACGTCCGGACCATGGTGCAGGCGTTTGCGCACGGGAATCGCCTGGGCCGCGCCAGGGCGGTGATCGGCTCGATGTGGTGGGTCAAAGACGACGTGGCGCGCGGCATGGCGAAGCAATTCTACGAACTGCTCCTTCGAGGGCAAAGCGTGGGCGATTCGCTGTGGCGCGCGCGCTCGAGCACCGCCAAGAGCCAGAAGGACCCGGCGCTGTGGAGCTGCTATGTCCTGTTCGGCGACCCGATGATCGCACTGCTGCCGACCGCCGCGGCGGCTCCGGCGGCTTCGACGGCGCCCGGCGCTTCGCCGCAGGCCGCCGCCGCCCCTGCGCCCGACCGGGAGGCCCAGAAGCGTATTGCTCCCATTGTTCCGCCGGGGTCTCCGCCGCCGCAGGCCGAGGGTCGCCCGGCAGACAAGGCCGGGCCCGGCGAACCGCAGGCGGCCGACATCCTGTCCGAGCTTTCCGGGGGACTCCCCTGGAGCGACAACATGCGCATCGCCCTGCTGGGTTCCATGGCAGCGATGGTAGCCATGAATTGGCCCAGCCTTAGCACGCTGCACCTGCTGCTGGGTCTGACCTACATCGACAAGGGGCTGGTCAGCCGGGCGCTGCTGGATCGAGGCATTGACCCGACGCTCGCGCGGCGTACCATGCGCAACCTCCTGAAGCAGGAAGGCAAGGGCAGCCACGCCGTCGGGTTCAGCATCAGCGGCAATCTGCGCGATATCCTGGCCACCGCCAAGCGAATCGCGGCCGAGGAAACTGCCGCCGAAGTCACCGAGCGTCACGTGCTGCTGGCCGCCCTGGACCGGCCGACGTGCAGTGCGATACTGATCCTCGATCGCCTGAAGGTAAGACTATCGGAGTTGCGACAGCAACTGGCGATGCCACCGGCACCTTCGCCCGCGCCGTCCGGGGAGGCGGCGGAATCGCGGTCGGCTGCCCTTGAGGAACATGCCGCATCGGACGCCGATGCCACAGCGTCCGACGGCCAAGAGGTTACCGCCTCGGCATCTGATGGAACTGCCCTTTGCGGCCGCCCGGCCGACCCGGAGACGACCCAGGGCGGCGCCAACTCGACAGAGGGTTCCGTCATCCAAGGCGCGGTTGTCCCGGACCTTTTCCTGCCGGCGGGCGACATGAACCTGGACCTGTTTTCGCCGGAATGCCGAGACCTCCTCGACACCGCGATAGAAGTCGCCGTGAAGACCCACTGGGAAGAGATTCGCAGTCCGCATCTGTTCCTCGCGCTGCTTCAATCCGAGAACAACCGCGTGGCCCCCACCCTGGAGCAGATGGGGCTGCCGACGATGCGACTCCTGGACGCCTTCTATCAAGCGATCGGAAAGCCGCCACGAGCAACGATCAACAGACCCAGGTGGCACCGCGAATTTGCCAGCGATCCCGCGATGCGAATCCTACGGTCGGCACGGGCGATCGCCACAGCGGCCGGACATCCGCAAGTGACCTTGCAGGACTTCATCCGGGCCGTGCTGACCGACAAGGAGAGTTTCTGCATCAAGCAGTTGCTGAAGTTGGGCGTCGACATCGAGCGTCTGATTGAGTCAACCCGTTAGCGCCGCCCGACAACCTTCCGTCAGGACTCCTCCTCCGGGAACAGCATCGGCAGGGCCGCTCGGGCGGCAGCGGGGTTCTGGACGCGCCCGTCCTTCAGCGCCGTCCCGATAGCCACACCGTGCCATAGCCGGATTTCCGGCATCGCATTCTCGCGCACCAACTCGTCATGAAGCACCGTTGCGTCGGCCGGCGGAACGTCGGGGAGGACCAGTTGTTTTCTCTGCACGCCGCGAAGCAGCCGCGCGGCTTCCACCGACCGCCCTTGATCAAGGAACGTTCGCGCCAGGCCGATGACCGCCCGCAAAGCGCGATCGCCGTCTCGGCAGTGCGGCAGGGCGCTGCGGTAGGCCGTCTGGGCCTTTTCGTGGTGGGACAAGGCCCTCGCGTTGTCAGCCAGGCACAGCCACAGGTCCGGAGATGTCGCAACGATCTCAACCGCCTGCTCCGCCTGCGGCTCGCGCCAAGAAGCCCCCGCGGCCCCCTCGCCGGGCGAAGCGGCAAGCGCAGCCACAAGCCAATTGCGAACCTGGACGGCCGGACCGGCGGCGCCCTTGGAGCCGTGCGCCGGATGCTTTCGCAACCAGTTAAGGCACAGTTCCACCGCCTCGGGTCGGTAGGATGTGCCCGCCGCGATGCGCCTGACCCATTCGGCTTCGTCACCGGAGTCGTCGATGCGCTGGCGGATTTCCTTGCGAAGGTCACGAGGTTTGACTTCCAGGAGGCGGGCGGCCTTCAGGCGCAGATCCGCATCCTCGGCGGTGTCGGTGCGTAACCGTTTCAGAATACGTTGGGCACGGGCAACCCGAACGGCCACTTGACGCCCATTCCCTTGTGAGGCCGCCGCGGTGGCCATGGCGAGGAGCCTGGCGGCTTTCCGACGCTGGCGGGGTGGCCGACGCGACCAGACCACAGCGCCCACCAGAGGCACCAGCACCGCCAGGGCGCCCGTGGCTGCCAGCAGCGCCTGCCGCTGCATCTGGCGAGAGGCGGCCCTCCATTCAGCTTCGTCCAACCGGATCAGTTCCACCTGTGCGGCCTTGGCAGCAGAACTGGCCGGCGCCTCGGCCACCCCTTCCTTGAAGAAACGGCGGGCCTCCGGGCTATCGCGCAGATCCAGCGCCTCGATGCCTCGGCGGAGGCAGATGAAGGCGCGGGCCTCCGCCAAGCGTGCGGCCCACTCTTTCCGGTCAGATTCGGGCGATTGTTTCAGCGCCGCCAAGGCGGCCTCCGCACCGCTCCCGCGACCGCCCCCCATCGCCAGCCACACCACTCCCCAACGGTTCCACATCAGCGGCGGCACCAGTTCCGGCTCCGTCGGAAACGGCTCGAGCCATCCCGCCTGCTTGCGACGGGCCATAATGGCCCGATCCAGTTGCGCCGCCAACCGGCGTTGCTGGCTCTGAAATTCTGAAACATGGGCGCCCCCTGGTTCCGCGTCCAACTCCTGGATGCGCCGGACCCATTCCCGGTGCTTCTGCTGTTCCGCTCGCGCCTCATCCAGTTGGCCGGCCGATATCTTAGTCTCGATTGATGCTTGCAGCCGTTCGGCTTCACGGCAACCGGCCACGTACTCCACCCGCCGAAGGGTCTGCCGGACCTGGTCCGCCATGCCGTCGACCAGGCTCGCCAAGGCCATATCCCGTTCCGCCCTAAGTGCCGTCAGGCGATCCTGGATTCGCTTGGTGTTCTCGCCTATCTTGCTAACCGCTTCGCCCTCGTCCTCCAGGGCGGCGCGCGCCTTGAAGATGCCCTCGCCAAGGTCGATGAGTTCTTCCAACCGGTCGACCTTCTGCCGAGTCCCCTGTGCCGTGGCGCGAAGCGCCTGAAGCGCGTCCGCGGCCGCGCCCTTCACGTCGGGAACGGCCCGCAGGTCTTCCTCATGGGCGGCCAGGTCTTTCTTAATCGCCGCCACGCCCTCGCGGGTCGATTTCAGGGTCTCCTGGCTCGCACCGTCGCCGAGGTTTGCCAGGAGCTGTTGGTAAGCCGCCAGCAGCCGCGCGTCGGTCTCACTCACACGGCTGATATGCCCGGCCATCGCCCGGACGGCACCGAATGTCTTAACCCTTTCGAACCGCTGGCGCAGGTCTGCAAGTGTGGCGAGCACCAGCGGGGCAACGTCGGGAGCAACTTTGACATTCGAGGCCGCCGCAAAATCCGCCTCCACCTGGGCGGCAAGGGGTTGCCATGCATCGTCCTTGGTATCCGCCCGGGACGCCAGAAGCGCAAGTTGCCTCTCGATATTGATCACGGTTGTGCGAATCACCTCGGTCTGCCGGAGGGCACCGGCGACTGCCTCGGCGCGGGCCTGCAAACGCCTGCGGACGGTCTCCTGCCATTCCAACGGCGCCACACAAATCGGCAGGCCGGAGTTCATGTGCTTCATGCTCGCGGCCACCAGATCGCGGAGTGGTTCCAGATCGGACAACGTCTTGGGAACGACGCGATCTTCCAAGACGGCTCCGTTAAGTCCCGCCAACGTCGCCGCCGCTGCCGCCAGGTCTTCCGGAAGGGACTCCAGGCCAAACCGCTTCCGGATGACCGGCTCAACTGCCCCCAGGTCGCGCCGGGCGTCGGCCAGGAAGGCGGAAGCCGATGCAAGACCACCCTTCTGAATGGCGGCCTTGGCTCTTTGCACCAAGTCAAGGCATCGCAGGATGGAAGGCTGGGCAGCGCGCACGCGAGCCAGTTCTGCCGCCACAATCTTTAACTTTCCGGACAGGGCATTAGCCTCGTTCACCGAGTCCTGATTGTTGAACGGATCGGTCGCAACCGGGTGAATGACTTCGAGGCACGAGAGGGCATCGTCCACCTTCTGCGCCAGGCTGCCCAAGTCGGCGCCCGGCGCACCGGCAAGGTTTCCCAGGGTCGAACTCGCTGCCGTGAACACTCCGCGACTTTGGCTGACGCGCTGGGGAGCGTCGGTAACCCCCGCCCAGCGGACGATGGTTAACGACTCTCTCGGCCAGCGCACCGGCGAGGCCTCCCCCGAAGTCTGGAAGAGGACCTGTTCCGCCGTCAGATCAATGATCGCCCCGCGCCGAAGCGTGCCGCTCGCCGTCTTGATCTCATCCTCTTTCGGAAAGGACAGCCACTGGCCCATGGTCGCGGCCGGGGCAAGCAGGCAACACGCCAGGGCACACGCCGCCACGTTCGCCAGCCGTAGGCCTTGCGCCAGGCTCATGGTTACGCTACTCCTATTCTCAATGAAATAGGCGAAGCACAACGTCCCGTACCGACCACAGGGCGATCGCTATTCCCCCCGCGGCGGCCTCGGCCGCCAAGAGGACAACAATCCACAACAGTTTCCTCCGAGGCGCGGCCGGCTGTGCCGCAGATTGTTGAGGCGCCGGCTGAGGCGGCG
>PMZT01000024.1:3837-5437 GCA_003170085.1 Planctomycetia bacterium | reverse complement strand
TTTTTTATGCCCCTGTTCGTATCGAATCGGTGTCCAAAACGGACGTTTTAGGGCATCTTATGGCAACCGCTCGATATATATTATAGTATCGCAGGATGGGAAGGTTGGGCAAGCTGGGTAAAATATGTGCAAAGCGCGTGCCAATTTCGTGTTTGCGTCCGTTTTTTCTTTTGGGGCCGGAAGCCATCGCTCATGTACGCGAAATTCCGCAGACCCGCCGCGTAGAATCTGAAAAGCTGCGCTGTCGTATCAGGGAAGGCACTGAGATTTCGGCCGGCCGGTGCGACCGCGCGGCTCAACGTGCTTCCCGCCGCCACGCTCCTTCTGGCGGCGTGTGCTGCGCTCACGCAGTGCGACATCAAACGCGTCCTCGCCTACGCCACGATCAGCCAGAGTCGCTGGCGGTCGTCGTGATGATCGCCGCGAGCGCCGTCGGCCTCTACCACTACCCGCGCGTGGTGATCGAGATGTACCGCGGTCCCGACGAGGCCGAGGAGGGCAAGGCATCGCCCTCGGCTGAACTTCGCCCCGCCGGCGCGGGCGAGCGGGTATACTCAAGGGAAGGGGGCGCCCCGGCGCCGGAAAGCTCGACGCTCGTGGCGACCGCCGCAACCCGCGCCGCACCGGACGCCATCGCCCGTTTCGGCTTTGCGGTGGTCCACGCGATTGACGCCGCGGCGCCGGGCGCGCCGCGCAGCCTGCGAAAGGAGATGATCCGTGAAAGCACTCATCGTTTATTACAGCACGTATGGCAACGTCTACCAGATGGCGAACCTCGTGGCCGAGGGCGTGCGGCAGGTGCCCGGCGTCGAGCCGGTCCTCCGCCGCGTGCGGGACCTCGTTCCCGATTCGGTCATCGAGTCGCGCGAGGACCTGAAGCGCGGCCGCGACATGCAGAAGGACGTGCCGTTCGTCACGAAAGACGATTTTCGCCAGGCGGGGGCGATCTTCTTTGGCACGCCCACGCGGTTCGGTAACGTCTCGGCCCAGCTCAAGAACCAGATCGACCAGTTGACGGAACTGTGGCTGAAGGGCGAACTCGAGGGCAAGGCCGCCGGCATCTTTGTCTCGACCGGCAGCCTTCACGGCGGACAGGAAACGACTATCCTGACGCTCATGGTCCCGCTCATCCACCTGGGGTTTATCCTGGTGGGCGTGCCGTACTCCACGCAGGCGCTCTTTACGACCAAGGGCGGCGGGTCGCCGTACGGTCCCGGCCACGTGGCCGGCCCCGACGGCCAGCGCGCCATCGACGACGATGAAAAGGCCATCTGCATCGCGCTGGGCAAACGCGTGGCCGAGGTCGGTCTGAAGTTGCAGCGATAACACGTTCCGCCGTGGCGGACCGAACGTGTGCTGCGCAGCGGCCGTCCCGAGGGGCGCTTCCGTGGCCGGTTTTGACCCCGCTGAGCCGAGGGGCGCTTCCCCGGAGCCGAAGGGCGCTTTGGCTGGTTTTGAATCCGCCGACCCGAGGGGCGCTTTGGCTGGTTTTGGCGGGTCAATGCCCGGGGACAGGGGCACTTCGCAGACGCCCGGCGTGGCGGACGCCCCTGACGCCGCTTCGCCCTGACGTCGGACCAGGGCGACGTATCTGCCGACC
>PMZT01000024.1:0-3756 GCA_003170085.1 Planctomycetia bacterium | reverse complement strand
GTTTTGGGCGCCCCATGACACCCGCCCTGCCGCGCGAGGTCGGGCCGATGAACGTCGTCCACTTGCGGTTCCGCGACGCCACCGGCGACATCGTGCCGGCGCTCCTTTGCACGCCCAAGGGCAAGACAGGCCCCTTCCCCGTCGTCATCGCCATCCACGGCCTCACCAGCCACAAGGCGCAGGTCGTGGCCCAAGTAGGGCCGGCCCTGGCGGCGCGCGGCTTTGCAATTCTTGCCGCGGACCTGCCGTGCCACGGCGAGCGGCTGGGGAAGCCGTTCGACATCTTCGCCCCCGGCAAGGCGTTCGATCTCTACCGCAAGGCCGTGATCGCCCAGCGGCAACTCATCGACTGGGCCGAGACGCGGCCGGAGCTGAACGTGAAGGGCGGCGTCGCGCTGGTCGGCTACTCGCTGGGTTCGTGGATCTCGAGCGTAGCCGGCCCGAGCGATCCGCGCATCAGGGCGATGGTGCTCATGGTCGGCGGGGCGTGGGACATCCCGGTCGAATTGCTCAAGGAGCCGCGCGTGGCGGCCACCGACCCGCGCGTTGCGCTGCCGCACTTCAAGGGGCGGCCGGTCCTTTTTCAGAACGCCAAGGGCGATTTTATCGTCGCGCCCGAGCTTTCGCGCCGGCTCTTCGAAGCCGCTGCCGAGCCCAAGAAGCAGATCTGGTACGAAGGCGGGCACCTCCTGCCCGGCCCGGCCTACCAGGAAGCCGCGCGGTGGCTCGCCGAGAAGTTCGGCCTGAAACAAGAGCCCGACGCGCCGCCCGCGCCTCAGCCCTTCTGACAGGGCGCAAGAGAATAGCCCAAGGCGTGAGCCGTGGGTTGCCACGGCAATACGGCTTGTATTGAGCGGCGGGGGTCAGGAGCCTTTCCCCCAAGGCTCCTGACCCCCGTCCACACGTAACGTCCTGGATTTGCAGGCGTGAGACTTGCCCGTTCAACTGGACATCGTGAACTCATCGCGGCGGCCCTGGAAGGCGTCCTGGAGCCGGGCGACGATGCCCGCATGGATCTGGCTCACGCGCGACTCCGACGTACCCAGGGTTGCGCCGATCTCCTTCATCGTCATCTCTTCGTAGTAATAGAGGATGACGACGGTCCGCTCGACCTGCGAGAGGCCGCGGGTGATCAGGCGTTTGATGTCCTCACGCTGGCTGCGCTTCATGGGCGGCTCGGCCCGCGTGTCGAAGAGCGTGTCGCCGCGCGCGCAGTCGCGGCCCATGTCGGAGTCGCAGGTGGCCTGGTTCAGGCTGACGATGTCGGCGGCCTGGGCGTCGCGGACCAGGCGGACGTACTGCGTCCTCGAGAGGCTCAGGCGTTCGGCGATCTCCTCGTCGGACGGGGCGCGGCCAAGCTGCGCGTGCAGGAGCCGGCGCGTCCGCGAGAGCTGGACGGCGCGCGTCCGCATGAGCCGCGTCACCCGGTCGCAGTGGCGGAGGGCGTCGAGGATGGCCCCGCGGATGCGCGGCGTGCAGTACGTCTGGAACAGGAAGCCGCGGTCCGGGTCGAACGACTCCAGGGCGGCGCGCAGGCCGTCGATGCCGGCCGCAATGACGTCGTCGAGGTCCACTTCGCCGGGCAAGCGCGAGTGAATGCGGTCGGCGTTGTACTTGACGAGCGGCAGGTAGTGTTCGATCAGGAGGTTGCGGGCGTGTTCGCCACGGGTACGGTGGTACTCCGCCCAGGTCGCCGCCAGTTCTTCGGGGGCCAGTGTAACGTGCGTCTCCCAGTCGTGAAGCGTGCTCGGATGTGCGTGCCTCATACGTCTTCTCCCCTCGGCTGCAATCCCCCTGCCTCAGCGATCTGTTTTCCGCCTTTCCTTCACGCGGCGCCCGTCCAGGACTTCGCGCACCCTCTCGGCCAGCGCGCTCGTGGAGAAGGGTTTGCGCAGGAGCGCCACGTCGCCCGCCAGGACCCCGTGCTGCCGCAGCGTCTCATCGGCGTATCCGGAGGTATAGATGAATTCTATTTCCGGCCGCAGGGCGCGCACGCGCGCGGCCAGTTCCACCCCGCACCCGTCGGCCATGATCACGTCGGTGATCAAGAGGTCGATCCGGCCGTGGTACTGCCGGGCGAAGGCCAGGGTCTCCTCCGCCCCGCGGCCGGGCAGCACGGCATAGCCGCAATCGCCCAGCACGCGGACGATGAGGCGGCGCACCTGCTCGTCGTCTTCGGCCACCAGGATCCGCTCGGTGCCCCGCGGGCAAGGCCGGACCTCCGCCGGGCGCCGGGCGGTATCGGCCTTGCCGGCCACGCGCGGGAAGTGCAGCATGAACGACGTGCCGCCGCCCGGCCGGCTGTGGAACAGGATATGCCCGCCGGCCAGGGCCACGAACTCACGGACCATCGTCAGGCCGAGGCCGGTGCCCTGCCCTTGCGGCTTGGTGGTGAAGAACGGCTCGAAGACGCGCCGCATGGTTTCGGCATCCATGCCGGTGCCGTTGTCGGAGACGGTCAGGCGGACGTACGGCCCGGCGGCGGCCTCGGGGCAATCGCGGAGGTCGTCGGCCGAAAGCTCCAGGCCGCGGGTCTCGAGGGTGAGGACGCCGCCCGCCGGCATGGCGTCGCGGGCGTTGATGGCCAGGTTCATGACGGCGTGCTCGAAAAGGGCCTGGTCGGTCCGGACGTCACCGAGGTCCGGGGCGAGCGTGGTGACCAGGCGGACGTCCTCGCCGATCATGCGAGAGAGCGGATTCGCCATATCTTTAATAATCGTATTCAGGTTGACGATCTCCGGCCTGAGGCCCTGCCGGCGGCTGAAGGCGAGGAGCCGGTGCGTGAGCACCGCCGAGCGCGCCGCGGCATCGCGGATGCACTCCAGGGGGCGCCGCTTCGCCGCGTCCTTCGGCATGTCCTTGAGGAGGAGGCCGCAGTAGCCGCTGATGACGGTCAACTGGTTGTTGAAGTCGTGGGCCACGCCGCCGACCAGGCGGCCGACGACTTCCATCTTCCGGGCCTGCCGGAGCTCGGCTTCGAGTTCGGCCTCGCGCGCCGCGGGATCCAGCGGAGCCGGCTGCGGCACGTGGGAAGGAACGGCCTGAGGTATCGTCATGTCGGAATTCGCCGCCGCACGGGCCGGCTTGCGGCGAGACGAAGGCGCACGGTGTCTGTACGGATTTGACGGCGCGGACATGAACGACCCCCTTGTTCAACCGACAACAGCGCCACCCCAAGACAGGGTGGACCCGAGCGCCAGACGCGCTACCTGCCAGTTGGAGAAGTCGAAGAAGTGGTACGTCGCTCGCGCCGCCTTACCGACCGATTCGAGTTGGCTCCGGCCCGAACCCAGACGTGGACGTTCTTCCCAGGGAGGCGTGCCGGACAACGACCTGACGAAAGCAGTCGGAACCATGAGCCTCGCTGCTCATGGCGATTGGTGAAGTACAAGGGGCCAGCCCCTTGGGGTTCGCCCCTTGCTCCCAGCGCGATCTGACGGCCAGAACGGCGATTGTACGACAACGGGGCCAGACGTGTTCCCATCCCTCCCAACGCCAGGGCCTCAGCCGCAAGCCGTAACCCCTGGTGACTTCGGGGGCGCAAAGAGCGGTATAAACCTCGCCATCTCATGGCCCATCTCCGTCCCCCCATCAGTCGGTCCAGTTGTCAGTGGTTGCGGCATCATTGCTTATCGCCCATAAAACGGCACTATACAATAGGGGAATTCCTGATCCTCGGCTTCGAAAAGCCTTAGGCCCGGAAGGACGGGTGTGGCCGTGAATTCTGGCAGGTGGTTCCTTTCGTAGGGGCGGCCC
>PMZT01000007.1 GCA_003170085.1 Planctomycetia bacterium | reverse complement strand
TCGTTCGGCCGCACCTCCACCTTGCGTCTCGTGCTCGAGAAGACTCCCCTCTTTCTCCCTGTGGTCGCCCTCAGCATCGTTACGTACAGGGTGCAGGATTTCGGCGGCGCCATGCACTACGCCGGCGACATTCCGCTGCCGACCCGCCTCTCGACCGCGCTGGTGGGGTACGTGACCTACCTGGGCCAGATGGTATGGCCTGTCGGCCTCACGGTTTTCTATCCGTACATATACGATCGGCCTGTGTGGCAGCCGGTGCTGGCGGCGGCGTTTCTGGCCTTCGTTACGATCCTGGTGGTCCGAGAGGTACGGCGGCGTCCGTACCTGGCGGTCGGATGGTTCTGGTACCTCGGAATGCTCGTGCCGGTGATCGGTTTCATCCAGGTAGGCCGGCAGGCGTACGCCGACCGGTACACGTACCTGACGCTGATCGGCATCTTCATCGCGCTGGTCTGGGCGGCGAACGACGTGCTGGCGAGCCGGCCGGACCTGAAGAAGGCGATGACCGTCCTGGCGGTGGGCGTGGCAGGCGCGTGCATGCTGCTGACCTCAAGGCAACTGCCCTACTGGAGCGATACCGAGACGATGTTCCTCCACGCGCTTGACCTGAATCCGGATAACGCGCTGGCCCATGGCAAAGTAGGCGAGTGTTTCATGGACCAAGGCCAGCCCAATGAGGCCCTGGACGAGTACATGAAACAGTTGCAATTAGCTCCGGATGACGCGGACGCCCACAACTCCGTGGGGTCGGCGTATCTGGCCCAAGGCCGTTCGGCGGAAGCCGAGCAGTACTTCCGCAAGGCGATCGCCCTTGGCTCTTCACGGGTGGGGGTCTTCCACAGCAACCTTGCGGCGGCGCTTTACACGCAGAACAAGATAGCGGATGCCGTGGCCGAGTGCCACTTGGCCCTGCAACTGGACCCCACGCTGTCGGCGACGCGAAGTAACCTTGGCGTGGCGCTCCTGGCCTCCGGACGGGTGGACGAGGCCATCGCCGAGCAACGCGAATCGCTGCGGGCCAATCCGCGGGCGGCCGACACGCACATGAATCTGGCCATCGCCCTCGGCCATGCGAAAAAGACCGCGGAGGCCCTCGCCGAGTTCACCGAGGCCCTGCGCCTGAACCCGAACCTGGCCGATGCCCACCGGAACATCGCCATCCTTCTATTACAGCAGGGGCAGCCGGGCCAGGCATTGATCCACATGAAGGAAGCCCTGCGCCTCAGGCCCGACATGCTGGATCATCTCAACCTTATGGCCCATGTCCTGGCGACGCACCCCGAGAGTTCGATTCGCAACGGTCCCGAGGCGGTAGCGCTGGCCGAGCGGGCCTGCGAGTTGAGCGAGCGCGGCGACCCGGTCTGCCTCGACACGTTGGCCGAGGCCTATGCCGAGGCGGGGCAGTTCCCGAAGGCCGTCGATGTGGCGCGCGAGGCGGCGGCGCTTGCGCGAAAGCTGAAGCACGACGATCTGGCCGATCACATCGCGGCCCGGCAGCGGCTCTACGAGGCCCGCAGTCCCTATCGACAGGCCCCCGTGGCGCCCTGACGGGTAGCCAATCGGGGATTCCTCCTTATAATACAAAGGTTTCACACCCAGAGGTTGAAATGCCGAGAGATTGGGGTGTGGCTGTGCGCCCTGAAGGCGCCGCGGGGAGGGTCTGTCCCTTCTCCGGCCGGGCCTTCTGAGTGACGCTCTCAGAGAGGGTTCAGTAAGGACGCGGCATGCGGCGTGACGTCGGAATCACGATTCTCCTGGTGGCGATCACGGCGGCGGTGTTCTGGCCGCTGGTGCGGTTCGACTTCATCAACTTCGATGATCCCAGCTACGTCTACGATAATAAGTTCGTCAGGGGCGGTCTGAGCCTCCAGAGCCTCGGATGGGCCGTGACGTCGATCGAGCAGGCCAACTGGCACCCGCTCACGTGGCTGTCGCACATGCTCGACTGGCAGCTCTTCGGCTCCTGGGCGGGCGGCCACCACCTGACAAGCGCCCTGTTGCATACGGCCGGCACGGTGCTCCTCTTCTGGCTGCTGAAGCGGATGACGGGGGCGCCCTGGCCGAGCGCCGCGGTGGCGGCACTGTTCGCGGTACACCCGCTGCACGTGGAATCGGTGGCGTGGGTCTCGGAGCGTAAGGACGTTCTGAGCACGCTGTTCGGGCTGTTGGCGCTTCTGTGCTATGTGCGCTACGCGGAGCGTCCGGGCGTCGGGCGGTACCTCTGGGTGGCCGTTCTGTTTGCGGCGAGCCTCATGTGCAAACCGATGCTGGTGACGCTGCCGTGCGTCATGCTGCTCCTCGACTATTGGCCGCTGAGGCGTTATCCATTGCGAATTGCGAATTGCGAATTGCGGATTCAAACGGCACCCGCACGTGGCCTCTTCAAATCCGCAATCCGCAATCCGCAATCCGCAATCTCGTTCGCCCGCACCACCGCCTTGCGTCTTATTCTTGAGAAGCTCCCGCTCTTCGCCCTCGTTGCGGCGTCAAGCATTATGGCGTTCATTACACAACGACACGGCGGGGCGATGAAGTATGCGGAGCAACTCCCGTTCCTCACGCGCCTTGCCAATGCGCCCGTGGTGTACGTGACGTACCTGGGGAAGACGGTATGGCCGACGGCCCTGGCGCTGTTCTACCCGTACACGGAGCGTCCGGTGTGGCAGGCGGTGCTGGCGACGGCCCTCCTCGCGGCCATTACGGCGGGGGTGGTGTGGCAGATCCGTCGGCGGCCGTACCTGGCGGTGGGGTGGTTCTGGTTTGTGGGCATGCTGGTGCCGGTGATCGGCGTGGTGCAGGTGGGCAAACAGGCGATGGCCGACCGGTTCACGTACGTGCCGCTGGTGGGGATCTTCGTGGCGGTGGCATGGGGGCTGTGGGAAGCGCTGAAGACGTGGCCGCATCGGTCGCTCGCGCTCGGGTCGCTGGCGGGGGCATCGGTGGCAGGATGCATGATATTGGCATCGACGCAGGTATGGATGTGGAAGGACAGCCGGGCGGTTTACAAGAACGCGATCAACGTTACGGAGAACAACGCCCTGGCTCACGTGAACCTCGGCATGGTGTACACGATGGAGCAGCACCACCAGGAAGCCATTGACGAGTACATTGCGGGGCTCCGGGCCAACCCGAACGACACCGTGGCCCACAACAACCTGGCCCTCGCCCTGGCGCAGCGGGGCGAATTCGAGACCCCCATGCGCCATCTCCTTGAGGCGATCCGAGTCGATCCGACCTACGGAACGGCCTACGGCAACCTTGCCCTGATGCTGGCGCGGCAGGGGCGGTTCCAGGAGGCGCTCCCCTATTTCCAGGATGCGTTGCGACTTCAGCCGGAATCCGCAACGGTTCGCGTCAACATGTCCGACGTGCTGATCAACCTGGGCCGGCCGGAAGAGGCGCTGGCCCTGTGCCGCGAGGCCATGAGCCTGGATTCGGCCAACCCCTTTGTGTACGAGGCCCTGGGCGCGGCCCAGAGAGCGCTGGGGCACTCGGAGGAGGCCGTCGCCAGCTATCGCGAGGGGCTGCGACTGGCGCCCAACAACGTCAACATCCGGTACAACCTGGCGGGGGTGCTGGCCAATCTGAAACGGTTCGATGAGGCCCTGGCCGTTCTGAACGAGGCACTCCGGATACAGCCGAACTTCGTCCTCACCTATCGCGGGATCGTCACGATCCTGGGCCAGCAGGGCAAGATGGATGAGGCCATCGCTTTCCTGACGGAGGTTGTCCAGCGACATCCGGAATGGCCGGACATGGCCGGCCGCCTGGCCTGGATTCTGGCGACGGACCCGGCCCCGGAGCGCCGCAACGGGCCGCAGGCCGTCGCGCTGGCCGAACGGGCCTGCACCACGAGCGGCGGCCAGAATCTACTGTGTCTCGAGGCGCTCGCGGCGGCGTACGCCGAAGCCGGCCGGTTCCAGGATGCCGTGGCGGCGGCCCGCAAGGCTTCAGATGTGGCGCGAGCGCAGAAACTTGATACACTGGCCGACCAGATCGACACGCGGGGGCGATTGTACGAGGCCGGAAAGCCTTACCGCCAGTCGCCGTAGGTCGGCGGGCGAACGAACGAGGTTCACGGGAGACTTGGGACTATGCGACGCAATTGGCCTAACGTCATCCTGGGCATCGCCCTGGCCGTGGTCGTCCTGGGTGTTTATCTGGGCATCCACAAGGTCGATGCCGCTCACCCGTACGGCATGGGCGTCCAGACCCTCGACTTCGTCAACTTCGACGATCCCGATTATGTGACCGAGAACCGGCACGTCCAGGCCGGCCTCACGTTGGACAGTATCCTCTGGGCCTTCACCAGCGTCGAGAAGTGCAACTGGCACCCCCTGACGTGGCTCTCGCACATGGCCGATTGGCAGTTCTTCCAGCGCGAGCCCGCCGGCCACCATGTGGTCAACGCCATCCTGCACGCGCTGAGCACGGCCGCGCTCTTCTTCGTGCTCCTGCGGATGACGGGCGCACGGTGGCCGAGCGCCTTTGTGGCGGCCCTGTTCGGCCTGCATCCGCAGCACGTGGAATCGGTCGCCTGGGTGACCGAACGCAAGGACGTCCTCAGCACCTTCCTCTGGATGCTCACCCTTTGGGCCTACGCGCGCTATGCCGAGCGGCCCGATATCCGGCGGTACGCGCTGGCCTTTGCTTTTCTCGTGCTGGGTCTCATGGCCAAGCCGATGCTGGTGACCGTGCCCTTTGTGCTCCTCCTGGTGGACTTCTGGCCGCTGAACCGGCTCGGCTGGATCAAGACGGCGCCGGTGCCGGTGCCGCTCGCGGGCAAGGGCAAGGCGCCTCGTGGCCGCGCGTCGAAATCCGAACCGCCGCCTGAGCCGGCCGCTCGCGTGGAGGTGCCGCAACGCACCGTCGGCCAGCTCCTCGTTGAGAAGATCCCGTTCTTCGCCCTCATCCTCGTCATGAGCGCGGTGACCATCTACGCTCAGAAGGCCGGCGGCGCGATGGACTTCGCCAACACGAAGGTGTCGCTGCTGACGCGCGTCTCCAGCGCCTTTGTTTCGTACTGGCTGTACATCGGTCAGATGTTCTGGCCCGCCGGGCTCTCGGCGTTCTACCCGTACATCATGGAGCGGCCGATCTGGCAGCCGATCGCCGGGGCGGTGGGGCTCCTGGCCATGACGGCCCTGGTGATCTGGCAGGCCCGCCGCAGGCCGTACCTGCCGGTGGGCTGGTTCTGGTATCTGGGCACGCTGGTTCCCGTCATCGGCCTCTTGCAGGTGGGGGCACAGGCCTATGCCGACCGGTTCACCTACGTCACGACGATCGGCCTCTACATCATCCTGGCATGGGCCGTGGCGGATCTTCTGTTCGGCTGGAGGTTCCGGTCGCTGGTGGCGCTGCCGGCCGTAGCGGTTCTGATCGCCTGCGCCTGCCTGACGGTCCGGCAGATTCCATGCTGGGCCAACAGCGAGGTCCTCTTCCGCAGCGCGATCGCCGTGACGGAGAAGAACTCGCTGGCCCACGGGAACCTGGGCGGGGCGTTGTTCGTCCAGGGCCGCCTCGAAGACGCCATGGCCGAGTATTACAAGGCGCTGGAAATCGATCAGAACCAGTCCGATCCGCACAACAACCTGGGGCTGGCGCTGGCGACGCGCGGCCACTACCCGGAGGCGATTTACCACTACAACGAGGCGCTCCGGATCGATCCTAAGAACGCCGCCGTGCACAACAACCTCGGGCTCGTCCTGGCCGGCCAGGGCCGCCTGAAGGAGGCGATGGAGCATTACGAGGAGGCCATCCGCCTGAACAAGGAGTACGCCGAAGCCCACAACAACCTGGCCCTGGCGCTGGCGGAGGTGGGCCGGGCCCCCGAGGCGATCGCCCACTACGACGAGTCGATCCGCATCCGTCCGTCCGACGCGCCCACTTACAACGCCAACTGTGCCGCCGCCTACTTCGCCATGGGCGATTACCAGGCATCCGTCGCACGCGCCCAAGAGGCCCTGAGACTGAACCCCAGGCTGCCGGGCGCACACAACAACGCCGGCCTGGCTCTCGGCTCGCTCGGAAGGACCCAGGAGGCGATCGAGCAGTTCCAGACCGCGCTCGAACTGGAGCCGCGCATGCCCAGCGCCCGCAATAACCTCGGCATGGCCCTCTTCACCCTGGGCAAGACCGAGGAGGCGATTGCCCAGTACCGCCTGGCCCTCCAGCTTGATCCGAACTACCCCAACGCCCGTTTCAACCTGGGCATGGCCCTGGCCTTGCAGCGGAAATTTGACGAGGCGGCCGCCCAACTCAGTGCGGCCCTGCGACTCAAACCCGATATGGCCGAGGTGTACCGCGGCCTGGCCGTCGTGATGCAAGAGACCGGCAAAGAGGGCGAGGCCGTGAAGCTCCTCGCCGAGGCCGTGCGCCTGCAGCCGAACTGGCCGCTTGCCCTTGTGCAACTGGCGCGCCTCCGCGCCGCGTCCGTGGACCCCGCGCTCCGCAACGCCGTCGAGGCCGTTTCGTTGGCCGAGCGGGCGTGTCAACTGGTCGGACGCCGCGAGGCCATCTGCCTCGATACGCTGGCCATCGCCTATGCCGAGGCCGGCCGCTTTCCGGAGGCCGTGGCCGCGGCCCGGGAAGCACTCGCCCTGGCCAACGCCGTGGGGAACCCCGCGATCGTCGGCGAGATCCAGGCGCACCTGGCGCTCTTCGAGGCCGGGAAACCCCTCCGGCAGAGCCCATGACCGGCCGCCGGATCCCGGAATAGGTTCGCGATGTATCGCAATATTGCCATACTAATTATCCTGGTGCTGGCCGTGGCGGCCGCCTACGGGCCGGTCGTCCGCTACGCGTCCGTCAACCTCGATGACCCCGACTACGTGACCGAGAACCGCCTCGTGCAGGCCGGCCTCACGTGGAAGGGCGTGGCCTGGGCGTTCGGGACCTCCCCCACCTGCAACTGGCACCCGCTGACCTGGCTCTCGCACATGGCCGCCGTTTCGGCCTTCGGCCTCGCGAGCGGCGCCCACCACTTGGCCAATCTCGCGCTGCACGCGCTGGGCACGCTCCTGCTGTTCGTGGCCATGCGGCGAATGACCGGCGCGCGCTGGCCGAGCGCCCTGGTCGCGCTCCTGTTCGGGGTTCACCCGGCGCACGTCGAGTCGGTGGCCTGGGTGGC
>PMZT01000246.1:60352-60638 GCA_003170085.1 Planctomycetia bacterium | reverse complement strand
TTGACCTCCTGCGCCCGATCCTTCGGACAGACCAGGATGCCGTCGGGGGTCTCCACCACCACGATATCCCGAAGCCCGATCGTCCCGATGGGACGCGTCGTCCCGTACACCACGCACCCGTAGGTGTCGCGTCCCGCATGGCGGCCGATCACCGCGTTCCCGCACTCGTCCTTGGGGAGGATCCGCCCCAGGGCGCTCCAGGCCCCCACGTCGTCCCAGGCAAAGGTGGCCGGGATCACGTACACCTCCTCGGCCCGCTCCAAGACGCCGACGTCGACTGAGATTC
>PMZT01000246.1:0-60325 GCA_003170085.1 Planctomycetia bacterium | reverse complement strand
AGGTGCCGGGCCACCGCCCGCAGGAACGTGGAGGCTCTCCAGAGAAAGATGCCGCTGTTCCAGTAGTACCGGCCGTCGGCCACGAAGCGTTCCGCCGTGGTCCGGTCAGGCTTCTCGGTGAACCGCTGGCAGCGCCGAGCCGCCGGATGCTCCGGGACGGCGTCCCCGGCCAGGATGTAACCGTATCCCGTCTCCGGGCCCGTCGGCGGGATCCCCAGGGTCACCAGGCCGTCCAGCCGGTCCAGGAGCAGGAGTCCGTGCCGCACCGTCTCCTCGAAAGCGTGAAAAGGCGAGATGAAGTGATCCGACGGCGCGACGAGCATCCGCGCGCCCGGCAGGCGCCCTTCGACCACCAGCGCAGCCAAGCCGATGCAGGCCGCCGTATCTCGCCCGACCGGTTCCAGGATACAGTTCTCCGGGGGAAACCCAGGGAGCTGTTGCAGGACGATGGGAAGGAGTTCCCGCCGGGTGGCCACCAGGACGCGGTCCTGCCCCACCAGGTTCGCCGCCCGCTCGATCGTGCGCTGGAAGAAGCTTTTCCCGTCCAGCAGGGAGGGAAACTGCTTGGGATGGCTCGGCGTCGAAAGGGGCCAGAACCGCTCGCCACTGCCGCCCGCCAGGACCACGACATACAATCGATTCACTTCTGCCTCGCCCCGGCCCGTGCTCGCTGCCGGACAGATCTCAGCCCCCGAGATTCCGCTCGTGGCTCGTGGCTCGTGGCTCGCGCTCCACCGTCCGCCCGTAATCATCCTGCTTCCGGACGATGTCATCTTCGCCGAGATATGTCCCGTGCTGCACCTCGATGATGATCACGGGGACCCGTCCATGATTCTCGATCCGGTGCCACGCCTGCCGCGGGATGACGGTGCACGCGCGCCGCCGCAGCGAGAGCGTGCGCGTCCCGTTGACGACCGTGGCGGTCCCGGCCACCACCACCCAATGCTCGGTCCGGCGGCGATGCCGCTGCAGGCTCAACCGCTGCCCCGGCAGGACCACCAGCCGCTTGATCTTGTACCCCGGCCCCGCTTCGAGCGTGTGGAAGCTCCCCCAGGGGCGCCAGGCTTCCTCGATCGGTCGGCTGGTCACCCCGGGGAGTCTGGCCTGCGCCTTCCGTTTCGACATCCTACCCTCAGCCTTTCTCCGCCGCAAGACGTTGTCCCCAGTCCAGCAGCGCGCGCACCTCGTCCTCTGTGGGCGCCTCGGCGTAGATGCGCAGCAGCGGCTCCGTCCCCGAGGCCCGCAGCATGACCCAGCTGTGATCCGCTCGAATCAGCTTCACCCCATCCCGGGTGTCCATCTGCAAGAGGGGAACGGACAGCAGCGCGGTCGGCGGCGAACCGACCAGATTCGCCACCACCCGGTCCCGGTCGGCCAGCGTCGCCAGCCGCAGGTCCGTCCGGCCGTAGCGATGCGGACCGTACGTGGCCTCCATCTCGCGGACCAGCGTCCCGAGCGACTGGCCCGTCATCGCCATGCACTCGAGCAGCAGCAGACAGATCAGGCCCGCATCCCGCTCTGGGATATGGCCGTGCACTGCGAAGCCGCCGCTCTCTTCTCCTCCGACCATGGCGTTGTGTTCCAGCATGGTGGCCGCGATGAACTTGAACCCGATCGGGGTGACGACCAGCGGCACCCCCAACGCCTGCGCCTCCAGGTCCACCATGCGGCCGATATTCACCGACTTGACGACCGCTCCACGCTCCCGACGGTTCCTGACGAGGTGCCGGACGAGCAGCGCGAGGACCTGATGCGGGGTGACGACGTGTCCGTCTTCGTCCACCGGGGCGATGCGGTCGCTGTCGCCGTCGAAGGCGAAGCCCACGCACGGTCCGGGCCCCCGCCACTCCCGCGTCGCCGCGACCAGGGGTCCCATGTAGGCGGGAATCGGCTCCGGGTGCAGGCCGCCAAAGCCCGGATTGAGCTCGCCGTGGAGTTCGCGCACCGCACAGCCCGCGCGCCGCAACCGCTCCACCAGGAGCCCCTGTCCCGCGCCGTACATCACATCCAGCACCACCCGGATGCCGCTTCGCCCGATGGGCGCGATGGGCACCAACTCCTCGAGCCGATCGAGCCACGGTTCGCGGGCATCAAAGGATCCAATTGCGAATTGCGAATTGCGAATTGCGAATTTGAAGAAGCGGCGTCCAGCCGCGCGGTCGGCATCCTATTCCGTTTCAATCCGCAATCCGCAATCCGCAATCCGCAATCGCGTACAAGTTCCTCCGCCCCCGGCGCATCGGCGGCAACGGTTATCATGCGGATGCGCCCGCCGGCCCACTGCTGCATCCGATCAAGGAGCTGCGGGTCCGGGTCGCGCACGTAGGCGGGGTTGTGAGCGCCCACGGCGCCCGGCGCGCGCGACAGAAACGGCCCCTCCACGTGGATGCCCAGGAGCCGTCCCTCGAACTCAGGCTGCGCGCACGCCTGCCCGATGATCGCCAAGTTGCGGCGGTAGACCTCCTCGGGGCACGTGATCAGCGTGGGCAGGAACGCCGCGGTCCCCTGCGTAAGAAGCTCGCGCGAGGCGCGGGCGAAGGAATCGGCCGTCAGGTCCGGACTGGAGAAGTCCACACCCTTGTAGCCGTTGACCTGGAGATCGACGAAACCGGGGATATTCACAGCGTCCTCTACTTCAGCACGGGCAACTTCTTCGAGAGCAGCGACGCCGACGAGGGTTCCAGCAGGAGAACGCAATCCGGATGTCTCCGCAGGACCGACGCCGGGCACAGGTTCGTGATCGGCCCCTCGACCGCCGCCAGAACGGCCTCGGCCTTGCGCCGGTCGGGCACCGAGCAAACGATGCGGCGGCTCTTCAGGATCTGTCGGATACTCATCGAGATAGCCCGGCGCGGCACGTCGGCCAGCGTCGCGAACCAGCCCTCGCCCAGTTGCTGGCGGCGGCAGGCCTCGTCAAGGTCAACCACAAGATACGGTTCCTCGGCGTCGAAATCGGCCGGCGGATCGTTGAACGCCAGGTGCCCGTTCTCGCCGATGCCCACAAGGGCCACGTCGATCGGGTTGGCGGAAAGGATATTGCCCACGCGGCTGCACTCGGCCCGCGGGTCGCCCGCCGCGGCGGGCTCGATGAAGTGCACGGCGCCCAGCCGCCCCACCTTCTCGACGAACCGTTCGCGGAGGTACCGCCGGAAACTGGCCGGGTGCGTGTCGGGCAGGCCCACGTACTCGTCCAGGTGGAACATCACGACCTTCGACCAGTCGACGCCGGGCGCCGCCACCAGCGCCGCCAGCACCTCGAACTGGCTGGCCCCGGTCGCAAGAATGATATTGGCCCTGCCCGTGCGGCGGATCGCGGCCTGGATCGTCTCGGCGGCGATACGTGCCCCATACGCGCCCAGCGCCTGCGCCGTCTCGAAGACCAACGTTTCCATGGTGTCTCCTCCGTACATCATTCAACACCTTGTACGACAAAGCATCCCGCAAATTCGGCGGGTTTCCGTGGCGCTCGCGGCCTCCGCGTCGGGTCTTCGGCGCGGCGGGGCATTCCGGACCTCAATCGGGCCCTCGGTAATCACGAAAATTGTGTCGCATACCTCAAGACGAGTGTGTATTCTGCGAAGATTCGGGGCTCGTTTCAGGGAACAGGGAGGACCGTTATGTTGAACCAGATGAAGGTCTCACGACGCGATCTTCTAAAAGGCGCGATCGCGGCCGCCGCGGCGCCTTACATGATCACGTCGACGGCCCTGGGGGCCGACGCCATACCGTCGGCCAGCAACCGGCTGACCGTCTGCGACATCGGCATCGGCAACCAAGGCAGCGGCCTGTTCGGCCAGGTTCTTGGCAACCGCACGGCCCAGTGCGTGGCGGTGTGCGACGTCAAGAAATGGGTACGCGACGCCTCCGAGAAAAAGGCCAATGATAACTACGCCCAGGAGCGGGCCGCGGGCACGTTCAAGGGCGTCGCGGTGTACAGCGACTACCACGACGTGATGGCCCGCGACGACATCGACGCCGTGGTCATCGCCGTGCCCGATCACTGGCACGCGCTGATCACGATCGCCGCCGCCAAGGCCGGCAAGGACATGTACTGCGAGAAGCCGATGGCGCTGACGATCCGCCAGGCGCGGGCGATGGTCACCGCCGTCCGCCGTTACGGCCGCGTCTACCAGAACGGCAGCATGCAGCGGTCGAGCAAGGAATTCCATCACGCCTGCGAACTGGTGCGCAACGGCCGCATCGGCACGGTCAAGGAAGTCTTCGTGAACGTCGGCGGCCCGTCGACCGAGAAGCAGTTCCCGACCGAGCCGATTCCGGAAGGCATGGACTGGGAGTTCTGGCTTGGCCCGGCCCCGTGGTCGCCCTACAACGGCGAACGTTGCAGCGGCAGCTACAGCGGCGGATGGCGCCTGGTTCGCGATTACTCGGGCGGCATGATGACCGACTGGGGCGCCCACCACTACGACATCGCCCAGTGGGGCCTTGGCATGGACGAAAGCGGCCCCGTCGAGATCTTCGCGCCCGGCAAGGAGTACCCCACCCTGACGTACAAGTACGCGAGCGGCGTCCTCATGCACCACTTCTGGAGCGCCGACGGCAACGGTCCGAAGCAATATAAGTTGCCCGAGGGCAAGAACGGCGTCAGCGGCGTGCTCTTCGTCGGCGACAAGGGCTGGGTTGAGGTCAACCGCGGGTACTTCAAGTGCTTCCCCGAGGAGATCGACACGCCGATCGGGCAGAACGAGATTCACCTGTACAAGAGCGTTGCCCACATGCCCGACTGGATGGACTGCATCAAGACCCGCCGGCGGCCCATCTGCGACGCCGAAATCGGCTGCCGTTCGGTCACGGTCTGCCACCTCGGCAATATCGCGTACTGGACGGGCCAGTCGTACAAGTGGGATCCGGTCAAGGAAGAGGTTATCGGTAATGAAGAGGCCGCGCGGTGGCTTGATCGCCCGATGCGCGCGCCATGGCGCCTTTCCTGATAAATTGCAAGGGGAACATCCAATGAAATTGCTGAACGTGCTGACGGTTGTAACGCTGCTGGCGGTGGTTGGCTTGGCGTACGCCGCGACTCCGGCTCGTGCCGAGGAAGCGCCGGCCGCGACGGTCCAGAACTTTGCCTCGCTGCTGCCCGACATCGCCAGCGATGACCCGGCGAAGCGGACGGCGGCCATGAAGGCCATCGAAACACTGGCCAACAACGCTGCGCGCCCCGGCGCCGAGACCGAGCGCGTCGCCGTCGCCACGGCGCTGGCCGGGAAGCTCGATGCCGCGACGCCCTCGGCCGCCCGCGTGTGGCTGCTGCGCCAGATCCAGTGGATCGGCAAGGCCGAGGTCGTTCCGGCGCTCGTGCAGGCCCTCGACGACAAGGATGCGGTCGTTCGCGACTCGGCCCGCCGCGCGCTTCAGTGGAACACCGCGCCGGAGGCCACGCCCGCCCTCGTGGTGGCAATGCAGAAGGCCGCCACGCCCGACTGGCAGGTCGCCATGATCAACGCCGTGGCCGTCCGCAAAGACGCCACAACGGTTCCGGTGATCCTCAAATACCTGGCCGACAAGGATGCGTCGGTCGTTGAGGCGGCCGTGGGGGCGCTCGGCAAGATCGGCGGCGCCGATGCGGCCAAGGCCCTCGATGGCCTGCGCGTGACGGCGTCGCCGAAGTTGCGGCCGTACGTCATCG
This sequence comes from Planctomycetia bacterium, assembly GCA_003170085.1. GTDB lineage: Bacteria > Planctomycetota > Phycisphaerae > FEN-1346 > FEN-1346 > FEN-1346. The sequence continues at coordinate 54,678 of PMZT01000246.1, read as the reverse complement.
ACGCGTACCTCCAGTGCGCCGATAAGATGCTGAAGGAGGACAAGAACGACGAAGCGGCGGCCATCTATAAGGCTGTTTACGTTCCGGCCGAGCCCAAGCCGACCCGGATCGCGGGCCTCCGCGGCCTCGTCCTGGCGCTGGGCGTAAAAGCCATGCCGATGGTGGCCGAAGTCCTGGCCGGCAACGATGCCCAGATGCAGGCCATCGCCCTTTCGTTCGCGGGCGAGATCCCGGGCCCCGAAGCCACGAAGGCCCTGGCCGACCTCCTGCCGAAGCTGCCGGCCCCCGGCCAGGCGCTCCTGCTGGCCCAGTTGGGCCGTCGCGGCGACATGGCCGCCAAGCCCGCCGTGCTCGGCTCGTTGAAGAGCGCCGATGATGCCGTTCGTACGGCCGCATTCGGTGCGCTGGCCACGATCGGCGATGCGTCCGATGTTCCGGCCCTCGCGCAGGCTGCCGCCGGCGGCGGAGCCGAAGCCGATGCCGCCCGTAACTCGCTTGCAACGATGAAGGCCCAGAACGCCAACGCGGCGATGCTCGCTGCCATGACGGGCGACGCCAAGGTCCGCGCCGAACTGCTCCGCGCCCTGACGGCCCGCAAGTCCGCCGAAGCCGCCCCGGCGATGCTTAAGGCGGCGGACGATGCCGATGCCGCCGTTCGCGCGGAAGCCTTCAAGGGCCTCGAAGCCGTGGCCGATGAGAAGTGCCTGGCGCCTATGATCGCCCTCCTCATAAAGACGAAGGACACTGATGCGGCTGAGAAGGCCCTGCTGGCCACCTGCGGCCGCGCGACCAACAAGGACGTGGCCCTTCAGGTCATTCTGACGCCGCTGGCGTCTGCCCAGATGCCGGCGAAGGGGTCGCTACTCAAGGCCCTCGGCCGTCTCGGTGGCCCGAAGGCGATTCTGCCCGTCCGAGCGGCGCTCAAGGACGCCGACATGGGCGTCCGGGAAGCCGCCGTCCGTGCGCTGGCCGACTGGTCCGACATGACCGCGGCCCCGGACCTCATCGCCGTGGGCAAGAGCGAGGGCAAGCTGACGCTGAAGGTGCTGGCCCTCCGCGGTTACCTGCGGCTGGCCGCCCTGCCCGAGGTGCCGGCGGCCCAGAAGCTCCAGATGAGCCAGGAGGCGCTCACGGTCATCACCCGGCCCGACGAGAAGAAACTGGTGCTTGGCGTGCTGGCCGACGTGAACCAGCCGGCCGCCCTGCTGATCGTGGTGCCGATGCTCGATGACAACGCCCTGAAGAACGAGGCCTGCACCGCGGCCGTCAAGATCGCGAAGAGCCTCGGCAACAACCTGCCGCCCGAGACCAGGGCCGCCATGGAGAAGTGCCTCACGATCACCAAGGACAAGAAGCTCATCACCGATGCCAACGACGTGATGAAGCGGATCAAGCCGGCGAAAAAGTAGGGGCGGCCCCATGTGGCCGCCCAAGGGCACCCACATGGGGGTGCCCCTACGAGGCAACGTCGCGGCCCGCCATGGGCCGTGGAAGTGAAATGTGAAACGGGCGCCTCCCGCCGCGGCGGGAGGCGCCCGTTGTGTTGACAATGAAAGGCTTGTAATCGCCTGCGGCAGTTTCTAGAATACTATAGCGTTACGCATTCATTGCCTGTGATGCACCCTTTTCAGGGGAACGCCTAGCCATGAAGAGAGCCTTGAGGTCGTACCACGAGCGTCTCGTTGCCTTCACGCTGGTCGAACTGCTGGTGGTCATCACCATTATCGGTATCCTGGCGGCCTTGCTCCTGTCGGCGCTCGCCCCGGTCATGCAGACTGTGCAAGATCTGCAATGCCAGAGTAACCTGAAGCAGATCGCGGCGTCCGTGCTGAACTACTCCGCCGACGCCAAGGGCGCGCTCCCCCCGACGCGGTATGTGAAGTCCGGCCTGTACTGGTGCGACCTCCTGGTCCGCGGGGGATACCTCTCGGCCCCCGATTCCTCCCAGCGGTCGGACACGGACCCGCCCGCGAGCAACAGCGTTCTGTGGTGCCCCAAGGCATCCGAGCTCCTGGTCACGTGGACGGCGGATTCGGGAGCATCTGACCCGGTCATCACGCTACCCCGAGTCCTCACCCCAGGTAGCAGCGACCCGGATGCCGCCCAGGGGTTTGCCCGTTTGGGCCCAGCCGGCTTCATGGTGGACTGCACCTATTATTGGAACGGCTGCAGCGTCAAACTGGCACAGACCGATCTCGACAACGCCGCCGACACCCGCAACCGCTTCCCCTCGCTGACCGTCGATGACACGGACCTTACCAACCCCACCTTCCACCTGCTCGCCTCGCATATGCTGCGCGACATCTCGCAGATCAAGCTGCGAACGACCCAGATCATGGTCACCGACGGCGTCCTCTTCTACGATGGCACCACGAGCAAGCCCCGAATTGCTGCGCGTCACCCGGGAGGCGTGCAGGACCACACCGGCGATCCCGATGCGCAGTACTACAACACGCACACGAACATGGCGTTCTACGACGGCCATGTCCAGGGCGTCGACCGAGACCAGGGCAAGGATGACCTCTACGCGAACGATTTCATCATGAAGGCCACGGGGCTCGAAATGACCACGGCCAACGCGTCGACGCTCTTCCTGCTGCCGAGGCACTAAACGCCTCTGTAGGGGCGGCCCCGTGTGGCCGCCCAAGGGCACCCACATGGGGGTGCCCCTACATCCTCCGGCTTGGTCGTTTATGTTGTGCCCGCGTCACCGCCACAGAAAGAGTACAGCCACGCCGGCCACCGCCGCCAGGGCGCCAAGCACGGCGCGCGTGCTTACCCGCTCGCGATAAATCACCATCATGAACGGGATGATCAGCACGGGCACGATCGACATGATCGTCGCCGCCACTCCCACCCACGTGTATGTTATGGCCACAAGTGACAACGAAACGCCGATGAACGGGCCGAACAGGGCACCGATCGAGGCGTAGCCCATCCCCGCGCCACTCTTCAGGCCGGCGGCCAGTCGCGGCCACGCGCCCGTCACCAGGAAGATGGCGGCAAAGCCCCCGAGGCCGGTGATCGTGCGGATATGCGTTGATGCAAACGGATCGTAGCCGGCCATGCCCACCTTGCTCAGCACCAGGCCCACGGCCTGGCCCGCCGCGGCGCCGAGCGCCAGCAGGATGCCCGTAGCCGAGACCGTGTGCGGCAGTTCGGGGTGCGGCGGCCGTTGTTCGAGGACCACCCAGGCCACGCCGCCGATCGTCAGCGCCATGCCCACGCCGGCGGTCCAGGGGAGCGCCTCGCCCAGCGCCGCCCAACTGACGATCGCGGCGATCATCGGCACGAGCGCCATCAGGAGCATCGTCACGCGCGGCCCGATCAGGACGAACGCCCGGAACAGGCACAGGTCGCCGAAGGTGAAACCCACGAGGCCCGACAGGCCCAGCCACAGCCAGTTGTGCGCGGTGGCGTCGGTGGGCAGCGGCAGGCCGCGCACGAGCCACCCGTAAAGCGTCATGAACCCCAGGGCGATGGCCAGGCGCACGAGGTTCAGGACAAGCGAGCCCAGCCGCTTGGCCGCGGCGGTGAACGCCAGCGCGCTGGCCGTCCAGCAGAAGGCGGTGGCGAGGGCAGCAAGTTCGCCGCGATAGTTCGCAAAATCAACGGCAACGCTCATGGCGCGCCCGCCTTGTCAACATGAGATTAGTATGACAGTGCTACTTTCAAGGATTTGCGCGGCGGGTCTCCGTACCCGCCGCGCTCAGTTTGAATCTAGCGCTGTCATGTTAGACATGCCCGGCGGCCTTGAGCCAGCCCAGAATCTGCTCGGCCGCGGCGGCGGGCGTGACCTGGTCGGTCGCGATCGCGTGATGGCGCGCGGCCTCGTAAAGGGGCCGTCGCTCGGCCAGCAGGCTCTGGACCTCGGCGATGCCGCCCGCGTCGGTCAGGTTCGGGCGCTCGGCCAGCGTTTTCGGGTCGGCCTTCATCCGCTGCCAGATCACCTCGGGCGCGGCGGTCAGCAGGATGACGAGGCCGCCCGCGCGCAGGGCCTTGCGATTGCCCGCATCGAGGATCGCCCCGCCGCCCGCGCTGATGACCTGGCGGTCAACGGCCGAGACATCGGCGACTACCTTGCGCTCGAGCAGGCGGAACTCGGGCCACCCGCCCGCCGCAACGATCTCCTTGACGCTCTTGCCCGCCCGCTTCTGGATGAGCGTATCGGTATCGACGAGCGGCCAGCCCAACCGGTCGGCCATGAGGCGGCCGATCGTGGTCTTGCCGGTACACCGGTATCCGATGAGCACAAGGTTCACGTGTTGCGCCTTGCGTAGTACGACAGCGCAGCTTCTTAGGTTTCGCGCGGTCGCCGCGGCGACCTACTTCTTGCGGCGCTTCGCACTGCCTTGCGAAGCCTGCTTCGTTTTGCGCTCCATCAGGCCGCGCACCTTCATCGGCAGGCCGAACAGGTGAATGAAGCCCGTGGCGTCCCGCGGGTTGTACGACTTGCCCATGACGAAGCTCGCGAGGTCCTCGCTGTACAGGCTGAACGGCGACTCGGCGCCGGCGTAAAGCGCCTGGCCCTTGTACAGCTTCAGCCGCACCTTGCCCGTTACCTTCTCCTGCGTCTTGTCGATGAACGCATCGAGCGACTCGCGAAGCTGCGTGAACCACTGGCCGTAGTACACCAATTCGGCATATCGCAACGCCACGCCCTGCTTGTAATGCAGAGTGTCGCGATCGAGGCACAGGGCCTCGAGGGCCGCATGGGCCGCGTACAGGATCGTGCCGCCGGGCGTCTCGTACACGCCGCGCGACTTGATGCCCACCAGCCGGTTCTCAACGAGGTCGATCTGCCCGACGCCGTGCTTGCCACCGAGCCGGTTCAATTCCTCGACGACCTCGACCGGGCCAAGGCGCTTGCCGTTGACGGCGACCGGCACGCCGGCCTCGAACTCGAGGTCAACGTACTCAGCCTTGTCGGGCGCCTTTTCGACCGGCGTGCTGAGGACGAAGACATCCGGCCGCGGCTCATTGATCGGGTTCTCGAGCTCCGCGCCCTCGTGGCTGATGTGCCACAGGTTCCGGTCGCGGCTGTAGATGCTCTTCTTGGACTGCTGCACGGGGATGCCGCGCTCCTGGGCGTACTCGAGGGCGGCCTCGCGGCTCGTGAGCGTCCAGCGCGGATCGCGCCACGGCACCAGCACCTGGAGGTCCGGCGCGAGGGCCATGAACGTAAGCTCGAACCGCACCTGGTCGTTGCCCTTGCCCGTGGCGCCATGGGCCACGGCGTCGGCGCCCGTCGCGCGGGCGCACTCCACCTGTTTCTTGGCGATCAGCGGCCGCGCGATGCTCGTGCCCAGGAGGTACTTGCCCTCGTAAATGGCGTGGGCCTTGAGCATCGGCCACAGGTAATCGGTCACGAACTCCTCGCGCAGGTCCTCGACGTAGACCTCCGAGGCGCCCGACCGCTTGGCCTTCGCGACGATGCCATCGAGTTCGCCGGGGCCCTGCCCCAGGTCGGCCACAAACGCCACGACCTCGCAGCCGTAGGTTTCGCGCAGCCACGGCAGGATGACCGACGTGTCGAGGCCGCCGGAGTAAGCCAGGACGGCCTTCTTCACTTGTGCTGTTGTTGCCATGAGCCAGTCACCTTTCTTTCGTACCGTCTGCCCCTGAAGTCGTCCACCTCAGACTTTGGGCTTTGGACCTTTGACTTTGGACTTCATTGCCTTCTTCGCCAGCACCCGATTGATCGCGCCCAGATACGCCTTGGCGCTGGCCTCGAGGATGTCGGTCGAGACGCCGCGGGCCGACACCACGAGGTCGCCACACCTGGCCTCGAGGCGGGCCTCGCCCTGCGCCTCGGTGCCGCTCGTGACCGAGCGAATCTGGTAGTCCTCGAGTTTCAGCTTGATGCCCGTCAGGCGTTCGAGCGTCCGGAAGATCGCGTCGACCGGGCCGTCGCCCGTGGCGGCGTCACGGATACGCTCTTTCGTATCGTAGCGCTCGAGCTCCACGGTGGCCGTCGGCATGCCGCCGGTGCCCGTGGCCACCTGGAAGCCGCAGAGCTTCCACGTCTCGGGCGTCTGGGTGACCTCGCTCTCGACCAGCGCCACGAGATCCTCGTCGAAGACCTCCTTCTTGCGATCGGCCAGCGTCTTGAACGAGCCGAAGAACAGCCCGTCGACCTCGGCATCGGTCAGGCGGAAACCCAGTTCCGTCAACCGCTGCCGGAACTGGTGCCGCCCCGAGTGCTTGCCCAGGACGAGCTTGCTCTTGGCCAGGCCCACCGATTTCGGGTCCATAATCTCGTATGTGGTGCGTTCCTTCAGGATGCCGTCGGCGTGGATACCCGACTCGTGGGCAAACGCGTTCTCGCCCACGATCGCCTTGTTCCGCGCCACCACCATGCCCGTGACGCGGCTCACGAGGTGGCTCGTGCGGTGCAGCAACTCGGTGTGGATGCCCGTTTTCAGGCCGCCGAAAACGTCCGGCCGCGTCGCGAGGGCCATGACGACTTCCTCGAGCGCCGCGTTGCCGGCCCGCTCGCCGATGCCGTTGACCGTGACCTCGATCTGCCGCGCGCCCGCCTGGAGCGCCGCCAGCGTGTTCGCCACGGCCATGCCCAGGTCGTTGTGGCAATGCACGGCGATGACGGCCTTGCCGATGTTCGGCACGTGCTCAAACAGGTACTCGATCAGCCCGCGGAACCGGTCGGGCGTGGACCAGCCGACCGTGTCCGGAATGTTCACGGTCGTGGCGCCGGCCGCAATGACCGCCTCGACGACCTCGGCCAGGAAGTCCGGCTCGGTGCGCGCGGCATCCTCGGGCGTGAACTCAACGTCCTTGACGGCAGCGCAGGCATGTTTCGTGCCCTCGATCGCCAGGCGGACGATCTCGCTCCGGGCCTTGCGCAGCTTGAACTCGCGATGGATCTTGCTGGTGGCCAGGAACACGTGGATGCGCGGCCGCTTGGCGTCGCCGAGGGCGTCGGCGGCACGGTCGATGTCCTTGGCCACACACCGCGCCAGGCCGCAGACGGCAGGCTTGCGGACCTCGCGCGAAATGGCGCGAACGGCCTCGAAGTCGTCGGTCGACGTGATCGGGAACCCCGCTTCGATGACGTCGACGCCAAGGAGTTCCAGTGCCCGGGCCACCTCCAGCTTCTCGGTGAGGTTCAGGCTGGCGCCGGGCGACTGCTCGCCGTCGCGCAGCGTGGTGTCGAACACCAGCACCCGTTTGTCGGTCTGACTGGCCATGATACGCCTCCTTTTGGGTCCGTTACTTATATAGCGGCGGACGCCCGCCGCAACCGTTTTTCAGCCAACAAAAAAGCCTCGGGGGTTTCCCGAGGCCACGTGATCCGGATTTAAGCGCGCGGCGGCCCCGGGAGTTATCTCCTAAGACCCAGAAGCAGGTTCTCGCCGAACGCTTTCATAATGGATAAACATATCGGCGGCAAGGGGGGCGTGTCAAGAGCAAAACCTGGACCGTTAAACGTAATCTGTTGCGGCTGCACACGCGGGTGTCTATCATAAGGGGTACCATGAAAAAACACCAACTACGCTGGATCATCACAATTGCCGTCATCGCCGTGGTGGCGTGGGCGGCGGCGAAGCTCTCGGGCCTCTACGTCGACTTCCTCTGGTTCGACTCGCTCGGCTTCGCCAAGGTCTTCACGACGGAACTCTGGACGCGCATCGCCCTGGGCGTCAGCGTGTTCCTGGCGACGGTCATCTGGGTGGGCGTAAATGCGTTGGTGGCGGCGCGGCTGGCCCCAGGCCGATACATCCAGTTCAAAGGGCTGCCGTGGAAGATTCCGTCGCCCTCGTTCAAGCGGTTCCTGTGGCTGGTGGGCAGCATTGCCGTCGTGGTGGTCGCCTACATGGCTGCCGCCGCGGCCACCGATTACTGGTACACGATCCTTCAGTTCCACAACTTCCCGAGCTTCGGGTGGACCGAGCCGATCCTGGGCTACGACGCCGGCTTCTACGTCTTCGTCCTGCCGGTGCTCGCGGCGATCAAGACGTACGCGATGACGCTCATCGTCCTGGCGGCCATCGGCGTGGGCGTGGCATACTTCGTCGGCGGCGCGATCGGCTGGCCGGGCGAACCGATCACGCGGGCGGCGTCGACGCACCTGGCGGTGCTGGGTGCCCTGCTTCTCGTGGTGGTCTCCTTCGGTTACTGGCTCGACCGTTTTGACCTGCTGCTTTCGAAGCAGGGCGCGGTCTTCGGCGCGGGCTACGCCGACGTGCACATGCGGTTGCCGATGCTCAAGGTCATGATGGTCGCAAGCGTGATCGCGGCGGTCCTGCTCCTCGTGGGCGGTATCCGGCGACACCGCATCCTCGCCGGCGGCTCGGTCGTGGTGTTGATCCTCCTGCATGGCTCCGCCATCTGGACGTACCCGGCATTCATGCAGCGGTTCACGGTGGAGCCGAACGAACTGGAATACGAGCTGCCGTATCTCAAAAATAATATCGAGGCCACGCGCTATGCCTACAACCTGGCCGACGTCGAGGTGAAGCCCTATGCCGGCGCCGGCAACCTCACCCTCCAGGACATCCGCAACGTGCCGGGCACGATCGAGAACGTACGCATCTGGGACTGGCGGGTGCTGCTGTCGGTGTACAACCAGATCCAGGCCCTGCGGCCGTACTACCACTTCAACGACGCCGACGTCGACCGCTACACCATCGAGGGCCGCTATCGCCAGGTCACGCTGTCAGCACGCGAGCTCGAGACCGCGCTGCTGAACGAGTCGAGCCGAACGTGGGTGAACCTGCACCTGCTGTACTCGCACGGGTACGGCCTCGTGATGAGCCCGGTGAACGTGGTGACCCCCGAGGGCCTGCCGGAACTTTGGGTCCGCGACATCCCGCCGCAGAGCAAGATCGGGATGGACCTGAAGCAGCCGGGCATCTATTTCGGCGAGCTGACGCGCAACGAGATCTACGTCCACACGAGCCAGAAGGAGTTCGATTATCCGCTGGGCAGCGAGAACCACTACGCCGAGTACGCGGGCACCGGCGGCATCGCCGTGAACTCGACCCTGCGGCGGCTGATGTTCGCCTACTACTTCAGCGATTGGAACATCCTGCTGACCGACAGCTTCACGCCCGAAACGCGGGTGCTCTGGCGCCGGCAGATCATCGAGCGTCTTCGCACCATTGCCCCGTTTTTCGAGTACGACCAGGACCCGTACCCGGTCGTATGGCAGGGCCGCATCGTGTGGATCACCGACGTTTACACCCGGACCAACCGGTTCCCGTACTCCAACCGCACCCGCCGCGACTACGGCGGCACGAACTACCTTCGGAACCCAATTAAGGCGGTCGTCGACGCGTACGACGGCACCGTGACGTTCTATGTCATCGACGCGAAAGAACCGCTCGCGCAGGTCGCGCGCACGATCTTCCCGGACCTCTGCAAGGACATCGCGGAGATGCCCGAGGAACTGCGGGCGCACCTGCGATACCCGCTGGACATGTTCGAAACCCAGGCCGAGCAGTACCTGGCCTATCACATGACCGACCCGCGGATCTTCTACAATAAGGAAGACCTCTGGCAACAGCCGAACCACGTGTATGAGGGCCACACGCAGCCGATCCAGGCGTACTACTTCATCATGACCCTGCCGGGCGAGAAGCAGCCCGAATACCTGCTCATGCTTCCTTTCACGCCCTCGCGTAAGGACAACATGGTCGGCTGGCTCGCCGGCCGCTGCGACGGGAAGGAATACGGTAAGATGCTCTGCTACTCCTTCCCGAAGGACCACCTCGTCTTCGGCCCGAACCAGGTCGAGGCCCGCATCAACCAGAACGACAAGATCTCGCCCCTGCTGACGCTGTGGAACCAGCACGGCAGCCGCGTCGTTCGCGGGAACCTCCTGGTCATTCCCGTCGGCGACTCGATCTTGTACGTCGAGCCGCTGTACCTGAAGAGCGAGAACGCGGCGATTCCGGAACTCAAGCGCGTCATCGTCTCCTACCAGGACCGCATCGCCATGGACGAGACGTTTGACGGGGCGCTCCAGGCCGTGTTTGGCGAGGGCCCGGCGGCGCCCGCTAAGCCTGCCGCCGGCCCGCCCGAAGGCCAAACGTCGGCGGCGCTGCGGGCTCACGCCGTGGAACTGTACGAGAAGGCGCAGCAGCAGATCAAGTCGCTCGATTGGGCGGGTTACGGCGCGACGATGGAGGAACTCGGCAAGGTCCTGCGCGAGATGGCGGGCCGGGCGGAGAAGAAGTAGTCGCGGCATGCCGTCACCCGTAGGGGCGGCCCCGCGTGGCCGCCCGCCGTGTCCGGCCATAACGCCAGGGCACCCACATGGGGGTGCCCCTACGGGATGGCCACGGCGGGACTTCGTCGTGGCCGCCCGCCGTGTCCGGCCATACCGCCAGGGCACCCACATGGGGGTGCCCCTACGGGATGGCCGCGGCGGGCAACGGTGTGGCGCTCGTACTCTCCCGCCCTGCCGCCCAGCGCACGGCGCTGCGGACCAGGTCCTCGAGGCCCGTCGTCGCTTCCGGGTGCGGGCTGATGCACATTGCGCGGCCGCGCTGATGCGTTGCCGCCACAATGGCGGGGCTGCCGTTCATCTGCACGTTGGGCTCGCGATCCATCATCTCCAATTCGGTCCGAAAGACCGCCAGTTCCTTGTAGGCCGGCAGGTCCGTTCGCTTCCCGGGAACCACGATCGGGCCGTTCGCGTATCGGACCTCGAACGGCGCCGTCTTCTCGCCAAGGAGCTTGCGGCCCTCGGCCGTAAGTTCCATCGTAACAACGTCCTTGCCGCGGCCGCCGTCCACGACGGTCGCGTTCACGAGGCCCAAATACCACTGGTACGTTGACGTGCCCAGGTAGGCGCCGGCGCAGATTCCCACGTATCCGCCGCCGCCGGCAACGAACTGTCGGACCGTCTGCCGACCGTCGAGGCCCAGGCTCCGCGCTTCGGCCGAGGCGCTGCCGCCCGGCATGATGAGCACGTCGAAGTGCGCGAGCGCGCCGGCCCCGAGTTCCGGCGGCCCGATCCGCTCCACGAGCATGTCGCTCCCATCCACGAGCTTGTGGTCAATGCTGAGGCCCTGGTGCGCACCCTCGCCGTCATAGATCGCCACGCGGATCTTCCCGGCGGCGTCGCCCATCACGACCTCAACGCTGCACGGCTCCATCTTCAGGTCCGCGAGCAACCGGTGCACCATGAGCCGGTGCTGGCGCGAGCGGAGTGAAATCGGCTGGTCGCCCGTCGTGGTTTCCGCGATCATCGAGTGGACGCCCATCACGTCGGCCGCGGCGCGGGCCAGGCTGCCGGCGATCGGCTGCGACTTCACCAGAAACCGCATCTCTTCATCGGTCAGCGTGGCGTTGACCTCGTCGACCATCGCCTGCGCCTCGCCACGTGCCTCCTGGGACCGCGAGGAAATCACCGAGCTGCCGACGCTGCTCGAGTTCTCGCCCGCAACGGCAAAACCTTCGTGGAGGTCGACCAGCCACTCCGGCTTCACCTCTTTGAGCACCGCCCAGATAGCCGCCGCCAGCGGCCCCTTGGGCGATTCCTTCCGCGTCGACGCGAAGCAGCGGTTCAGGTTGGTCTCTTCCATGCCCAGCTTCGCCGCCACGGCCTTCGGCGTGCTGCGCGTGCGGACCTCAAGGGCCAGCCGGTTCGCCTCCGGCAGAACGATCAGCTTGCCGCGCGCGATCGTCCAGAATCTGATCTGCCGCGCCGCCGCGGCACCGGCCGGCTCATCGCCGTGCATGCCGCCGTTGATCATAACGGTCGGCCCGGGCTTACCGCTGTCGATCACGTAATACGGTGTGGCGAACGCCGTGCCGGCGCCCAGCATGTGCTCCACCGGCGCCACCTTGGCCGGCGCGGTCGAGGCAGCCGCCTGCCCTTCCTGCGCAGCCGCACACGCCTGCGACGCAGCCAGCATCGCCAGGCACGCGGCAACGCACAGGATTCGCCAAACCGTCAGCTTCATTCGCCCTCCGCAGGTTCGAAGAACAGCCACTTCCCCTATGGCTAATATACGCTCCATCCTTCTATCGACAAGGCCACACGTGCGGCCGCACTGCGAAAAACCTTGAACCTGCGGCCATTTCGCCTATATTGGGGAGATTCAGGGTCGTGCGAAAGGGCGTCAGGGCGTGACTGAGACCAATCCGGCTGACATTCCGCAGGCCGTCAAGGACGAGGCAAAGCGGCAACTGGACCTGCTGCGCCGCGGGGCCGTCCAGGTCTACACCGACGAGGAACTGCTCAGGAAGCTCGCCCGGGCCATCATCGAGAAACGCTCCTTGCGCATCAAGCTGGGCATGGACCCGACGGCGCCCGACATCCACCTCGGCCACACGGTCGTCATGGGCAAGATGCGGCAGTTTCAGGACCTCGGGCACAAGGCCGTCCTGATCATCGGCGATTACACGGCCCGCATCGGCGATCCGACGGGGGCGAACCACACGCGGCCGGTCCTTTCCGACGAGCAGATCGAGAAGAACGCCCGCACCTACTTCGAGCAGGCCGGCAAGGTTCTCGATACCAACCCCGACCGGCTGGAGCTGCGGCACAATAGCGAGTGGCTGGCCAAGCTCACGTTCGCCGACGTCCTCAAGCTCGCCGCCAAGATGACCGTGGCCCGCATGCTCGAGCGCGACACGTTCGAGAAGCGGCACCGCGCGGGCGACCCGATCGGCGTCCACGAGTTCCTGTACCCGCTGATGCAGGCGTACGACTCGGTCGTGATACGGGCCGATGTGGAACTCGGCGGCACCGACCAGACGTTCAACTGCCTGGCCGGTCGCGACCTGATGCGCGACGCCGGCCTCGAGCCGCAGATCGTCCTGACGATGCCCCTCCTGGTGGGCCTCGACGGCGTCGAGAAGATGTCGAAGTCCAAGGGCAACTATGTGGGCATCACCGACGCCCCGAACGAGATGTTCGGCAAGCTCATGAGCATTCCCGATGCGCTCATGGAGAACTACTTCACCCTGCTGACGGCCGTACCCGTGCAGGAAATCCAGCAAACCCTGAGTTCTATGCACCCGCGCGAGGCGAAGGAGCGGCTGGCCGTGGCCATCCTCACCCGCTACTACGGCCAAGACGCTGCGATGGCGGCGGCCGCGGAGTTTCGGCGGATCTTCAGCGACAAGGAGAAGCCGAGCGAGATCCCCGAGGTCGCCGTGAAGACGTCGGACCTGGCCGGCGGGAAGATCGGCCTGGCGCGGCTGATCGTCCTGGCGGGATTCGCAACCTCCAACAGCGAGGCGATGCGCCTCGTCACGCAGGGCGGCGTCTCGATCGATGACGAGGTGATCACCGACCCCAAGACGCAGGTCGCCGTGACCGCCGGCGCGATCCTCCGCGTGGGCAAGCGCCGCTGGGGCCGCCTGGCCCTCAAGTAACCCCTCCCGCCGCGGCGGGCGCCCTCGGGTGGGCAAGGCAATGCACAGCCGGGGGGTCGCCGCAGCGACTGCCACGACGCGGCGCGTTCGTAACTTCGTTATTCATCGCGAAAGGAATACCATGTTCAAGGTGGCGGTCGTCGGCGTCGGCGGCATCGGCGGGCATCACTGCAAGTGCTACCAGTCGACCCAGAAAATCCAGTTGGCCGCGGTCGTCGATATCGTGCCCGAAAAGGCCCAGAAGGTGGGCGAGCAATACGGCGTGCCCTGGTTCACCGAACTCAAGGCCGTCCTGAAGCGCAAGGACATCGACTTCATCGACGTGTGCGTGCCGACCGGCCTGCACGGCGACATCATCATCGCCGCCGTCCGGGCCGGCAAGCACGTCATCTCCGAGAAGCCGCAGGACGTGACGCCGCAGCGCTGCGATCAGATCATCAAGGCCGTCCGCAAGTCGGGGCGGACGTACGGCGGCATCTTCCAGCACCGTTTCGCCGACGACACGCGGCGCGCCAAGGCCGCGATCGACGCCGGCCGCCTCGGCAGAATCACGTTCGCCCTCTGCAATACGCCGTGGTGGCGCGCGCAGGAGTACTACGATTCCGGCGACTGGCGCGGCACGTGGAAGCTGGACGGCGGCGGGTGCCTCATGAATCAGGCCGTCCACGCGATCGACCTCCTCGTGTACCTGTGCGGCCCGATCAAGGCGATCACCGCGAAGACCGCCCGCCTGGCCCACGAGCGCATCGAGGTCGAGGACGTTGCGGTGGCCACCGTCGAGTTCGAAAGCGGCGCGCTCGGGGCGATCCTGGGCTCCACGTCGTCGTTCCCCGGGTCGGCCGTACACCACGAACTCTGCGGCACCAAGGGCATGATCTACCTGGATGACGACAAGGCCACACTGTGGAAACTGGCCGACGAACTCGAGGCCGAGAAGGCCGGCAAGCCCGCCGCCGCCCCGGCCGACACGGGCGCCTCGAGCGACCCGATGCACCTCGTGAGCGATATTTTCGCCCGCAACCTCGACGACGTCGCGCGGGCGGCGCGCGAGGGCCGCGACCCCATCGTCTCGGTCGAACAGCACCGCAAAGCCGTCGAAGTGATTTGCGCGATCTACAAGTCGGCCCAGACGGGCAAGACCGTGCTGTTGCCGCTGAAGCGCTTCAAGCCCAAGGTCTAATTGGACTAATCTATGCCACTGCCGCAAGTCGTCATCGTCGGCCGGCCCAACGTGGGCAAGTCCAGCATGCTCAACATGCTGGCCCGGCAGCGTATTTCCATCGTCGAGCCCACGGCCGGCGTCACGCGCGACCGCATCTCAACGATCATCGAGTACAAGGGCCGCTGGTTCGACCTGATCGATACCGGCGGCATGGACTTCAAGACCTCGAGCGAGCTTGCCGCCGACGTCGCGCGGCAGATCGAGTACGCCCTGCGCGAGGCCGCGGTCATCATCTTCGCGGTGGACGTGATGGACGGCCGCACGCCGCTCGACGAGGAGATCGCCAAGCGACTGCGCAAGGTCCAGGCCCCGATCCTCGTGGCCGCCAACAAGTCCGACAACGACAAGTTCGCCCTCGGCGCGAACGACTTTTACTCGCTCGGCTTTACGCCGATCATCGCCGTGAGCGCGAAACACTCGCGCGGCCGCTACGAACTCCTCGACGCCATCCTCGACCGCCTGCCGCCCGAGACTGGCGAGGCCCCGGCCGAAGTCGCCATGAAGATCGCCGTCGTCGGCAAACGCAACGCCGGCAAGAGCACGTTCATCAACGCCCTGGCGGGGTCCGAGCGGGTCATCGTTTCCGAGATTCCCGGAACGACGCGCGACGCCGTCGACATCCGCTTTGAGAAGGACGGCCTGACGTACGTGGCCATCGACACCGCCGGCCTTCGCAAGCGCAAGAGCATCGCCAACGACATCGAGTTTTACAGCCTCACGCGGGCGATGGAATCGATCCGCCGGGCCGACGTCGTGCTCTTTCTGCTCGACGCCCCGTCGGAGGTCAGCCAGGTCGACAAACGCCTGGGCTCGGCCATCGAGAAGGAGATGAAGCCGGTCGTCCTGGTCGTCAGCAAGTTCGACCAGGCCATGGGCAAGGCCACAAGCGAGGACTATGTGGAGTACCTGGGTAAGGCGCTGCCGGGCCTCTCGTACGCCCCGATCACGTGCGTCACGGCCAAGGACGCGAAGAACGTCCTCATCACGGTCGACCTGGCGCGGAACCTTTTCAAGCAGACCTCCACGCGCGTCTCAACCGCCTCGCTCAACCGCGTGATCGAGAGCGCCATCCGGACCTACCACCCGCCGTCGCCCGGCGCGGTGCTGCCGAAGATCTATTACGGTACCCAGGTGGCTACCTGCCCGCCCACGATCGTGCTCTTCGTGAATAACCCCGACCTCTTTCACGAGGATTACCGCCGGTTCGTCGAGCGCCGCCTTCGCACCGAACTGCCCTTCCCCGAAGTCCCGCTCCGACTGATCCTGCGGGCGCATGTCGAGGACGACGAGAAGAAGCCGCCCCGGCGTAAGCAGCGCGGCCGGCGCTCGTAACGGTTTACACTATAGCGATAGAGACAACTTTGCGCGGCGGGTCTCCGTACCTGCCGCGCGAATATGCGTTGTAGTATTGGCTGGAACTATGCCAAGCCCTGGCATGCGCCTTGTTTCGCGGAAGCGGTGTACGGAATCGACGGCAGCCCAATCACTTGCTACAAAACACCTCTGTAAGCGCAACCGCCGCCTTGGGGAATTGCTCTTTCGCCTTGGCAAGAAGCGAGCCCACGGCCTTTCGAACCTCTTCCGCGTCGTCGTAATCGGCAACTTCGTGGAAGGCGGAGAAGAACCGGCTGTACGTTGCATCCTCATCAAAGGCTGCCTTGATGAGGCGGAAGCCAGCCTTGCGGAGGGCCGTCACGCAAGCAAGACGTTTTTGGGGATCATCCATGCGAGACACTTCAAACACAATCTGGATCTTGTCCTTTCTTTTCACCAGCCAACACGCCACACTCACCTGCCTCTTGAGGTTTTTCCATACCGCGCCATTTTCCGGCACCACTCTCGCCCAGGACACGGGAAGGAACCAGATAGACCTTCCATCCGATGAAAGCACCTCGAAAGGGCCTTCTTCCTTGAGGATGTCGTTGGCAACCTCCTCGAATCTGCTGGCCATGCCATACTTGGTGATGAGGTCAATGGCCTTACGGTGAGTTCGGTAGATCTTCTTGCACAAGTCTGCGAGGTCATTTTCTTGCATCGTAAGCCTCCGTAAGGTCTCCATGTACTGGTCCAGGAACACGGCAACCGCGCCGGGCAATTGCTGCCGCCGCTGGTCGATGATTCTCTCCAAGACGGACAAAACTTGGCGATGGCTGTATGAAATGAACGTTTCGGCCTCGGCCTCACCCGCATCTTCACCATCGAGGGTCAGAAACACCGGAACAAGGGTGAATTCCGGAAATTCCTTGGTCACTTGCTCGCGATAGCGATTCAACTGCCCCTCGCCCTCACCACTGTGGATCTTGTTTTCCACGAGCAGCACAACGCCCTTTTCATCTTCATTTGGCGGACGAATCACAACCAGCACGTCGATATGCTCCCGCTCGCGGCGAACATCGACGTCCGTCAAATCCATGAGTTCCACCTGGGCCGCCGAGATACCCAACGCTTCCGACCTCTCCGATCCCGCCTCAAGCAGGATGTTCGACAGTATTCGGCGAAGCACAATATCATCCAGCCCGTGGGACTCCCGCGGGTCCAGGAGCCACGCCAGCACGTTGCTATGTCGGATTTCTTCGTGCTCAATCCGGAGTGCACGGAACACATTAAACGTTGACAGCCGCGCTGAAAGGGCTTCCAACTCGGGGTTGTCCGCCAGGAACTTATCCAACGCGGCCTTCTCGGAAACAACAGGCGATTCGATCACGCGGGTCCCTCCCAATCACCGACAAGAGCCAGTATACATGCTTCTACCCGCTACACAACAGTTCTTGGCTGGACCCGTATGTTGCGGCGAGCTTCGGCTGGCGTGAAAGCCCGGCGCTCAACTTACAACCCCAGTTCTTTGCGGACCTTCTCGTACGGGATTCTCACCTTTGATTCCGCCATGGCTTTCTTGGCGGCCGCAACGTCTTCGCAGTCTTCTGTTGATTTGCGGTCCCGTTTGCGAACCCGGGCCTTGGTGTCCACCTTGCGGCCCTTTTTCACTTTGCACTTCCTTTCATTGCCCCCATCGGCCGCAGATTCGGCAGGCCCTGGCCCCACACGCGCTTCGCCTCTTCGACGTAGACGAGGTAGTGGGCCATCGGGACGTCGGCGGGCACGCGGTGATCGCAGTGCGGGATGAACGCCCCCTCGTCCACCAGCGGGGTCAGGCGTTTCACCTCGGCCCGGATCGCGTCGGGGCCGCGGGCGAGGACGTGCTTGTCGAACCCGCCGCGCATGAGCAGGCCCTTGCCCCAGCGGCGGCGCATCGCGACCGGGTCGGCCCAGTCGCCCATCTCGATGGGGAACATGCAGTTGACGCCATTGTCGAGCCACGTGGGCATGAGCTCGTCGATCTTGCCGTCGCAATCCAGTTGCACGACCTCGCAGCCGTACGACCGCAGGAGATCGGTGATGCGGCGGTACCACGGCCCGCACATCTCGTGAAACATCCCGGGCGAGAGGAGCGGCCCGCGGTTGAAGCAGATGTCCTCCCACATGCTCGCATAATCAAACGTCACGCCCTGCTCCCGCGCCATCTTCAGGGCCTTTTCGAGCGGCGCGAGCACGCACTGGGCAAGCCTCTCGACCATCTCCTCGACCAGCGCGCGGTCGTCGTACAGCATCAGGCTCAGGTTCGTCACGCCGATCCAGTCGCGCAGGCGCCCGTACAGGCTGCCCGCCCAGATCGAAAGCGGATACGTGCGCGTGGCGTCGCGGTGCTCGGCGAGGCGCGCCGCATAGTCGGCGGGGATGCGACGGGGATCGGCCGGGTCGAGCCGTTTCTTGTACTCCGGCCACGAGTCGCGGCCGATGAGGAGGAACTCCGTCGGCTCGGGGATGGTGGTCGAGTGCCGGTGCCACTTCTCGGTCACGCCGTCGGCCCGGCGGACCCAGCGGTACTGGTCGTCCAGGCGGATCACCGCCTGCTCGAACTCCGGCAAGAGGCCGGTGAGGACGCTGCAACTCGTGTCAAACTCATCCATGCCGAAGAACCGCGCGGCCTGCGGGTTGGTGGCGACGTCGTCGGGCAGACCCTCACCGTGCCAGCGGACGAGCGTCTCATCCCAGAACCCGAAATCCCAGATCGGGCAGCGGTCGCGCGGCTGGTATCGCATCGTGGCCATGAAACGCTCGCGGTCGTTCATAAAGGCTCCACGGAAGTGCGAAGTTCAAGGTTCAAAATTGAGGATGAGAACGAGGCGCGACGGCTCGCTTGTACGGCCGGCATCGCCCTTCTCTCGACAGAATTTAGGCCCTGTGCCACACCGGGTCAAATCCTTTTCGGACGGTTTGAAGACGCCGCGGCTTGACAGCCGATAGGGATGAAGTAGAATGGCCTTGTCGGCAAGCCGCGCGGAGAGGTGGCTGAGCGGCCGAAAGCGACGGTTTGCTAAACCGTTATCGGGGCTTAAACCCTGATCCCGGGTTCGAATCCCGGCCTCTCCGCCAGTATTCTTCCTTCCTTATTACCGATTCTCTGACCACCTGCATCACACGGCGCCACTCGTTCGTCATTTCGCCTGCGGCACCGGGCAGCTCGTGAGCGAGATCTCGAACTTGCACGAATCCTCGAACGTGCGGTGCGGGCGCAGCCGTTCCGTCGCCTTCCCGTCCTGGATCGCCAATAAAGTCGGCTTCCTCATTTACTATCCTTCCCCTGCGGCGGCGCTGCCGGGAGGCTCCACGCCGGCTTCTGGTTCTTCGCGAACCACTCGCGCAGGAGCTTCTCGCGGTCGGTCGGCTCGGCGGCCCGCGCGCGGCTGGCACGGTCGGAGCCGTGCTCGACGCTCCAGCCGTCCCACTCGCGGAAGGCGTGGTACGACCAGTCCCAGCCGTGCGACTCGAAGATATCGATCACGTCCTTCAGGTAGCGGCATGCACTTTGATCGGGCGCCCAGCGGATGGCGCTGAACTCGCCGATATAGATGTGAACGCCGTACTTCTTCTGAAAATCCACGGCCGGCTTCAGCGCCGCCTCCAGCGCCGCCCGGTCCCACCTCTTGCCTTCGATCGTGCCGGGGTACACGTATTGCTTCTTCCCGTCGTCGAAGACGCCCTGATGCGTGAAGGCGTGGGGGATGTACATGTGGACGCTATACACCACGTTGGGCACGTTGATGGGCTGAAGTTCGTCGAGCCCGCCCGGGCCGCCCCACGCCGCCGGCTCAACGATGATCGCGCGTTCGGGGTCGATCTCGCGGATCGCCTTGGCGGCGCGCTCGGCCAGAGCCTGCCAGTCGTCGCAGCCCTCGCCGAAGGTGTTCTCGACCGGCTCGTTCGCCAGGTCATAGCCCCAGACCGCCTTGGCCCCGCGATACCGCCTGGCCATCTTCTGCCAGACCTCAATGAACTTGTCCTGGCACGCCTTGTCGGAGAAGAACCGGTCGTCGGACCCCACGTAGCCGCTCGTCGTGGGCTTGCCGCCGGGCGGCGAGTGAATGTCCACGACCACGTAGAGGCCGTACTTTTCGCAGAGCGGAAGCGCCGCATCGAGCTTCTTGAGCTCGTTTTCGAGCCACGCATCATACTCGGCCAACGTCGTCACGGGCAACCCGCCGCGCGTATGAATGAGCTGCCAGCGGATGAGGTTGGCGTTCCAGTCGCGGCCGAACGTCCGCAGACCGTCCTCGTCGATATTCGGGCTGATCATCGCCCCGCGCAGGCGCGGCAGGTTGTGGCCCTTGTACGGCGGCCCTTCCGACGCGCGCGGCTGGGCGACCACCGGCGGGCGGCGGACGACCACCTTCACATCCTCAAACCACACCTTGCCCGTGACCTGTTCGAGGCCCAGGACGAGCGAGACCTCGGTGGCGTCGGCCGGCACAGCCGCCTGCCACGCGACCGGCCGCCAGTCAAACGTGCCCGTGCCGATCTCGCCCTGGTGCCACTGCTTGCCGCCGGGGGCCACGATGGGCGCCATGAACTTGATCCCATTCCACGGGTTCGGCTTCGCCGAGACGTTCTCGGCCTTGACCCGCGCCGAGAAGATCAGCTTGCAGCCCCGCAGCCGCTCCACCGGCAGCGGCCGCTGAATGTTGGCGCCGCGCGAGGGCATTTCGGGCGTACACTCAATCATCACGGCGTGACCGCCGGGCGCACTCGTGTCGATCTTGGCGTTTCCCGCGCGGGTCCACCCGGCCAGCGCATCGGTCCCCGAGAAATCGGCGGCAAAGATCACGTCGCCCACCTTCGCCAAGGCTTCGGCGGACAAGCCCACCTTCGGCGGCGCAGCGGCGTCCGCGCCGAGGGCGCCAAGTTCCATCAGGCACACCGCGGTGGCCAGAAAACATGCGATTCGCACGGGATCAACTCCTTGCAGGTTGCTCGAATCCGGGGTAAACCTGCCTTGCGCGATGGAGATCACTCGCACCCAAGTCGATCAGTGCTCACGGCCCTTGCCGCGACGGATCGGACAGCAGCGGCGCATACGTGCCCGGCATGCGGTCGCGCCAGCCGACCTGACGCCACTCGCCGACCCACGGCAAGCATTCTCTCTTGCTGAGGTCCACCTCGGCCCAGAAGACGCCCTCGGCGCCAGCCGCCGCCAATCCAGCCGCCGCAGCCGAGGCTGCTCCGGCGGAGGAGGCGGCTATGGCGGGCAAGCCGGCATTCGACGCCAGGATGCGGCCCATCGGATCAATCACCATGCTGTGCCCGTCGTACACGCATGGCACCAAGTACAGGCCGTTGTCGCGGGCGCGGGTGCGGAAGACCGTTTCGCCCTGGGCGCGGCCTTCGGCGTCGGGCTGCGTGTCGCCCCACGTGGGCGCCAGAAGAATCTCGGCGCCGTGGAGCGCGAAGATCTCCGCCGCCTCCGGGAAGAACCAGTCGTAACATATCTGGATGCCGATCGTCCCGAAATCGGTCTTGAAGACCGGGTACGTGTCGCCCGGCGTGATGCCCTTCTGCCACTCCTCGCGCGGCAGGTGCACCTTGCGGTACTTGCCCGCGAGGCGGCCGTCGCGGTCGAGGAGAACGGCGGTGTTGTAAAGCCGGTCGCCCACGCGTTCCATCAGGCCCGCGACGACCCATAGGTGATTTTTGCGGGCGGCGGCGCCAAGGCGTTCGGTGGTAGGCCCCGGAATCGCCTCGGCCACGTCGGCCGCGTTCTTCTGCGTGCCGACCGCCATGATCGTCTCGCCCAGGCAGACGATGTCGAGGCCAAGCTTGCCCGCCTCGTCGATCTTCGCCGTCCAGAGATCGAGGTTCTTCTCGGGCGTGCTGTTCTTGGGCCGCAGGTACACCGTGCCGATCTTGACCTTGCGCGGCGGCGGAGGATCGCACGGCTGCACGCTTACACGCTTCCAAAGAACCGTGCCGCCCTCGGGCCACTTGACCTCGAGCGACAGCCGGGCACCGCCGGCCTCGGGCGGGGCGATGAGGCAGTCCTCGAAAACGATACGCTGCAACTTCGCGTCGTCGCTCGCCTTCAGTCGCACGAGCATACCGGCGGGGTGGGCCTGCTGCTTGCCCTTCATCCACATCATTCGCACGAGGACGGCGCCGGCCGGCCGCTTCACGCCGGTCAACTCACACTCCGCCTTGACGGCGTACGCCTGGCCGGCCTTGATGCCCGCAAGATCCTGCCACACGCCACCGACAGCGTATGGTTCCTGCGCCCCCGCGCACAGACCGGAATCCGTGCGGCGGAACGCAACAGCAGCGTTCTCCCACAGGGGTTTCCATACGGCCCACTCGGCCGGCAAGCCGCCCTGCCCTTCGGCGGCAAACGTTGGGTTTCGGACGAGTTCCTTCGCGTCCTCCGGTGCCGCCGCCGCGGCCCATACCGGCGTGCAGGCGGAGAGCGCTACGATTGCGACAACCAGCATGAACGTGCTGAGGCGCTTCATAGGCGAACTCCTTATCTGATAGCCGGAATCCGTGCTGGCCGCCCCGCCTTCCCCCAGCACCTTTGTGCTCTTTCCCCTCTGTCCCTTCGTCCCTCGCCTCTAATGCTTCCACGGCGGAACGCTGGGCAGAATCTTGTCGAACTCGGCAATGAGCCGGGCTTCGTACTCGCGGGTATATTCGCCAGCCAGGAACTTCGGGCCGGCCTCCTTGATGAAGCGGTCCCAGCATTCCTCCTCGTGGCCGGGGTTGATCGGGTAGAACATGGCCTTGTTGGCCTGGGCGGCCTTCATGTCGCCGGGGGCGTCGCCGATCATGAGAATCCGCTCGGCCGGGTACTTGCCGCCGGCGCCCAGGGCCAAGTGGTCCTTCTTCGTACCCATCTCCTGGCCCGCAATGATGGCCATGTGTTTGGCGATGCCGTGCTCCTGCCACTCGCGCTGGAGGGCCTCGCCGGGCGTCGCGCTCACGACCATCAGGTCGGCCTTGCCCGACAGGAGCTCGAGGCTCTCGCGGACGCCGGGGAACGGCGGCACCTTCTTCACGATCTTCGCCACCATCTCGTTGATCGTCTTCGACCAGTCGAGCACGCGGGCCAGTTCCTCGTTGCCCGTGCGCTTGACCTCGGCCTCGAGTTCGGGGTTACCGAGGGCCTTCGCGCGGCCGGTCCACGCCCGCAGCTCCGTCAGCATCGGGATGTCGATCGCGCGGCGGACGACCTCGGACCGCTCGCGCAGGTGGTCCATCACGTACTCCAGGGCGTGGAAGCGGTTGCACCCGCGCTGCTTGGAGTAAAGGTTCACGAAGTCCCACGCGTCGCGGGCATACTTCGAAACCGATGCCAGCTCCCACTTCCACACCGTGACCGGGCAGAAGCATTCCTTGTGCTTGGGCTCCATCGTGTCGAACGCGCAGCCGTCGGAATCGATGCCGACGAAGTACCGACACGTGGGCTGAAAGGCCTTCAGTTTCTCATGCGGATCGAGTGCTGACACTTCATGCCTCCTTGCTTGTTCGCGGGTCCTGAAATCGCGTTGCGTATGCTACCAGCAGAAGGCCAGGATGCAAGGGTTTTGGCCCTTTGCAGCACGAGGCCGCGCGGGTATTATAGCCGGCGTACGGCAGCCTCGAACCTCGGAAGGAGCTTTACCCATGACGGACTCGGCATATCTGCTGGACCTGTTCAACCTCGACGGCAAGCGTGCCGCGGTCATCGGCGGCGGGGGCGTACTGGCGGGGGCGATGTCGATCGCCCTGGCCCGCGCGGGGGCCAAGGTCGGCATCATCGATCTCAACCCGCAGGCGGCCCAGGCCCGGGCCGACGAGATCGCGAAGGCCGGCGGCACGGCGATCGCCATCGCGGCCGATTGCACCCGCCGCAAGGACATCGAGGACGCCTCCGCCGCCATGGACAAGACGTGGGGCGGCACCGACATCCTGATCAACGCCCCCGGCCTTAACTCCGGCACGCCGTTCTTCGAGATCACCGACGCCGAGTGGGAAAAGCTCATCGCCGTGGACCTGAAGGGCGTGTTCCTGGCGTGCCAGGTTTTCGGCAAGGGCATGGTCGCTCGCAAGTCAGGCAGTATTATCAATATCTCGAGCGCGTCGAGCGGCCCGCCGCTGTCGAAGGTCTTCACGTATGGCGTGGCCAAGGGCGGCGTGAACCAGATCACGCAGTTCCTGGCCCGCGAATGGGCCGGCGACGGCGTCCGCGTCAACGCCCTGATCCCCGGCTTCTTCCCGGCCGAACAGAACCGCAAGCTCCTCACGCCCGAGCGCACGGCCCAGATCATGGCCCACACGCCCATGAAGCGCTACGGCGAATCGCACGAACTGTTGGGCGCGGTGCTCTGGCTGGCCAGCGAGAAGGCATCAAGCTTCGTCACCGGCGCGTTCATT
The DNA here is from genome assembly GCA_003170085.1 of Planctomycetia bacterium. Taxonomy (GTDB): domain Bacteria; phylum Planctomycetota; class Phycisphaerae; order FEN-1346; family FEN-1346; genus FEN-1346. The sequence goes on along the minus strand of PMZT01000246.1, from coordinate 30,368 downwards.
CGCGTCGACGGCGGATTCCTGGCAATGACAATCTAAAGCGATCAATATCCGTAGCCGTAGCCGAAGCCGCGGTAGTCCGGCGGCTTCAACTTGACAGCCATCTGCTCATACGCCGCCTGGCGCACGCTGCTTTGGGTGCGCAGGTCGGCGCCGTCGGGCCAGTTGCCCATGAGCATGAGCGACGCCTGGTAGCTCGCCTCGGCCGCGCCCATTTCCTTGCAGACCGCGACGGTGGCGTTCATGTCGGCCTTATCCTGGTTGGTCAGGTTCCACGGGGCCTCGATTTTCGGCGCCAACCGCTCGCGCTTCGTCTGAAGCTGCGCGATCATCGGGTCGCCGAGTTCCTTGAGGCGGCCCCCGGCGGCGGCAGCCACCTCATGGGCGCTATCGGCCGGCGCGTCTTTCGAAATCACGAAGAGTTGGCGGGCGGTTTCGGCCAGCGGCTTGAACGCGACCGCGACTTCCTGCGGCGACCGGCCGCGCCGAACCGTCGTGACACGGCTCTTCAGGCCCTTCGCGCGAAACCCGGCCAGGCGGGCGAGGGCCTCTTCGAGCGCCGCATCGTCGGCCAGCGTGCGCGGCGGATCGCCCGCGGCCGCCTTGGGGACCGGCGCCCCGGCCGGCTGGTAGACGCCGGTGGGCGAGGCCTTGAAAATCTCGACGATGGCGTCCGTCCGGACCCAGTCGTCGCTCCCGTCTTTGTACCGCTCGCGCAGTTTCTGGTACGCGGCCAACGTCTGGCGCCAGTCGGACTTCTTGCGGAAGGCGTCGGCCGTCAGGCGCATCGCCGCGTTCTTGGCGGCCTCACCCTGAGTATTAGCCAGCAGGATCTTGGCGCCTTCGATGACCTTGTCGAACTCGCCCGCGACGAGATGCGCCTCAAGCTCGGCCACCTTGGCCTGGTCCTCGGCGTTCATCGTGTCCGCGCCGGCGGTGGCGTTTCGCGGCGTGATCGTCACGCCCCCGGTGGGCGCATCCGCCCCCTTGTTCGGGGTGACGGTGACGCCCCCGGTCGACGCGTCCATCCCCTTGGCCGGCGTCGTGGCCGTGGCGGGCGTGGCGGCATCCTTCTTGGTCGGCATGATGGCGGCCTGCGCCGCCATCGCCAGAGCGAGAACAACGGTGACTGTCAGGGTGATTTTCATGGGACCTCCCCCAAATTGTTTGATCGTTTCGTCATGCTACATGATGTGGACATTGAAAATCAATAGCCAATTCCGCCGGCGTTGTCACCGGAAAGCTCTTACCACCACGTCGTCCGGCCGTTACGATCGCTGAGCGACGGCGGGGCGAACACCGACGCCAGCCGCGTATACCCGCCCTGGCGCGTCGTGCTGTCGTTCTTCAGGCGCTCGGTCTCGGTCCAGGACTTGCAGCCGGCCAGTTTGTCGACGCCGGCCTGGAACGTGCCCTCGGCCTGGGCCAGTTCGTTGCAGAGGCTCTGGTACTTCTCCATCTCCGTCCGCTGATTCTGGGTCAGACGGTTTCCCGCGATCGCCTGCCTGAACTCGGTCTCCTTCGTGGTCAGCGTGGTGTTGACCTGCCTGCCGAGTTCCACCAGCCGCTGCGCCACGGCCGCTGCCACGGCCCGTTCGGTCTCAACCGCGGCCGCGGCCGAGACCGCGCGGGCTTGCCTCAGGTCCTCGATCATGGCCGTAAGCACCGCCACGGCTTCCTGCGGCGACCGGGCGCGCTTCACCGCCGCCAACTTCAACTTGATCTTCTCGATGCGCGTCTCGGCCAGACGTGCAAGGGCGGCGCCCAGGTACTCGTCATCGGCCAGCGTCTTGCCGGCCGCATCGCCGCCGGCCGGCTTCGCCGTGAGTGGCGGATAGACGCCGGCGGGCGAGACCGCCAGCATCTCGACCAGGGCATCGTACTTGATGTAGTTATCGCTCCCCTTCTCACACCGATCGCGGGCCTGCGTGTACGACAGCCGGGCCTGCTTCCACTCGCTTTTCTTCCGAAGCGCATCGGCCACGAGGCGCGCCGCCTCGATTTTTGTGCCCTCGTCGCGGGCCGAGCGGGCCAGGATCCGCGCCCCCTCCAGCGCCTCATCGGTCTTGCCTGCGGCCAGTTGACTTTCGATCTCGGCCACCTTGCCTCGCTCATCGCCGGGAGCCACCGGAGGAATGATCGGCGCGGGCGTTGCCGCCGTGCCTGGCGTGGTCGCCGGTGCCGGCGAATTCGGCACGGCCGGAGCAGGCGTTGTGGCTGGCGTGGCCGGGGCGGTCGGAGCAGTTGGCGAAGTCGGTGCGGACGGCGCCGCAGGCGCCTTGGACGGATCGTTTCCGCCCCAGACAAACGGATCGGCGGCAAGGGCCGGCTGAATGGCCGTCGCCAAGATCGCCAAGACGCCTATCGCGAAGTATCTCATGCGATACCTCCGCCGATGCGGGTACACCGTGCCCCGCCCGCGGCCACTATCCCATCATACTATACGACCAGCAGAGTACAACAGGGGACGGTTCCTGAACGGAACCACACTGCGCAGACCCCCCCACGGCGTCCAGCCTCGCTACCCTGTTAGACGTTCCTGCACCGGGTTATAATGCAGGAATCCGGTATCAACCCTCTTCTTGGATGCGCCGCGGGAGAAAAGGTTCCATGCGTGCCCTGGTGATTGAGACTCAGGTGAGCGGGAACAGCGGCGTGCTCTACCGCCCCTCGCCGCCGACGGCGATCTCGAGGTCGCGCCAGTGCCGAATCGTGCGGAAGCCGCGACGGCCAAAGAGCGCCCCGCCGATGGCGGCACGCACGCGGGCGCCCAGCGGCGGCTGCTCGGTCCAGCGCACCAGCACCTCGCGCTTCCACGTCTCGGCCAGTTGAGGAAGGTCCGGGCGCGGCATCTTCAGACCCAGCGCAAAGACCAGCCGCGGCGTCTTCGGATGCCCCTGGAAACCGTAAAGGACACTCCCGAAACCGCTCATGAGCCGTTCCATGGCGCGCGGCGTGAACCGCCAGTAATCGTCCGGATACGCGTGGACGTGAAACTCAAAGACCGTGGTCACGAGCGCCAGGCCCGCCGGTGCCGTCACGCGCAGGATTTCCTCCGCGCCGCGGCGGAAGTCCCAGGCGTGCTCGAACACGTTCAGGCACAGGACGGTGCCGGCCCACCCGTCGGCCAACGTCAGGGCTTCCAGTTTCTCAACGCGATCGACGCCCGGCCCCGGCATCATGTCGCAGCCCACGTACTCTTTGCCGGGGAAAAGCGGGCGGAGGTCGCCCACCGCCTCCCCCTGGACCTGGAGCGCCCCGATCTCGAGGACCGGCCCCGGCGGCTGAAAGACCGCGACGGCCGACTCCACCAGTGCCCGCGTCAATGGATCCAACGCTCGTCTCCCCTGCGAATTCCGCGGCGAAAGGGTAAACGGAAGCCGCGCGACCCGCAATCAAAAACGCCGCCATCAAGAACGCCACCGGTGGGTGGCACGGCCTCCCGATGTTGGGTGGCCGTGCTTTCAGTCGAACAAAGCACGGCCACGCAAAGGCGCGAGGCCGTGCCACCCACGCCTTTTGTCCAAGTGGAAACCCTTACCGCGGGCTTTCCGGCGTCTGACGCGCAGCGACGGCCAGCGGCAACTCCAGCCCGTGCGATTCCAGAAGCTCGCGATGGGTCAGGATCGCGCTCGTCGGGCCGTCGGCGATCACGCAGCCCGCGTCCATCAGGATCGTGCGGTCGCACACGTCCATGATGAGGTCCAAGTCGTGGCCCACGATGAGCAGCGTGGTCGAGAGGGCGCGCAGCAGGCCGATCAGCCGCCGCCGCCCGCGCGGGTCGAGGTTGGCGGAAGGTTCGTCGAGCGCGAGGACCTGCGGCCGCATCGCAAGGACCGTGGCGAGCGCCGCCCGCCGCTTCTCGCCCACCGAGAGATGATACGGGGCGCGCGTCTCGTAGCCCTCAAGCTCGACCGCCGCCAGGGCCTCGTGCACCCGCGCATGAACTTCCTCGGGCGCAAGGCCCATCGTCGCCGGGCCGAACGCCACGTCTTCGCCCACGCGGGGCATGAAGAGTTGATCGTCGGGGTCCTGGAACACGAGGCCCAGGTGCCGCCGCACGTCGCGCACCGTGGCGCGGTTCAGCGTGTGCCCGCCCAGGCGGATGCGGCCCGTCGCGGGGACGAACCCGGCAATCGCCAGGAGCAGCGTGCTCTTGCCCGCCCCGTTCGGCCCCACGAGGGCGACACGCTCGCCCGCCGCCACGCTGAACGTGACGCCGCAGAGCGCATCGGTCCCCGTCGGATAACGGTACCGGACGTCGACGACCTCGAGAATCGGCTCAGCCATAAAGGCACCTGTCGGCACTGATGAGGAGGAGCGCCGCCGCCACGGTCATGGCGGCGAAGGCCCAGTCGACGGGCCGCGCGGGGGCCGTCGCGGTAGCCGGCATCGTGCCATCGAACCCGCGGGCCAGCATGGCCCAGTACACGCGTTCGGCCCGGTCGTACGTCCGCACGAAGAGGACGCCCACGAGATCGACGCGGCTGCGCATCCGCATTTTCCAGGGCCCGCCGCCCCCGTCGCGCGCGGCACGGGCCATGCGCAGGCGCATCACTTCATCCGCCAGAATCCATAGATAACGATACATAAACGCAAGCTGAATGACGAGCACCCGCGGCACGCGCAGCCGCGCCAGCGCCTGCAGCAGGTCTTGGAACCGCGTGGTCGCCATCAGGAGGAACGCCGCCCACGACGCCAGGACGCACTTGGCCGCCAGGTGTCCGCCGCGCACAAGGCCCGCCTGCGTGATCTCGATCCGCCACGGCCCCAGCGGTATCGCCCACAGCGCCCGGCCCGGCTCCAGGAGCGGGAAAAGCCCGACGATCCCCAGTACCAGCGGCGAGAGCAACAGGAGGTGCCGCGCCGTGTACCCCACGGGAACCCGGGCGATCGCCTGGTAGATCACGAGCGCCGCCGCCAGCGGAATCAGCGGCCGGAAGTGGTCGCGGCCGACGAGGACCGTGGCCAGAATGACGGCCAGCGCCGCCACCGTTTTCGCCGCCGGGTCGAGGCGATGAATCGGCGACACCCCCGCGGCAAAATGGTCGAGCATCTCGTGGTGCACGAACGATCTCCGCTGCAGCGCGTTCAGGGTTGGCGCGAGGCCGGGGCGTCGGCGTCGCGGCCGGACTTGCCGGCCTTCATCCACCGCCCAAGGCCCAGCAGGAGGCCGAGCACCAGCAGGACGCCCGTCACGCCGGCGATGGCGTTGGACCAGAAACCTTCGCCCAGCCACTTCAGGCCGTACTCGTGGAACACGACGGCCGGCGCCGTCACGCCTTCGTGCGGCGGTTGCGTGAGGCCCAGGTCCGCTTGCGTCTTCTCGAGCCCGTCGGGCGAGCGCGAGGCGAAGTATGAGACCCCGCCCCCAATGATTACCGCGATAGCCACCCCTACGAGGAGGGTCTTTCGATTGTAAGGACTCATGCCGACCCCTTCTCGCAAGCCGGGCCAGCCGGGCTCAGAATGGCTTCGCGCCGCGTGGCCAGAACGAACTTCACGACCGCAACCGTTACGGCCCCCTCCACCGCACCAATGCCCATGTGGATAACATCCATCACCGTAATCGCCTGAAGCAGGCTGACGCTGCCCGGAAGCGACTGCGAAAGGAACAACATGAGGATCACGCCCGTCGCGCCGAGCAGCACCGCCACGGCGCCGCCGAAAAAAGTGACGGCATACGTTACGATCCCCTGCTTCGGCCGCAGCCAGAGGCGCCGGACCGCCGCCCCCAGCAGGCTGGGCACGATGCCCATGACGAAGAGGTTGGCACCCAGGGCCTCGACGCCGCCGTCCTGAAACACCAGCGCCTGCACCGCCAGAATCGACGCCATCACGATGACGCTAACCGGCGCGCCCAGCAGAATCCCCAGCAGGAATCCCCCGCCCAGGTGGCCGCTCGTGCCGGGCAGGACCGGAAAGTTGACCATCTGCGCCGCGAAGATGAACGCGCCCATCACGCCCATGAGCGGCACCTGCCGCTCGCCCACCCGCCGCCGGGCCAGGGCCAGAGACGCCGCCACCGTGGCGCCCGAAACCGCCGCCATCGTCGCCCAAACGGGCGGTGACAAGAAGCCCGGTGCAATGTGCATAGCTGTATCCCTTCTCGAACTCCAAGCCCCCGGCCGGCCCGCGTCAGACCAGGTCCTCATCGGTCGTCGCGACCAGGCGGCCGTGTTTGACGCCGCGCGCGGCGATCAGACGGTCGGCCAGTTCCTGCACGTCGCGCGGTTTGCCGCGCAGCACGATCACCTCCAGGCACATCCGGTGCGACAGGTGGACGTGCATGGCCGAGTGGACGACGTCGCCGTGGTCGTGCTGGAGGGTCACGAGGCGCTCGTTCACCTCGCGGACGTGGTGATCGTAAACGAGCGTGAGCGTGCCGACGACGGGGCCTTTGGCCTTCTCCCACGATTCGCGGACCTGCTCGGAGCGGACGAGGTCGCGGATCGCCTCACTGCGGTTCGCGTAATGCCGCCGCGCGACGACCGCGTCAAGCGCTTCGAGCAGCCGCTCGTCCATCGAGACGCCGAAACGAACCAGTTTCGCCATGCCTCGCTCCTTCCAGTAACACATTTTACCGGGGCGTGCTACCGCGGGCAACGGGAAAAGTCCTGTTTTACACGGCCCCAGACAACGGGTTCTTGACAGCGTTACCGGCGGTCACTCATAATGCCTCGCATGAACGACCCCGTGAATTACACGCGTCGCGCGGCACGCGACATCCGCGTCGGTAACGTGACGGTCGGCGGCGAGGCGCCCGTCAGTATCCAGTCGATGACGACCACGCACACGCGGGAGGTCGGGCCGACGCTCGACCAAGTCCGCCACCTGGCCGCTGCCGGTTGCGACATCGTGCGCGTGGCGGTCCCCGCTCCGCCCGACGCCGAGGCCCTGGCGGTGATCGTGGCGGCCTCGCCCGTGCCGATCGTGGCCGACATCCATTTCAATACGGCCCTCGCGATCCGGGCACTCGAGGCCGGCGTCGCCAAGGTCCGCCTCAACCCGGGGAACATCGACGATCCCGAGGGCCTGCGGCGAGTGCTCGCCCTGGCAGCCAAGTTGGGGCGCTCGGTAAGGTTCGGCGTCAACTCGGGGAGCGTCCGCGGCGCCAAGGGCGGGACCGAAACCGGGGATCTCGTGCGACTCATGGTGGACGTGCTCATGGACTGGGTCCGCGTGGCCGAGAAAGAAGGCTTCAGGGACCTCGTGCTCTCGGCCAAGGCGTCGGACGTGCCGACGACCCTGGCCGCCTACCGCCTGCTGGCCGCAGCGTGCGATCTGCCGCTGCACCTGGGAATCACGGCGGCCGGACCGGCGGACGAGGCGCGAACCCGCTCGGCCATCGTCCTCGGAACGCTGCTGGCCGAGGGTATCGGCGACACCGTGCGCGTGAGCCTGACCGGCGACCCGCTCAGCGAGGTCGTCATCGCCCAGGAGATTCTGGCCGAGCTGGGCCTGAGGCCGCGACGCGGCATCCGCATCCTTTCATGCCCCACGTGCGGCCGCTGCGGCGTGAACCTGATCGAAATGGTCGAATCGCTCAAGCGGCGGACGCGCGACGTGACCGCGCCGATCACGGTGGCCGTGATGGGCTGCATCGTCAACGGGCCGGGCGAGGCGCGCGAGGCAGACTTCGGGATTGCCGGCGGCAAAGGCCGGGGCATCGTCTTCGCCCATGGCCGGGTCGTCAAGACCTGTGGCGAAGACCAGCTCGTTGATACCCTGGTGCGCGAAGTCCGGAGACCCCGGTGAACGTGCGTTTCGGCTTCCGATCATTCTGCATTCTGCATTTTGCATTCTGCATTTTGACTTCGTCCTTTGGCTGCACGATTGGCGTCTTCGGCCCGGACGCGACTACAAACGGCCGGCCGATGCTCTGGAAGAACCGCGACGTCAGTGATGAGAATCAGGAAGTCCGCTACTTCACCGGACCGAAGTACCACTACGTGACCGACGTCTACGCCAATGACACGCTGAACGCCTGGGCCGGCATCAACGAAGCCGGATTCGCCATCATGAACTCGAATTCGTTCAACATTATGAGCCGGGACAAGGGCCTAGCGGACGACGGAAACATCATGAGCATGGCGCTCGGCACCTGCGCCACGGTCAGTGAGTTTGCCAGTTTGATGGACTCGCTCAACGTCATCGGCCGCGAGACCCCGGCCAACTTCGGTGTCTTCGACTCGACCGGTACGACCTCGATGTTCGAGGCCAGCAACCTCTACTACAACCGCTATGACTGCGACGAGGACACCATCGGCTTGATTCTTCGCGCGAACTACTCGATGTCCGGCAACCCGAATCGCATGACGGGCATAGAGCGGTACGAGCGCGCCATGCAGCTCGCAGTCCCCGCGCGCCACGAAAACCGAATTGACTCGAGGTTCATCATCCAGACCCTGACTCGCGACATCGGTCGCACGTTCCTCGACCCGTATCCCCTGCCTTTCGCAGGCACGTACGACACATTCCCGACCGGGTACCTGCCGATCGAAAGCACGCTCTGCCGCCGCACCACGCGCTCGGCCGAGGTCATGGTCGGAACCAGGCCCGGCGAACCCGCGGGCCGGACGATGATGTGGGTGCTGCTCGGCACGCCTGATGTGAGCCTGCCGGTCCCCGTCTGGGTCCAGGGCGGGCCGCTGCCCGGAGCGCTCGACGGGTCCGACCACGCGCCCATCTGCGACGAAGCCATCCGCCTGCGCAACTACGTCCGCTGCGACCCGGACCATCCCGGTGCCGACAACACCTACCGACTAGCCGACCTGCTCGAGCACTTCGCCCCGGTCGAAGAACGGCTCTTCAGCATGGTTGACAGCGTGGAAGCCGAATGGCCCCTTACCGGCCCGACTCAGGAACAGGCGACGGCATTGACCGGCGACGCCTGCTCGATTGTGCTCGATACCTACCTGCATTTTTGGGACCACCTCTCCCGGGAACCGTACACCCCGATTCCGGACACGACCCCAACTACCCGACAGACAGTTTCGCGGGACACGGTACTCGTCGGCCTACCCGCTTCGGTGCGTGCCGGCACGGCCCGGGTGTTTGATGCGGCGGGCCGGCAGGTTGCGACTTTCGGAGTTCAGGGCGGACAGCGGGCGGTCGCCTGGCGACCGGCGGGCCTGAGCTCGGGCAACTACTTCATCGTTTTCCCGGCGGGCAGCGACGCGCGGCCGGTTCGGTTCACTCTCGTTCGCTAGCCAGCGCCGCGCCCAGTGCCGCGGCCAGCAGCGGTTTTCTGGCAATGGTTACCGGCACACCCAGCGCCCTTTCCAGCGCCGCCTTCATCCCGAGATTTTGCGCCACGCCGCCCGTGAACACAACCTCCGGCTGAACCCGCAGCCGCGCCGCCATGTTGGCAATTCTGCGAGCCAGTGCCTCGTGCAGGCCGGCAATCACGTCCGCGACCGGGGTGTCGGCCGCGAGCAACGACAGTATCTCCGACTCGGCCATCACCACGCAGAGGCTTGAAACCGGGACCGGCCGCCGCGACTCGAGGCTCAGCCGGCCGAAGTCCTCAAGCGGCACCGAGAGCGTCCGCGCCAGCACAGAAAGGAACTGGCCGGTGCCGGCCGCGCACCGGTCGTTCATCACGAAGTCGCGAACCTTACCCGACTCGTCGAGATTGAGCACCTTCGAGTCCTGCCCGCCGATGTCCACCACGGTCCGGGCCTCCGGGTGCCAGTTCCGGATGCCGAGTGCCGCAGCCTTGATTTCGGTGATTGTTCCTTCGACGTCGTCCACAACGTGACGGGCATAGCCGGTCGCCACGACGCCGCGCACGTGGCCGGCAAGGTCCTTGTGCTCGCTGCGGCACTCGGCCATCACCCGCCGCGCCGTCTCCCGCGGCCTCGGCCCGGTCGGTACGACCTTCTCGCAGAATATCCCTTGACTGATGTGGTCAAACACGACCAACTTGGTATTCACCGAACCCACGTCTATCCCGGCAGTTATCACGCTCTCCTCCTCGCGCCCCAGTCGGCATTGGCGCCAGCCTCTTTCGCGGCTCGAACAAACGCCCGCACGTTCTCCGGCGGCGTCTCGACCGGCACCTCGCATCCTGTGGCAGCCACAAATCCCCTTGGACACGGCTTTCCTGCCAGCACCATCGCGGCAACCGAGTCCGCGACCTCCTGTGGCTTCGACAGCATGATGGCAGTCGTGTCGAAGTTGCCGATGATACGGCACCGGTCTCCCGCCGCGGCAATCGCGGTTTCCAGGCCAACGTGGTCAAGGCTCAGCAGGTCGGCTCCGGATTCCGGCATGATGTGGATGATAGGGTTGGTGTCGCCGCAGATGTGGAGCACGATGTCGAGGTCGTAGCGGTGAAGGTAGCGGATGACCTCCGCCTCGCAGGGCAGCGCGAACTCGCGGTAGTGCTCCGCCGATATCACGCTCCCTGAGGCCAGCGGGTCAACCAGAATCGGCAACCCGCCCGCGCCGATGATGGCGCGGCAGAATCGGATGATTGAACATGTCGCGTACTCGAGCAAACGGTGGATCCGCTCCGGTTCGGTTAGCAGCCCGAGCAGGAATGCTTCCTGGTCCACGAGCTGCTGGGCAGTTGTGAAGGGCGCCGGGACGTAGGCGAGAATCGGAACCGTGTCGGCCCGCGCCTCGTAGGCGTAAGATATCGCGTCGAGGTACACTCTCAGGCGTCCGTCCTTCATCGGGTCGGCCGTCGCATCGTCCAACTCGCCCAATTCACTCCATTTCGGCTCGGCCAGCAGCGGCAGGTCGTCATCAGGGTAGCTGAACCGGGAACCCAGCGCTTCGGCCACGAGCCCGACCTCGGAGAAGAACGAGATGAAGTCGGTGCCGTAGAACTCCTGCGCCGCCAGTTGGCTGCGGGCCATTGCAATGCCGTCGGTATAGTAGTCCCGAATCGGTATCCGGGCGACCCGCGCCGCGTGCGCGGTAACCAGCGGGAACACCGGCACCCGGTCCTGCGGCTCATCAATCACCAGCAGGCCGAAACGTTCCCTCGGCGTGAGCAGTTCCTTCATCGTCGGCTCCGGAGCACTTCGAGGAAAGCATCTATCCGCGTACCAATCTGGAGTGCAATCTCCCGGGACGGCGACGTGACATCGAACTCGAGCACCGGCAGGTCGAGCGCGGCCTTCACGTAGTCGGAGATGAGCCTGCCCTCCATGGCGCAGTGCGACCCGCCGAAGATGCCGGAAATGATGACGCCCTCCGCCCGGTATTCGCGTGCCTGGTCGATTGCCGACTGCGCCCTTGCTTTCGACGTGCCTATGAGCGACGCGGCCATGAACGACTCGGCAATCGCCTCAAGCGGCGGCTTGTCCTCGTCTATTATCTCAAGTGCCTGATTGATGACGTACTCAGTACCGACCACGCGCGCTCCCGCGTCCTCAACATAGGTTAGCAGCAGAGGGTCCGCCGGCGGCGTGACCCAAACGACGCGTAGCGCATCCTTGTCAACAACCGGCGTGTCCGCTGCCGCGCGGCTTTCCGCGGTTGCGAGCAAGTGTTCCAGCACGTGCGGCCACTCGGTGATGTCCGAGTAATGATGCAGGTTGCCGAACTCGACGACCATCATCTCCAACGATGCCATCGCGCCCTCGCGGAACGCCAGCTCCCGCAGCCGCTTCACCAGTTTCCGCACTCGGTTGGCCTGGCGCACGCCCGCGCGCAACTCATCGTCAGTTATCTCGTGTCCGGTCAGCTTCTCCATCCGCTCGACCACCCGTTCGTACTCCTTGACGAGCATAGGTCCCATGGGTCCCATTCGTCCCATGTCACATCTCATTGGTTCTTCGACCCACATCATGTCCGGCGCAAACCGCTCAACCAGTTGCTCCACCCCCGAGTAATCGTCGCACGATGCGCCGGTCGAGGCAATCACGAGGTCCGGGTCCGGGAAATACGAGTGCTTGGCGAATGCGCCAAGGGCGGCGCGGGAGAAGCAGGTGGCGTCGCCGATGCCGAGTTCGGCCGCCGCGTCGAACAGCACCCGGCTCTCCATCGCGAACGGGGTCCACCAGATGCAGTCCGGGTAGAACGCGATGCAGTCCGGAAATGAGTTGACGATGACCGGCACCGCGCCGAGGTCGCCCATCGTCGCGATGACCCGGCGCCCAAGCTGCCGCGCCCGGAACAGCCGCTCGGTTTCGTTCTGGACAAACCCCCACATGCGCAGGGCCGCGAGCGAGTTGTCATACTTGAGGCGGCGCAGGTGCCGCATGCCGTAGATGGCAAACGTCTGGGGTGGAAACAGGTACTTTGAGAACGCTTCACGATTGGGCGGGAAGTAGTGGTACTCCTCAACCAGTTCTTCCGGCACCCGTTCGAACAGGTCCTGCCACTCGTCAAATGTGACCCGCGCCGGCTTCGGGTCAGCCCAACCCGGGGTCGGACTCGTCCGACCTGCCTGACTGGTCAGACTCCGCTCACTCATAGCGTCTCCAGGAAAGCCTCGACCCGCGTGCGCACCTGCTCGCGGTTCTCGGTCGAGTAATCAGTATCGAGGTGCAGCACCGGCAGGCCGAGCGCTTCCTGCAGCCGCCTCACCTCGAAACTCCACGGGTCGCAGTAGAGCAGCGTCTTGTACACAAACCCCTCAACCCGGAACTCACGGGCGAGTTTCTGCGCGTACTCGTACATCGCCGAGTTCGGCCGGCGGTGCATGCACGGCCGGCTGAAGTAGAACCGCGCCAGCCGATCCAGCGGCGCGCCGTCCGACGGAGCATCCTCGGCAAACCAGCGCGTACCCGTGCAAAGGATGTCGGTCACGATGTCCGCCTTCTCCTCGACCATGTCTAGCAGCCACCGATCATCCTCAGTCAGGATGCTGCCGCCGAGCATCAGCCGCGGCCGACGCGATTCCCGGCGAGGCCGGGCGGCGAGAATCCGCAGCACCTCCTCAATGAGCGAGACGGCCTTGACCGGACCGAGCAGCCATGTGGTCGTTGCCAAGTCGAGCATCGTGCCACCGGAAAGCAACGGCGCGTTCATCCGTCGCGTATCGCTTGCCTGCCGCAGCATCTCCCGCAACCGGTTGAATGCGGCAATCTCGGATTCCAGTCGCTCCGTACCGATGGCGCTGCCAGTCAGGGTTGCCAGTTCTCCGGCCAATCCGTCAAGCTGCCGTCTGAACTCGGCCACGCGGTGCGGCAGCGGCTCGGACGTCCGCGGCATGTATAACTGGTATACGGGGATGCCGAAGTGCCTCTCTATCGACTCGGGCAACCGGCGCATCATGTCGCACGTGTTTACGCTGAGCACGGCATCAACCTGCTGGTACAACTGGTCGCGCTCGAAGTTTCCCATGCAGCTATTGCAGAAAGAACAGGCGTCGGCCCGCAGGTACTTTTCCCCTGCCTCCTCGGCCGCCTGTCCGCCGCGCATCAGTCGGACCGGGATCGCCCCGGCTGCCTGCACCAGCTCGACCGGCGAGTAGATGCAGAAGTAACCCACTACCCTTGCGCCCTGCTTGCGCGCCGAGGCTATCTCCTCGACCCGTTCCTGCCGTATTTGCCGAAACGTCGCGCGGGGTATCAGTTCCATGGTTCAAGTCGCATCGAATCAACAAAAGTCTGTTCGAACTGCGGGTGGCTGCTCAACATTACCTCGCGGCAGTTCTCCGCGAAACGCTCGGCCTCGACGAACAGGCCCGGGTTCAGCGTGGCCCGCACGGCGCCGAGCAGAGCCAAATTGCCGTGGCGCCGGACTCGGGTGAGCGGCATCTGCGGCAGCAGGCCGATTCGCACCGCTGAAGCCGGGTTCATCGCCGCCCCGAACTTGCCTGTAACATGGACGCATTCGAGGTCGGACGCCACTGCGCCCCACTCGGCCAGTAGAATCCTGATTGCCGCGGCGATTGCGCCCTTGGCCAGTTGCACCTCGCGCAAGTCGGCCTGAGACAGGTAGACCGCCTCCGGACCGTCGTTGAGGTTGAGCGGCGAGTCCCGGCCAATCCTGCCTGAAGCATCGACCAGCCCGGCGCGGGTTGCCTCGGCCACCGCGTCAAGCACGCCCGAACCGCAGATACTCCTCGGCTCTCCGCCGCCGATGACGTCAAGGACGAATCGCCCGTCCCCAAGCCGCGCCGCTCTCACCGCCCCGCGCTGTGCCAGACTGCCGCACGCCAGGGTCGCGCCCTCAAATGCCGGCCCGGCCGCGGTCGAGGTCACGAGCAGTCGCCCGCGGTTGCCGAGCACGACCTCGCCGTTGGTCCCGGCGTCCACCAGCAGGGAGAGACGGCGACTCCGGTGCATGCCCGAAGCGAGAATCGCCGCGGTGCAGTCTGAGCCGACGAAGCTGCCGAGCAGCGGCAGCATGTGCGTCCAGATGCCGCCATGCTGACTGGTAAGGCTCTTGCTCAACGGCAGCCGCGACTCGTAGGGAAACTCACCCAGCGATGCCGGGCTCCGACCCATGAGGAAGTGAGCCATTACCGTGTTGCCCACGGCCACGACCGGGCGCTCGCTCGCGATGCCGGCATCGGCCATGAACCGCAGCAGTACGCGATCAAGCCCCGCCCGGCTGACCTTGTCTTCCGCCGCAATCCTGCTCACCACGTCGGCTCCGTAGATGACTTGCGGGTTGAGCGTTTCCTGTCTCGCCACGACCCGGCGCTGCTTCTCGTCCACCGCGGCCAGGGAAATCGTGGTCGTTCCGATGTCAGCCGCAAGGCGCAGGGTTCCGGAAGCGCCCGGCCCGGGTCGGCCGGGGCCGCGCCGGTGCGCGGACCGAACCGGCTCCAGCAACACCGCGGTCGGCACCGCCGGCACATACTGGCAGGCGAGAACGCTCCGTTCGCCGTCGGCATCGAGCACACGGACCCTGCACTTGCCGCATGTACCAACACCACCGCAGTCCGACGGCAGGCTGACGCCGGCCTCGACAAGCGACTCGCGCAGGCTGTGAGTGCCCCGCGGGGCCACCGTGACCGTCAGGCTGCCTCCCACTTCCTGCCCGCCTCGACCAGGGCCTTCACGTTCTCTTTCGGCGCGCCGGCTGGCACGTCACAGCTTGAAGAGAGTACAAGCCTCGGCCCGCCGCGCGCAAGACACTCCGTGGCTGCCGCCGCTACCTGGTCCGGCTTACCTTCAAGCAGCAACCCGGTTGAGACATTGCCCATCAAGACCGGATTGTCGCCGACCTCACAACGTGCCACGCCCAGGTCCATCACGTCAATGCTGAGGAAATCAGCCTCGGTGGCAACCATGTCCCTGAGGATGCTCTTCGACTCACCGCAGATGTGCAGTCCGGCCTTCACGCCCCGCTGGTGAACCGAACGAACCAGTTGTGCCAGATAAGGCAATGCGAACTCGCGGAACATCTCCGGGCTTATCAGGCTGCCGGACGCAACCGGGTCGCCGATGAAGGGAATCCCGCCGGCCTTGACGATTGCCTCGGCATAGACAACCTGGTTCTCGGTCGCGAGCCGCAGGAACTCCCTTGCCCGGCGCGGGTCGCTGAGCAGGTCTTCAAGGAAGCCGTCCATCCCGCGCAGGAAGGAAGCCAGTGAAAACGGTCCCTTCAGCGAAGTCAGAATCGGCACTTCGTCTTCAAGGAGAGCCTTGAGCCGGCGCGTCGCAGCGAGAATGACCGGCATCCTGCCGTCGGTCTCAGGATTGGCCGGCTCAAGCTTGGAAACGCGCGGCGGTTCGAGAAGAAACGGGTCGTCGTCTTCGGGAATCAGCACCTGCGCGCCCATGGCCTCGGCTTCGACCATTGTGTCCGAGAAAACCATGACGAGGTCGTAGCCATAGAACCGGTACGCGGAGTATAGCACCCGCGCCAGCACGTCAGGCTGTGTCACGGCCTCTGAGATTGAGTAGCCCTCAAGCCGCGCCGCATGATTCGCCACAACCATCGGAAACACGACCGGCCGTTCCGGCTTCTCGCCGCGCAGCAGCGCAGCAAACCGCCCGCTCCTGTCCGACTCACTCCTAACTGCTAACTCCTACCTGCTACCTTGCCCTGCCAGCCGCTCGATTTCGAGCACAGCCGAGTGTGCGTCCGGTGCGAACCCGTCCGCGCCGATGCCTTGGGCGAAACCGGTGGTCACCGGTGCTCCGCCGACTATCACCTTGACCTGCTTGCGCAAGCCGGCCTTGTCCAGCAAATCGATGACCTTGCCCATCCGCGGCATCGTGGTGGTCATCAGCGAGGACATGCCCAGCACCAGGCTGCGGTCTGACCCATCCGACCGGTCGGACAAGTCCGACTCGACCGCCCTCGCGAACTCCGGCAACGGCACGTTCCGCCCGAGGTCAATCACCTCGAATCCGGCGGCCTGTACCATCACCTTCACGATGTTCTTGCCGATGTCGTGGATGTCACCCTGCACCACGCCCAAGATGACCCTGCCCCGCGTGCGACCCGGGCCGGTCACATGCTCTTTCAGGATGTCGAACCCGGCGTACATCGCCTTGGAAGCGAGGAGTACTTCGGGCACGAAACACTGCTTGGCCGTGAACTTCTCGCCCATCCGGCGCATGCCGGCGGCAAGACCCTGCGTCATGGCGTCCTCGGGCGACAAGCCCTGTTCCAGTACCTTGCGCGCCAGTTCGGCTACGAGCTCCGGCTTCATCGTCGTCACCGCCTCGGCGAGCTGAGCGTACAGTCCGACTGGGGCCGCTGAGGCCAACGGGTCTTTGCTGGACATTCCTTTCATCATATTCTGTAAGCGGCCCCGGGCAACAGAAACCGAGCCCTGGCGCCGTCGGGGCAACTCACCGTCGTATCCTGACCTTCAGCCGGCTATTCGACAATCACCTTGGTAACTGCCGATTCGTCTCCCGCCGACAGGTGGAGCAGGTAAACGCCGTCGGGCAGGCCGCGTTCCGGCTGCCAGCGAATGCGGTGTCGTCCCGCCGACACAGCATTGCACGCGATGGTCTGGACCAACCGCCCGGCTGCGTCGTACAGCGTCACCCTGAAGCGAGTCTGCTCCCGCGTCGAGAAAACGACCAATGCTCCGGTCTGCCGACTCACCAACGTCGGCGCCACCCGGAAACGGGCCTCCGGCGCATCCAGACGTGCGTCCTCGTCGATGCCGGAACCGACGATGGTGTGGACTGCGACGGACTCGGCAGTCGCCGAGTCACCCATTGAACGCACCCGGAGGCATACGACCTCTTCGCCCTGGGTCGTGGTGGTGTAGACCGTGACGTCCGGTGTGGTGTCGCTGGCCCCGGCCAGTACCGTGTCGTACGCCGTTGCCCCGGGCTCTTCGCACCGCCCGTGAACGCAGTATACAACGACCCATCCTGGTACGCTGTCGAGCAGGCGGCAATCGAAGCGGTAGATGTCGCTCGCTGTGCCTGTGTTGGTGAGGGTGAATAGGAATACGCCAGTCCCGCTTGGGTCGACGTGCTGGACCGTGTCCCCGCGCGGCGCGAAGGTGAACCCGTAGCCGGCCAGCGCCCGACCGGCGAGGAGGAGGAGGGAGATGGACAAAACGGGCATAAGGAACCAAAGGCGGCCGGGGGTCGGTTTGTTGGTCATCGGAATCTCCTTTGCGGTTCGATTCTGCTGAGACAGGCGGTCTGCAGGATTTCGTGCGTCCTCATGTCCTGAACGAAGGTGACCGCGCCCAGCATGGGTCGGTTCCAGAACGGCTTGAGCTGGAACTGTCTCTCCACGACGACCGTGTCACCCGCAACCAGGCTGACCGGAGTCCCTTTCTCATCCGGCAGCATTTGCCTCATCACATGCCGGAATATCGAATCGTATGCCCCGGGCAGATACGCGTGGACGCTGTCTTCGACAATCACGATGAACAACCTCAGGCTTTCGGTCGGTGTCGAAGTTACTCCGGTGGCCGAGACGGTAATCGTGCCGTCGCTGTCGGAAAGCGCAGCGGCCATTGACAACTGGGCACCGGGCGGAACATTCCGGGCGACCACGGTCCTGCCGTGAAAAGTCGAGTAGTTGTACTCCGGCCCGGGCGTCCAGACCACCTCCCCGCCGTCGAAGACGGTGGCCGGTTCACCGTTGGTGGCGTAGTAGAACGTCTTTCGATTCTCGACGTATTCCGGACTGAGCGTATCACCGGCCACGCGCCGGTGATAGGCAATCACCACGAAGCTGTCCTGGAAGTCCGCGGCCACGCTGTCAAGAGCACGGGCCGCGTACGGGCAGTACCCGCAGCGCATCCAGGTGAAGAACTCGGCCAGCACGACCCGGTTGGTCGGCTTTATTTCCAACACCGGAGCCTCGGAGCAGCCGGCGAACACCGCCAGCGC
This sequence comes from Planctomycetia bacterium, assembly GCA_003170085.1. Classification (GTDB taxonomy): domain Bacteria; phylum Planctomycetota; class Phycisphaerae; order FEN-1346; family FEN-1346; genus FEN-1346. Next base: position 12,138 of record PMZT01000246.1, on the reverse strand, counting down.
CCCGAGGCTCGCAAGAAAAAGTGCCTTGCCGCGCAACGACCGCTCGCCTATCTGGTTACCACCAGCTTGCCGGTAACCCCACCCGAGGCAGAGACCAGCCGGATGAAGTACGTGCCGTTCCGGACCGCGTTGCCTGCCCTGTCGGTCAGGTTCCAGGTAATCCGGCCCGTACCGACGAGGTTGCGGCCCAGTTGCCGGACCAGCCGGCCGTCCACGTCGTACACGGACAGGCTCCCCGTGACCCCGACCGGGAGCTGGTAATTCACGCGGGCCGATGTCCTTACGAGACTACCTGAAAGCGCAACGCGCCAGCCGGCGAGCGTCCGATCTTCACTCACCCCGAGGATGGCACCGGCCTCAACGTCGTCAACGTACCAGCCCTCGGCGGTACCGCTATAGTCGCTAATGAAGCGGTAGCGGAGTTGCACGGTCTGGCCACGGTACGCACCCAGGCCTATATTCTCCTGATACCAGCCTGAGCTCGATCCGAAGTAGCTCATCAGCGGCCACCAGAACCCCGAGCCGTTACCTATCTCAAGATACCCTATATCGTTCCCCATCTCGTAGTATACGTAGAACTTCAGCGTCGTGTCGCTGCCCACAGTGAATAGCGGCGTCATGAGACGGGAATCGTTCTCATTCGTATACTGGTGGCTGCCTTCCACGCCGCAGTACCAGCTTGTGCTGTCCGACTGAAACGAATAGTGTGACTGGTGCCAGTTGTCTCTGATTCCTGAGTGCGTCCACTGACCGATACCGTGTTCCATGTTATCCGCGAATCCGTAGGTCGTGGTCACGTTCAGCGGGAAGCTCAAGACGGCGGTCGGCGCACCGGTCGCGGTAACCTGCAAGTTCATCGTCGCATGGTGCGGGTTCGGGCAGCTATCCGCCACGTGAATCTCGAACGGAGTGGTCGAGTAGGCGCTGGCTGCGGTCGGTATGTTCGGGAAACCGGCGTTGGGCGTCGTTACCGTGACATACGGGTCGGTGGTCGAGAGTGTCCCGGCGATGTCCTGACCTTCGCCGGTGCCCATGTTGCGCAGCCCCACGGTCAGGTCGACGTCGCTGTTCGGCACGGGGTCAGCCGGCTGGTAGCCGTAGTACTGCAAGTCCGGGACGTTGACGATGGCGATGCGCGCGCCCTGGTTTATCTCTTTGGTGGAGTTGTTCTGGGCGAACACGACGAAATCGCAGTGGCTTGCCACCCAGCCGGAGGCAACCGTGAAGTCGCGGGTCTTGGTCACCGAGTCGCCGGCCGCTACCGTTATCGCCTCGCCCGAGGCACTGGGCAGCATGTTGCGCTCCACGTATTGCAGGCTGTCCATTCCCTGCCACGAGTAGTGGATGTGGCTCTCGGTCAGCACGGTCTGGAGCTGGGCCGTCACTGAGCCGGAACTGGTATTCTTCACCTTGATGGTCAGGGTGCCGGTGCGGGCGGTCGTGTCATAGGTTATGGAAAGCGCGATGGTGAACGGGCTGGCCACAGCGATGCGGGTATTGTAGTAGGCGAGGTAGGTCGGGTACATGGTGCCCGTATGCTCGCCGCCGACAATCTTGTTGATGCCGTCCAGAACCACGGTCGGGTAGCCGCCTATCGAGTAGTAGCTCAATCGGGCCGCCGCGTCGGCCGAATAGTAGGGGTCGCCGCTGTTCGACGCGTGGTAGGCAATCGGGACTACTGAGTCATACGAACGGAAGTCGAGTTCCTCGATTCCGCGCGCCGCACCCGGGCAGTATTGGCACCAGGTCGCGGTAACGTCCTCAATCACCATCACCCGCTGGCTGGCCGAGAGCGTCAACGGGACGAGCAGGACCAGTACAAGTATTGACAGACTCTTCATTCAGACCTCCTGTTTCTCTAACGTTTGGCGGACATCGCGGGCGGCCTCGGTGACGGGCACCGGCGTCCCGCTACACGAACAAACGGGCCTAGACCAGGCCCATGCAAGACAGTCATATCTGTGAACTGAAATGATGGATCCGTGCCCAGTCTTCGTGGGCGACGCCGACCAACAGCGCGAAGACACCGGCGGCCAGCAGGACCCAGAAAGCCAAAGGTCGTTTCGTGCGACCTCCTTTCGACCGACTTGCTTGTGTGGGAGTGACCGCGTGAGGAGACGAAGATGTGGTCCAGGTCTGGAGACATCCTGTCTCCCGTTGCTTCGTAAGTCACGAGTTCCACCTCCGACCCAGCAGCAGCAGACACGTCACTCCGTTCATGGCCGCGCTCCGTTTCCGGCGCTCAGGGCCGCGCCGAGGGCGCCGACAATCTGCGGCTCATCCGGCACCAGCAGTGGCACGCCCAGCCGCCGCTCCAGCAACGCCCGGATGCAGGGATTGCGCGCGACGCCGCCGGTCAGGACCACCGGCGATTCGACCCCGACCCGACCGACCAGCGCCAGGAGCCGACTGATGATTGACTCGTGCAGGCCCAGCGCGATGCTCTGCTTACTCTCTCCGCCAGCGATGAGAGAGATGACTTCGGATTCGGAGAAGACCGTGCACATCGAGTTGATGGCCACGGATTCCGGGGCCACAAGCGCCTCCAAACCGAACTCCCCGACCGTGTAGCCGAGCGTAGCCGCCATCACCTCGAGAAAACGACCGGTGCCGGCCGCGCACCGGTCATTCATCTCGAAGTTAACCTGCCGACCCGATTCGACCCGGATGACTTTGGAGTCCTGGCCGCCGATATCGATGACGGTTCGACACTCCGGAAAGAGCCGGTCCGCGCCCAGCGCGTGCGCTTTGATCTCGGTGATGACGGGAAACCCAAGCCGCTCGCGTGCCAGGTGCCGACCGTAGCCGGTGGCGGTAACGGGGACTTGGGATTGGGGGTCAGCGGCCAGGGAGGATAGGAGTTCGCGGGCCCGGCCGAGCGGGTCGGTGCCGGTGTCAACGACGCGGGAATGGACCAGACGGCCGTCTTCGAGCACGGCCACCTTGGTCGTGCGCGAACCGATGTCGATGCCGGCAGTGCGCGTCATCTATCTACAGGGTCATACGGTCGTGCCCGGCGAATCGTGCACGATGTCGAAGACCTCGACGCCTTCGAGCGGTTTCGGCGCTATCACGCCGAGTTCGGCGGCGGACGAGCGTTTGCCGAGTAGCGAGCCCAGCACGAGCCCGAGGAGCGAACCGACCATGCCGACGATGATGTAGCCGAGGTAGGTGCTCGCCATCCAGGTCGGTTTGTACACGTGGTTCCAGACGTGGTATTCGAGGACGTAGAACCCGACGTTCCCCACGAAACCGAGAATCACGGCGAGGAGCACGCCCAGCCGATTGGCTTTCTTCCAGTACACGGCGAACGCCGGGATGGCAATCGAGGCCGTCAGCACTCCTGATGACAACACATAGACGTCCATTAGGGAAGTGGAGTTTATCGCGTAGACCAGGGCCAGCAGGCAGGCAAGAACCTGGATAGGCCGCGACCACCGCAGCGCCGATTCTTTGCTCGCTTTCTTCATCAGGCGCGGCTGGATGAAGTCGTACATCAGGGGCAGGGCCGTGACGTTGGCAAAGTTGGCAAGCGTGGACATCTGCGTGGCCAGGATGCCGACAAGCATCAGGACCTGCGCCCAGACGGGGAAGTACTTGAGGATTATCGCCGAGATGATGCCGGTTGCGTCCTTGCCGATGGCCGCTGCGCTCGACGCGACTCCGGGCGGAAACAACACCAGCGCATTGAAGGCAGTCCACAGGGGAAACGCGAGGACGAAGACCCAGACCAGCACGAGCGCCGTCCAGGCCATCCGGTGGGCTTCTTTCAGAGTCTTGGCTCCCTGGATTCGCAGCAGCAGGTCCTGCTCAATCATCCAGCCGGGCATGAACGCAAACAGCAGGATGATAGGCAGGGAGATGCCGCAGGCAAACAGGCGGAATATCGAGCCAGCACCGTAGTTGGGCGTTGCCGTGTGCGCCAACGTGCTCAGGACGTGCCCGCCGGTCAGGGCATGGGCGGCGGCGTAACCGACGACGGCCAGGATGGCGACAAACAGCGCCATCATCGAGAACTGCAGCACGTCGGTCGTCACGTCCGCACGGAAGCCCCCGAGGCCGATGTACACCAGCACGGGAAACATGAAGACGACCATCGCCATTACCGGCGATATCTTCAGAAACGGCGCGGCGAGCTGGCCGAGCATGTAGGTCTCGGCCCCGGTCCAGGAAACGAACACGAATATCGAGCAGAACGCGACCAGCGTTCGAGACGAGGGTCCGAATCGCTTCTCCAGCGCCTCGGGCAGCGAGATGTTGGGCAGACGCCGGACATACGGCACCATCCAGATGATAATTGGCATCAGGATGAACCAGGGCAGAAACAGCATCCACACACCGGACAGGCCCATCTGGTAGACCATGGAAATTCCATACCCTATCCAGCCCAGCATCAACCAGCCGGCGCTGAGCGACACGCCCAGCATCCAGCCTGGCAGCTCCCGACTACCGATCCAGTAGTCGGCAATCCGGCGGCCGGCGGTGCTGTGACGCTTCACTCCCCAACTGACGACGCCCAGGGCGATGCAGACCCCGGAATACAGGATGGCGGCAATCCAGAATACCGTCGTGGTGTGCATCACCTGCTCCCCGGCGTGTAGAAGAAGTTAAGCGTCAGCCCGCCCCAGACGTTGCTCTTAGTTCCTTCGGTGTAGACGCCCAGCAGTTGCGCGTAACCGCCGTTGGCGGTCACGGTCATGAACTTACCGCAGCAGCCGGGCGGAGTCCAGGCGATGTTCAAGCCGCCGGTCAGGTCGGTGAGGGCGGCCTTGTCGGCCCCGTAGTAGTACTCGTTGTGCTTCTCCGTGCCCCAGCCGAGCGACACCGCCAGCGTGCCCGTGACCGGGCCCAGCGTAAGTGACCGCGACAGGCTTGGGGAAACGTACAACCCCTTCACGTGAATCACGTCCAGATTGGCGGCTACGCCCGCCTGCAGCACTTTCAGGTCGGCCTTACCCTTCAGGTAGACCTCACCCGTTGATGGAAAGGCGCTCAAGTAACCCGGGTACATGTACTGAGCGTATCCGAGCGTACCGGTCACCCGGCCGAACGTATGGGCGTATTCGAGGAATACGTCCACATCAGTGAACTTGAACGCCGGGTCATTGTAAAGGGTGTTATCGGCGAGGTTGAACGAGGTCCAGCCGGTGAGGGTTATCCCGTTCCAGGTTGCCCAGACATCCGGCCATAGGACCGGGCTGGGATTGAACACGGCTCCCCGCCACACGTATTTCGACTGCGCCCCGAGGTCGCCGCCGATTGTCGGTATCACGGCCGCGCCTGCTGCCTGCGCAAGCAGCAGTGCCGCCACAACAGCGGTTCCACATGCTCGGTTCATGTCTTGCCTCCTTTGGTCCTTAACGAATACTCTGTCGGTCTCTAATCCAGCGCTCACGCTAGCCCAGTTGCTCCAGGAATGCCTCAATGCGCGTTCGGAGCTGGCCTGAGTCCTCTTCGGAGTAGTCGGTCACAATCTTGAGCGACGGGATGCCTGCCGCTTTGAGCGCAGCATCAACCCGAATCGCCTCGACGTTGTAGGTGTGGCAGTACTGCAGGACGTACTGGACGACGCCGTCGACCCTGAAGTCTCGTGCCAGCCGTTTCACATCATCCAGCCGTTCGCTGTTCGGAGTGAAGCACGAGCAGTTAATCTTCAGGTAGCGGTCGGCAATCGCGGCCAACTGCGCATCCAGGTCTTGCGCGGCATCGCCGACCAGATTCTCAAAGTAGCGCGTTCCGGTGCATGATTCGTCAACCACGATGGCGGCGCCCGCCGCCTCGATGAGGTGATGCACCTTCCAGTTGCCCATCACCGACGGGCAACCCGAGACCATGATCCGCTTCGTGCCCTGCTTGAACGGCGACACACCCGCGGCTGCGCGCTCGACCAGCTCGGCGTTGAGCCGGTCAAGGTTCTGCGTGAACCGCACCGGCTCGTCGTTCAGCGCGCCCTGCATCACGGCCAACGCGTCCAGCCCGGAAATGGGCGGCGGGTCGGCCTTGCGCAACTCGGTCAGGCGTTGGAGGGCCCGGCGCTTGTCGTTCATAACCCGGACCGACTCGGCCAGCCGCTCTGTCCTAACCTTCTTCCCGGTGAGTTGCTCCATCTTGTCCCTGAACTCGCGCACGGCCTTGCGCCAGAGTTCGACGTCGATGGCCTCCTTCTTCTGCGGCACCTCCATCACGTGGAACGTATCGTCGGCGAGGATTTCCCACGTCTTCTTCTTCACGTCGCAGGTCGTCTCGCCGACCGTGTAGTCGAGAATAGGCCCGTATGGGCATATCTTCGCGAACGCCATACCCAGCGTCGATTTCACCAGCGGACAGATGTCGCGCGGGAACGTCTTCTCCGCGTAGGGGACCGTGAACTGCGAGCCCCCGCACAGCGCGATGGGTATCGCGTCGACGGCCAGCGCAATTTCCTCGGGAACATAGACGCAGAACGTGCCGACGACCTTGCGCCCGGCGGCACGGGCCGCCACCAGTTCGGCAATGCGGCCGCCGTGCGCGCCGTGCAGCACGCCGTCGAAGTACGCCATCGCCTTCGGCCGGTTCTGCTGCGCGCCGATGGTGCGCTGGAACGACCGCTCAGTGGCCCTCGACAGTTCGTCGTGCAGCGGGACGTTCAGGCCCAGTTCGGCTAGCAATTGGCCGTGCTCAGTCATGTTCTTCTCAATCCCGTGTTCGCGGGCTGAAGCGTGCGAGCGGCACCGAGGCGCGTGCCGCCCGCACGCATCACGCTCAGCCCTGGGCTCGGTTGTACGTCACTTCTGCGCGATGTAGAACCCTCTGCCGACCTTGTGCGCGTAGGCAGCCGCACGCCAGTCGGTCACGAGCTTCTCGGCAAACGCATAGATGTCCGGGCCATTGGCCTTGATGATTCCATCCTTGGCGTCTTTGGTGACGATGCGGACGTAGTCATCCCAGCAGCGGGCGTATGCCTCGGTCTCATCCTTGGCGTCAAGCACCTTGAACCCGACCTTCTTCATCGCCTCCTGCCAGCCGGTGAAGCTCTGCATGTTCGGGAAGGCCATCATCTCCATCAGCGGCTTGAGTTCGGCGTCGGCGATTTGCCCGGTGACAATCCAGTCGGTGAAACCGAGCTTCCCACCCGGCTTGAGCACGCGGAACGCTTCGGCAATCAGCTTGTCTTTGTCGAGCACGTGGCACCACGCCTCCTGGCTCCAGATGATGTCGAACGTCTCGGCCGGGAACGGCATGTCCATCGCGTTGCCGCGCACGAACAAGATTGACTTGTCGAGCCCGGCGGCCTTGGTGCGCTTGTTGGCTTCCTCAACGTACGCGGACGTGAAGTCGAGCCCGGTGACCCGAACGCCGTGGTCCTTCACGATATGGCGGGCCGGCGCGCCCAGCGCCGAACAGACATCGAGAACGTGCATACCAGGCTTCAGGCCCAGGGCCTTGGCCAGCACGTTGGTGGTTTCCTTGCCGCCCGAGTGGATTTCCTCAGTCATGCAAAGCTCCCACAACGACCCGGCCGGGCCGCTGTAAAATCCCTGTACGTCGCCTTCTTTAAAATCGGTCCTCTTCAACATCATGCCTCCTCTGGCACAGGTCCTATAGGCCCTATAGGGCCTATTCTGAGATTCCGAGCCGGCAAACTGCCGGCACAAAGCCGGTCAATCATGCCGCTTGTCTATCTAAGGTTGTGTTTGGATTTCGGGGACTGCAAACTGCAAACTGCAAACTGGGTACTGCCCTGGCGTCGTCCGGTCTCCGGGGCGCACGGCCCCAGCGGTTCGACCGAGTCATGGTATCGGCCTCACACGCCGACAGAACATCAGGCTGACCATCCGCAAATCATATGACCCGGGCCGACCAAGTCAAGCTGACGCGGCCGGTTTCCCGCGTCGCCGTGACCCACGTCTGGCCGGAAGTTGAGAGCATTTGCTACTCCGGCACCTCTACCCGCGGGGTGCCTTGTAGAGTTCCACCTCGCGCAGGTTCTCTATCTGCTGGCCGGCGCGCCGAAACAGCTCCTCGACACTCTTGCGGTCCGGCGCATCCCAGCAGCATATCGGCTGGTTGCTCTTCCTGTCGACGTAAGCCCAGTCCAATGCTATGCCGGTACCGGTCGACGCTGTGATGACGGCCGCGCAGGCGGTCTTCACCGCATCGGCGGTCATGGGTTTCAGGACTATGATGTACTTGGCCATGGTTACTCCTGTTGTCTCTTGGTGGTCGAACCCCGTAGGTGGGTACTGACGTCTGCCCGCGGTCTCCGAGGCGCACGGCCCCGGGAAATATCCCGAATCACGGCACGCGCCTCCGGCGCATCACGGCAGACCTAGTGTCAGTCACTGATATGATGATAAACCCCGCCCCGGCCTTGTCAAATCCCGCGCACTGTGCGGGTGACCGCGCTCTCCGTTCCGCTGTCTTGACCATCAAGGCCCGGTCGTCTAGAATCTCGCCTGTGATGAACGCTCTCATGGAACGCACCAAAGCTGTCGGGATGCTCTCAGGCGGGCTCGACAGCATCCTTGCATTCCGGCTGATGCTCGACCAGGGCATCGACGTGTACGCGCTCAACTACAAGAGCCCGTTCTGCACCTGCACGAGCAAAGGCTGCCAGCACCAGGCGACCAAGGTCGCCCATGAGTTGAACGTCCCCATCAAAGTCGTGCCGACCGGCCAGGACTACATCGAGATGGTCAAGCACCCCCACCACGGCTACGGCAGGAACATGAACCCTTGCCTCGATTGCCGCGTGTTCACGTTCTCCCGCGCCCGTGAGTACGCACGGGATATCGGCGCGGCCTTTGTCTTCTCGGGCGAGGTGCTGGGCGAACGGCCGATGTCCCAGCACATGCCTGCGCTCAAGCTGATTGAGAAGGAATCGGGGCTCGAAGGAATCCTGCTGCGGCCGTTGTCCGCCCACCTGCTTGAGCCGACCGTCCCCGAGCTTCAGGGCCTTGTCGACCGCACCCGGCTGCTTGCCATCCGCGGTCGGTCGCGCAAGCCACAGATTGCGCTGGCAGCGGAGTTGGGCGTCAACGACTACCCGTGTCCGGCCGGCGGTTGCCTGCTTACCGACCGCCTGTTCGCTACCCGGCTGCGAGAGGCGTTTGAGCACAACGATGACACGCCTCGCCACATGCGGATGCTGCGCATCGGCCGGCATTTCCGCCTGCCGTCGCGCGCGCGGGTTATCGTAGGGCGGGATGAACTTGAGAACGCCGCGCTCAGGAATCTGGTGCGGCCCGAGGACACCTCCCTCGAACCCGTGGATGTAGTTGGCCCCCTCACGGTTCTCTTCAACTCGACTGCCGCAGACGACGTGCGCACGTCCGCGCGCCTGTGCGCGCGCTTTTCCGACGGCAGGGAACAGCCCGAAGTCACGGTCGAGTACGGCACCGGGATGCTGCGCGTAGCGCCGTTGTCGGAAGCCGACACGTCCCCGCTGCGCATCGGCGGCTGACGCTCCTCCCGGTCCGCAGACGAGCGGTGACCTGGTCAGGCTGCGATTGCAGGCGGGCGCCGGGACGTGTCAGGTGCGCGCCGGGCCTAGCGGCTCAGGAAGAAAACCGCGAGGCCGGCGCAGACGAGCCCGAGGATGTGCGAGACCGTGACTTGCTCCTTGAGGAAGATGAATCCGAGCACGGCCGGAATCAGGATGTACATGCCGGACAAAGGCACAACCACCGATGCCGGGCCCCGGCGGAGGGCGACAAAGAAGAACACCAGCGCGAGACCGTAGGCGAGCCCGGCCCCGAGCGCCATCGGGTGCGGTCGCGTCCACTTACCGGTGCTGTCCGTAAGCGCGAAAACGGCAACCGGAACCATCGTGGCAAGGGTACTCCAGAATGCCAGACTCTGGGGCGAAACGTTGCCAGAGATGGTCTTGGCAAAGAAACCCCATGTCCCCCACAGCACGAGCGCAAACACCGACAGCAACCGGTAGTCCATTACGTGATGTTAGGGCAGCCGAATCCGAAAGTCAACCGCCGGAGGTAACGGGAGACTTCCGGACGCCCGGCATTGCCGCGCTTGACTGGTTATGGGCATATGCCTATAATGATTGACTTACACCAACATGCCTCGACCAACTAATTGCCGCAGGATCGCCGGGAAGCCCGGTGCCTGCGTGTTCAGGCCGGCCGGCGTGCCGGCGTGCCGGCTGGAATGGTTGAACCTGACGCTGGACGAGTTTGAAGCCCTGCGGCTGGCCGACTTGGAGGGCCTGCACCAGGATGAGGCGGCCGCCCGCATGAAAGTGTCACGGCAGACATTCGGCCGCATCGTCGAGAACGCGCGGCGCAAGGTCGCGCAGGTCCTGCATTCTGGCATGGCTCTGAGCATCGAGGGCGGAACCGTCAGGACGACCGCGCGCCGGTGCCCGGGATGCGGCAAGAAAGGCCATCCGGGAGCAGACTGCCGACGCAAGACCGGGGGTGGCTGTGACCACTAGGGAACCCGGGTTCGCGACCAGGCTCGTCCACGCGGGCGTTCCCAAAGATGAATACGGCAGCGTCGTACCGCCTATCTACCAGACTTCTACTTTCGCCTTCGACAGCGCCGAGCAGGGGGCGAGCCGCTTCGCCGGCGAGTCGGACGGCTACATCTACACGCGCATCGGCAATCCGACCGTCCGCGCATTCGAGGACTGCGTCACCGCGCTTGAAGACGGGGCCGGGGCGGTTGCGACCAGTTCAGGTATGGCGGCAGTCACGACGGCCTTTCTCGCCCTGCTGCGTTCCGGCGACCACGTCGTCAGTACTGCCTCGGTCTACGGCCCATCGCGCGTGCTGCTGGAACGGCACCTGGCGCGCTACGGCGTCGCGTCGTCCTATGTCGATACGTCGGACTTGGTCGCGGTCCGCGACGCAATGCGTCCGGAGACGAGGATGATCTACGTCGAGACGCCGTCCAACCCGATGATGCAGGTCACTGACATCAAGGCGGTCGCAGAACTGGCACATCTCAGCCAGGCTGCGCTCGTGGTGGACGGCACTTTCGCTTCACCTTACCTGCAGCGTCCGCTCGAACTGGGCGCGGACGTGGTCCTCCATTCGGTTACGAAGTTCATCAACGGGCACGCCGACGTTGTGGGCGGGGTTCTCGTCGCGTGTGATGCCGATATGCACGACAGTCTCCGGCAAACAATGACGCTTACCGGCTGCTGCATGGACCCGCATCAGGCCTTCCTCGCGCACCGCGGGCTGAAGACGCTGGCGTTGCGCGTCGACCGGGCGCAGGCAAGCGCGGCCGAGATTGCCCGGTGGCTCGAGGGCAGGCCCGATGTCGCCTGGGTCCGCTACCTTGGCCTCGCGAGTCACCCGCAGCACGAACTGGCGCGGCGACAGATGAACGGATACGGAACCATGATTAGCTTCGAGTTACGCGGCGGCATCGAGGCCGGTCGGCGGCTGATGAACCGCGTGAAACTCGCGACGCTGGCGGTCTCGCTCGGCGGCGTCGAGACACTTGTCGAGCATCCGGCATCGATGACGCATTCTGGCGTACCGGCCTCGGAGCGGCTGGCGGCGGGAATCACCGACGGCCTCATCCGCTACTCGGTGGGCATCGAGGATGCTCGCGACCTGATAGCAGACCTGGAGCAGGCCTTTACGGGCGAGGAGGGCATCTCCGTCAGCATACAAGCAAAGGAGCAAATGATGAAAGTTGCAGTTACCTGTGACGACGAGCAGACGGTGGCCTGCCATCTGGGCCGGGCGCCGTTGTTCCTGATATATGAAGTGACCGAAGGCAAGCCGGTTCTGAGCGAGCGGCGGCTGAACCAGCACGCGGGCCACAGCCAGTCCTGCAGCAACTCACCCAACGAAGCGCATCTCCACCACGACCACGCGGACGTGCTCGCGGCAGTGGCCGACTGCGCGATGGTCGTGACCCGGGGCATGGGGCGACGCATTGCCGCCGACCTCGAAGCCCGCGGTATCCGCCCGGCGCTCCTCGACCGCGACGTCCCGCCGCTCGAGGCAGCCGCGCTCGCGGTCGCCGGCCAGTGTCTGAAAACCGACGGCTGCTGCGGGTGCGACCATGCCTGACGCCCCGGCGAGCCCTGAGCACGGCTCGCCCCCGCCGCCGCGTATCCACAACTCGCTGCTGGTGTTTAGCGGCAAGGGTGGCGTCGGCAAAACCACGGTCGCCGTCAAC